>CAMVNR010000029.1 GCA_947168905.1 uncultured Lachnospiraceae bacterium
ACCGAGCTTGCCATCAGCGAATCCCAGGAGCGCATGGCGGTCGTCGTTGAAAAGGACAGCGTGAGCCGCTTCCTGGAGCTTGCCGACAGTGAAAACCTGAACGCGACTCCTGTAGCGGTCGTGACCGAAGAGCCGCGCCTTGTCATGGAATGGAACAATAAGAAGATCGTGGATGTCAGCCGCGCTTTCCTGAATTCCAACGGTGCCGAAAAGCACACGGACATTGCTCCCGGGAAAATTCTCCCGTATCAGAAGATAGTCTCAGGCTCCTTTACCGAAAATCTGAAGCAGGAGGCGTCCGACCTGAATATCTGCTCAAAGCGGGGACTCTCGGAACGCTTTGACTCCACCATCGGCGCAGGAACGGTCCTGATGCCTTTCGGCGGGAAATTCCAGCGTACGCCTGTCCAGGCGATGGTGCAGAAAATATCGATGGAAGAAAAGCACACGGATGACGTCTCGCTGATGTCCTGGGGCTATAATCCCTACGTCTCCGAAAAGAGCCCTTACCACGGCGCATACCTCGCAGTCATTGAATCGGTCAGCAAGCTGATCGCGTCCGGCGCCTCATTTAAGGATGTATACCTGACCTTCCAGGAATACTTTGAACGTCCGGGCTCCGATCCGAAGCGCTGGGGCAAACCCCTGGCCGCACTTCTCGGAGCATTTAAGGCCCAAATGGATCTCGGTATCGCATCGATCGGCGGCAAGGACTCCATGAGCGGCTCCTTTGAAAAGATCGACGTTCCGCCGACGCTGGTTTCTTTTGCCGTAACGACGGCAAAGACAGCGGACATTCTGTCACCCGAATACAAGAAGCCGGGTAGCCGCGTATACCTTCTGAAACCGGAGCTTGACGAAAACGGGCTTCCGAAAGCGCAGTCCTATCTGGATCTTTTAAAGACGGTTCAGGACATTCTTTCCTCGGGCCGCGCTGCTTCCTGCTATACGCCGGGATACGGCGGAATAGCGGAGGGCGTAATGAAGCAGTGCTTCGGAAACGGCTTCGGCTTCCGCTTTGAAGACGGGCTCAGTGTGCAGGAGCTTTTCGGCTATGCTTACGGCGCCTTCCTCATCGAATCGGAGGAAGAGCTTCCGGGAACGCTTGTCGGAACTGTAACCGAAGAACCGGCTTTCCGTTACAGATCGGAGTTTATTCCCGTATCCGAGATCGCGCGCCTGTATGAAGACCGCCTTGAAGGGGTGTATTCCTGCAATATTCCTGCGAAAGACAAGGAAATCCGGAACTTCTCCTATTCTTCGGAAACGCATATGGCTCCTGCTGTACGCCATGCAAAGGCAAAGGTCCTGATCCCTGCTTTCCCCGGGACAAACTGTGAATATGACAGTGCGAAGGCCGTACGCGACGCTGATCTGCAGGCGGAAATTTATGTAATCAATAATCTGAGCTCTGACGGAATCCGCAGAAGCGTTGAAGAATTTGCCGCAAGACTCCGCGAGTCCCAGATCGTATTTATTCCCGGCGGCTTCTCCGGCGGTGACGAACCGGACGGATCCGGCAAATTCATTACGGCATTCTTCAGAAATGCAAAGATCAGGGAAGGCGTCACCGATCTTCTGGAGAGAAGAGATGGTCTGATGCTCGGTATCTGCAACGGCTTCCAGGCGCTTATCAAGCTCGGTCTGGTGCCGTACGGACGGATTCTCGACACCGATGTGAACAGTCCGACACTGACCTTCAATACGATCTCGAGACACCAGTCCAAGATCGTGCGCACACGTATCGCCAGCAATAAGTCTCCATGGCTTCAGTTCACCGAAGTCGGAGAAGTGTACAGTGTGCCGATTTCACACGGGGAAGGGCGCTTCTATGCGAGCGATGACCTGATCCGTGTCCTGGCGGAGAACGGCCAGATCGCCACACAGTATGTGGATCTGAATGACAAGGCAAGCTACGATGTACAGTTCAACCCGAACGGATCCTTTGATGCAATCGAAGGAATCACTTCTCCCGACGGAAGAGTGTTCGGCAAAATGGGGCACAGCGAACGCACAGGTGCCGGCCTGTACCTGAATGTCCCCGGCAATTACGATATCCGCATGTTCGAGGCGGCTGCAAAATATTTTAAATAACAGGAGTATGCTTATGGCTTATTTAAGTGATATTGAAATCGCACAGGCCGCACAAACGGCGCCGATAACGGAAGTTGCGAAGGAAGCGGGAATTGCGGAAGAGTTTCTGGAGCCTTACGGAAAGAACAAGGCGAAAGTGGATCCGAAAATCCTGAACACCCTTGCCCCGCGGGACAACAAGCTGATCCTGGTCACTGCCATTACGCCTACGCCGGCCGGCGAAGGGAAGACAACGACGACGGTAGGACTTGCCGACGGCCTCCGCCGGATCGGGAAAAAGGTGACGGTAGCGCTGCGCGAGCCGTCGCTCGGACCGGTGTTCGGCGTGAAGGGCGGCGCTGCCGGCGGCGGCTATGCTCAGGTTGTGCCGATGGAGGACATCAATCTGCATTTCACCGGAGATTTCCATGCGATCGGCGCGGCGAACAACCTTCTCGCGGCGATGCTGGACAACCATATTCACCAGGGAAATGAACTCGGCATTGATACCCGCAAAATCACCTGGAAGCGCTGCGTGGACATGAATGACCGCCAGCTCAGGTTCGTCGTGGACGGACTGAACGGAAAAGCGAACGGCGTTCCCAGGGAGGACGGATATGATATTACCGTCGCTTCCGAGATCATGGCGGTATTCTGTCTTTCGAATTCGATTACGGATCTGAAAGAGCGTCTCGGCCGCATTATCGTCGGATACACCTATGACGACCGCCCGGTTACCGCTGCTGACCTGAAGGCGGTCGGCGCGATGGCGGCGCTTCTTAAGGATGCGCTGAAGCCGAACCTTGTACAGACGCTGGAGGGAACCCCGGCCTTTGTTCATGGCGGACCTTTCGCGAATATCGCTCACGGCTGCAATTCCGTGATGGCTACGCGCGTGGCGCGCGCCCTCGGAGACTATACGGTAACAGAGGCGGGATTCGGTGCGGATCTGGGCGCTGAGAAATTCCTGGATATTAAATGCCGGATGGCGGGACTTCGGCCCAGTGCGGTCGTGATCGTCGCAACCGTGCGCGCCCTGAAGATGCACGGCGGCATGAAGAAAACGGAGCTTTCCGAAGAAAACCTGCCTGCCCTCGAAAAAGGCATTCCGAACCTGCTTCGCCATGTCCGGAATATCAAGGACGTTTATAAGCTTCCCTGTGTGGTCGCAGTGAACCGTTTCCCGACGGATACGGACGCGGAAATTGAATTTATTATTTCCAAATGCCGCGAGCTTGGTGTAAATACGGAGCTTTCCACTGTCTGGGCAGAAGGCGGCAAAGGCGGCGAAGCCCTTGCCCGCGAAGTTGTGCGTCTTTGTGAGGAAGAGAAGGGCGATTTCACCTTCTCCTATGAACTGGACCTTCCGATTGAAGACAAGATTAAGGCGGTCACCGAAAAAATCTACGGCGGCTCCGGCGTAATTTTCACGCCGGAAGCGAAGCGCCAGATCCGTCAGCTGACTTCGCTTGGCTTCGGAAATCTGCCAATCTGCATTGCGAAGACCCAGTACAGCTTCTCCGACGATCCGAAAAAGCTGGGTGCGCCGGAAAACTTCAAAATCACGGTAAAATCAGTCAAAGTCTCCGCCGGGGCGGGCTTTGTGGTGGTCCTGACGGGCGACATTATGACCATGCCCGGACTTCCGAAGGCTCCTTCTGCGGAAAAAATCGACGTCGATGAAAACGGAGTGATCAGCGGTCTCTTCTAAAGGAAGCCGCTTCACCGTAAAAAACAGAAAAACATTCTTATATACAAGCCGTCTGATGAAATGCGTTTTGAAAGCCGTTCATCGGGCGGCTTTTTTATTCGGCGATCCCCGTGTTAAAAAACACGAGTTTTTCACAAATTAGCACTTGACAAGCACGAGTGCAAGCGTTATGATATGCAAGGATGTTAGCAGACGATACTGTCGAGTGCTAAAGCGAACTGTGAAGGAGGTGCCTGCATGGAACTTGATGAGCGGAAAATGAAGATTCTGAAAAGTATTGTCAGGACCTACCTTGAAACCGGCGAGCCGGTCGGTTCCCGGACAATTTCCAAGGACGCCGAACTGAATGTGAGTTCCGCTACAATCCGCAATGAAATGGCAGACCTGGAGGAACTGGGACTGATTGTCCAGCCGCACACCTCCGCCGGAAGAATTCCGACCGATGCCGGCTACCGACTGTATGTCGACAAGCTTATGGAGGAAAAGGACCGGGCCGTGATGGACGTTCGGGACATGCTCGGGGCACGGATGGACAGAGTCGAGAATATGCTGCAGAGCATGGCCAAGTTCCTTGCCAAAAATACAAACTACGCCACGATGATTTCCGGACCGCGCTACACTGAGAACGAACTGAGGCTGATCCAGCTGTCCAGGCTTGATTCCAGACATCTGGTCGCCGTGATCGTTGTGGAAGGAAATGTCGTCCGCAACAAAGTCATCGAGATCGAGAGCCCGGTATCCGATAATGAAATTCTGAAGCTCAATGTGCTCCTGAATTCCGCACTGCAGGGCAAAACGCTTGACAATATTACGCTGATGCTGATCCGCAGGCTTAAGGAACAGGCGGGAGATTACAGCGCCGTGGTCGGCTCGGTTCTCGAAGCAGTCGCAGATGCCATCTCCGAATCCTCTGAGGAGCAGCCTGACGTCTATACGAGCGGAGCGACCAACATTTTCAAATATCCGGAGCTTTCCGAAGGCTCGAAGGCCAGCGGAATTCTGACCACTTTTGAAGACAAGGAACAGCTTCTGGATCTGATGAATCTGCCCGAAGGGGGCGACGGATCGATCCAGGTCCGGATCGGTAAGGAAACGCCGCTGCAGTCCATGCAGGACTGCTCGATTGTAACCGCGAATTACGAGCTCGAAAAAGGTGTGCGCGGCACCATCGGAATCGTCGGGCCGAAGCGAATGGATTATGAGCATGTGGTCGGAACGCTGAAAACCCTGATGGAACAGCTTGACGACATTTATCATAAAAAAGAATAGGAGGCATAGCTTCTGTGACAAGTGAAGATGAAAAGATTCTGAATGAAGAAATAACAGAGGAAAAAGACAAAGAGACGGAAGACGTCAGTCAGGAAGATCCTTCCGAAGCCGCTCCAGAAACCGCAAAGGAGGCAGCGCCCGAAGAAGCGGAAGACGAAGAAGAGGCTCAAAAGGAAGACGGCAAAGAAGAAAAGCCGAAAGAAAAGAGCGGAAAGCGTGATCACCGATTCTTCGGCAAAAAGGAGCCCAAGAAAGACCCCAGGGATGATAAGATCGCCGAACTGACCGACCGTCTGCAGCGTCTGATGGCGGAATTTGACAACTACCGGAAGCGTACGGAAAAGGAAAAGCTCCAGCAGTACGATATGGGCGTCAGCTCCACGGTCGCGAAGCTCCTCCCGATGGTAGACAGCTTTGACCGGGGGCTCGCGACGATGAAAGAGAGCGATCCCGACAGTCCGGTCGTCGCCGGAATGGATCAGATTTACAAACAGCTGAAGAAGGCGCTCGACGAGATCGGCGTGGAGGAAATGGACGCGGAAGGAAAAGTTTTCGATCCGAACTTCCACAATGCGGTGATCATGGTCGAGAACGAGGAGCTGGAATCCGGTACGGTAGCGGCGGAGCTTCAGAAAGGCTATCTCTACAAAGGAAAAGTCATCCGTCCCTCGACGGTAAGCGTTGTACAGTAATAAGACAGACAGTCCGAAGCATTTTCGGAAAATGATAAACTGCAAGTTTGCAAGTGAAAGGAGATTTCTACAATGAGTAAGATTATTGGTATTGACCTTGGAACCACCAATTCCTGTGTATCCGTTATGGAAGGCGGCCAGCCGGTCGTCATCACCAACCTTGAAGGCAGCCGGACAACTCCGTCGGTGGTGGCTTTCACCAAAAACGGCGAGCGTCTTGTAGGCGAAGCTGCGAAGCGTCAGGCGGTAACCAACGCCGACAGAACCATCAGCTCGATCAAGCGTCATATGGGTACGGATTATAAGACCTATATCGACGGCAAGGCTTATACGCCTCAGGAGATTTCCGCAATGATCCTTCAGAAGCTGAAGAGCGATGCGGAAAACTACCTCGGCGAGAAAGTAACCGAAGCGGTTATCACCGTTCCCGCATATTTCAATGATGCCCAGCGTCAGGCAACCAAGGACGCCGGCCGTATCGCGGGTCTTGATGTAAAGCGTATCATCAATGAGCCGACAGCCGCAGCGCTTGCCTACGGCCTGGACAACGAAAAAGAGCAGAAGATCATGGTTTACGACCTTGGCGGCGGCACCTTTGATGTCTCCATCATCGAGATCGGCGACGGTGTCATTGAGGTTCTCGCAACCAACGGCGACACCAGACTCGGCGGCGATGATTTCGACGAAAAGATCACCCAGTGGATGATCAGTGAATTCCAGAAGCAGGAAGGCGTGGATCTGTCCAAAGACAAAATGGCCCTCCAGAGACTGAAGGAAGCCGCAGAGAAGGCGAAGAAGGAGCTGTCCACCGCGACAACCACCAATATCAATCTTCCGTTCATTACTGCGACGGCTGACGGCCCGAAGCATCTGGACATGAACCTGACGCGTGCTAAGTTCGACGAACTGACCCACGAACTGATCGAGCGCACCGCAATCCCGGTACAGAACGCGCTTCGTGATGCGGGCATCACCGCTTCCGAGCTTTCGAAGGTCCTTCTTGTCGGCGGCTCCACCCGTATGATTTCCGCTCAGGAAAAGGTACGCGCGCTGACCGGCCATGAGCCCAGCAAGACCCTGAACCCGGATGAATGTGTTGCAATCGGTGCAGGTATCCAGGGCGGCAAGCTTTCCGGCGAATCCGGCACGGGCGACATCCTTCTTCTTGATGTCACTCCGCTGACGCTGTCAATTGAAACCCTCGGCGGTGTCGCAACGCACCTGATCGAAAGAAATACCACGATCCCGACGAAGAAGAGCCAGATCTTCTCGACAGCAGCCGACAACCAGACGGCTGTTGACATCAACGTCGTACAGGGTGAGCGTCAGTTCGCGCGTGACAATAAGTCCCTCGGCCAGTTCCGTCTCGACGGTATCCCGCCGGCACGCCGCGGTGTTCCGCAGATCGAAGTTACCTTCGATATCGATGCCAACGGTATTGTCAATGTTTCCGCGAAGGATCTTGGCACCGGCAAGGAGCAGCACATCACAATCACTGCAGGCTCCAACATGTCCGAGGACGACATCAATAAGGCTGTCCGCGAGGCGCAGGAATTCGAAGCAGCTGACAAGGCGAGAAAAGAAGGCATTGACGCGAGAAACGATGCCGACAGCCTGGTATTCCAGACCAGACAGGCTATGAACGAAGTCGGCGACAAGCTGGATCCGACGCTGAAGTATCAGGTTGAGAACGACCTGAAGGCCCTTGAGGACGCAGTGAATGCATGCTCCCCCGACAACGTGACTCCTCAGCAGACCGAGGAACTGAAGGCGAAGAGAGAGACGCTTATGAATTCCGCGAACCAGCTCTTCACCAAGATGTATGAAGCGCAGCAGCAGGCTCAGGGCGGTCCGCAGGGCGGATTTGGCGGCGGCCAGGGCGGCTTCGATGGTTCCCAGGGCGGTTTTAACGGCGGCTTTAGCGGCGGACAGAACGGTTCCGCACCCGGCGGCGACGATGTCGTAGACGGCGATTTTAAGGAAGTATAATGATTTTGGCGCGGGAGACTTCTCCCGCCCAGCCATGGAAATTACAATACGATGAGGTCGAGGAATCTTTTACTTGAACTGAAGAAGGCTTCTTTCAGTAAGGATCCCTCGACTTCTCACGAATCTTAAAAAAGGAGAGGTATGGCAGAGAAAAGAGATTATTATGAGGTGCTCGGAGTCGGGAAGACTGCCGATGATGCCGAGATCAAAAAAGCCTACCGGACTCTGGCAAAGAAATATCATCCGGATGCGAATCCGGGGGATAAGGAAGCGGAAGCCAAGTTCAAGGAGGCTTCCGAAGCATATGCGGTACTAAGCGATCCGGACAAGCGCCGGCAGTACGATCAGTTCGGCCATGCTGCCTTCGACGGTGGCGCGGGCGGAAATCCCTTCAGCGGATTCGACTTCTCCGGTGCCGGGATGGGCGATATCTTCGGCGATATTTTCGGTGATATTTTCGGGGGAGGCTTCGGCGGCTTCTCGAGAGCCTCGCAGTCGGGCGGCGCCCAGCGCGGCGGAAATGTACGCACGAGCGTCAGGATCACCTTCGACGAGATGGTGAACGGCTGCAATAAGACGGTTTCCCTGAACCTGAAGGAAGAGTGCCCCACCTGCAAGGGTTCCGGTGCAAAGCCCGGAACCGCCAAGGAAATGTGCGCCAAGTGCAAAGGCTCCGGACAGGTGGCCTATACGCAGCAGTCCATCTTCGGAACCGTGCGTTCTGTACGCGCGTGTCCCGACTGCGGCGGAACCGGACAGATCATCAAGGAAAAATGTCCCGACTGCCGCGGAACCGGCTTCAAAACCGTACGCAAAAACCTGGACATTTCGATTCCCGCGGGAATTGAAACCGGACAGAGCATCCGGATCGCAGGAAAAGGCGAGCCCGGCACGAACGGCGGCGAACGCGGCGACCTTCTTGTGGAAGTCATCGTCAGCGACAGCAATCATTTCACCCGTGACGGAATGGATGTCTATACCGAAGAGAAGATCAGCTTCGCGACAGCTGCGCTTGGCGGTGCCATCCGCGTGCAGACAGTAGACGGACAGATCGAATACGACGTCAAGCCCGGCACTCAGCCCGGAACGCGCGTCCGTCTGAAGGGCAAGGGCATTCCGAGCGTACGGAACAGGAATTCCAGAGGCGATCATTACATGATCTTAAATATCCAGGTACCGACCTCGATGAACGGTAAGCAGAAGGAAGCGCTGCAGGCTTATGCGGAAGCCATGGGCGAAAGCGGTCCCGGACATAAAAGAGGAATCTTCCGCTGATGGGGCGCCTGGTCTGTATCGGCGGAGGCGCGTACGAGGAAATCGATCCTATTATCGCTGAAATCGTGCGCCTGAGCGCGAAAAAGGTGCCGAATATCCTTTTTATCGGCACAGCCCTGCAGGATTCCACAAATCCTCTGACAAGCTGTAAAAAGGCCTTTAAACGCGTCTGTCCGGGCTGTATCGTAAAGAAGCTTTCCCTGATCCGGAACTCCTACACCGATGAAGAGATCGACGGGCTTCTTGCCTGGTGCGATGTGATCTTCGTCGGCGGCGGAAATACGGTATTCATGCTGGAAGAGTGGAAAAAGCGCGGACTGTCCGAAAAACTTGCCCGGATTTACCGGGAGGACACCGCGGTGCTTTCCGGCATTTCCGCAGGTGCGGTATGCTGGTTTACGGAAGCCTATACGGACAGTGATTCCTTCCTCGGGAACGAGAGCTGGGACTACCGCATGATGAAGCCAGGACTCGACCTGATTGACAGGACAATCTGCCCGCACTACAACATTCCGGGAAGAGAGCGCTTTGACGGCAAACTTCCGGATACAGGAAAAGCCGGAGTAGCGCTTGAGGACTGCACGGCTCTTATTGACAATCAGGGAAAGATCGGTTACATTAAGAGTAAAGAGGATGCCCACGCCTGGGAATTCCTTCCGGATGGCGGAACGTACAGAAAAGTGATGACTGTATAAATACTTTTGGAGGATTATCATGGAAAACAGATTTTATCTCTGTGAAACCTGCGGCAAAATGGTCGGAATGATCAAGAAGACCCCCTGTCCCGTGATGTGCTGCGGAAAACCGATGAAGGAACTGGTGCCCGGCGAGTCGGACGGCGCGGTTGAAAAGCACGTACCGGTTTATACGCGCGAGGGAAATGTGCTGCATGTACAGGTCGGAAGCACTGAACACCCGATGATGGAAGAGCATTATATCGAATGGATTGCGGTTGAAACAAATCAGGGCATGCAGAGGAAGCCTCTTTCGCCCGGTGCCGCTCCGAAGGCGGACTTCGCGCTTCTTCCGGAGGAGGAAGTAACTGCGGTCTATGAATTCTGCAATCTGCACGGATTATTTAAAGGATGACAACAACATAAACTACAAGCGAGGAAAGAAAATGGCAGAAGTAACAATTACCACAGCGAATTTTAAAGAAGAAGTTCTGAAATCCGACATCCCGGTTCTCGTGGATTTCTGGGCAACCTGGTGTGGCCCCTGCCGTATGGTCGGCCCGATCGTTTCCGAGATCGCCGAGGAATATGCGGGAAAGATCAAGGTCGGCAAAGTCAATGTCGACGAAGAGATGCCGCTTGCGACAAAATTCGGCATCACAGGCATCCCGACACTGCTCGTTTTCAAGAACGGCGAAGTCGTCAATCAGCAGATCGGCTATGCTCCGAAGGAAGAACTTGTAAAGCTTTTTGAATAAGCTTCCGGGTTTTGGAGCATCCCGAAGAGTTATGATCCGTTTCACTTGATGAAATATATTTACGGAGGTAATGTTTATGGCAAAGTATGTATGCGACGTCTGCGGATGGGAATATGATGAGGAAGCCGGCGCGCCTGAATACGGCATCGAACCCGGAACCAAGTGGGAAGATGTTCCCGAAGATTTTGCCTGCCCCTTATGCGGTGTCGGCAAAGACAGCTTTTCTGAGGAATAAGCACTGACAACTGAATAGAACATAAAGAGAGGCGTTTTGCGGTTTGTCCGGGACGCCTCTCTTTTTGGCAAATACAGCCGGACCCGCCGTTTACACATGATGCAGCAGGCTAAATGTTACAAAATTGTTTCAAAGGATTGACGAAGTTTTTTTTTCATGTTATACTGAATAAACCTTTGTAAATACTCACATAAGAGGAAATTCAACTTGGAAAGCACAAGAAAAGTCAGCATTTTCACACGGCTTATGGCACTGCTTCTTACGGCGGTGCTTGTTATGATGTTTTTTTCTCCTTATACTTATGCTAAGAAAAAGGAAGAATATACATCAAGTTATTCTCAGGTTGTAGATTATTCTGGTATACATGATGTGTTTCCGGATACTTATTGGGCAGGGCTCGATGCTCTAGCAAAGGCACATCCCAATTGGAAATTTCAGGCTTTTAATACTGGTCTGGAATGGTCCGAGTGCTTTGACGGAACTTTTTATACAGGCGCTTCGGAATTATACTATGGCCGTAATCTGCTTGAAGGTCCTCCTCCTTCCTCAGATCCAGATTATAAATATTTGAGAACAGTACCAGAAGATGGTAAAAATAAACTCGTAGCATATTATGATCTTTATTATCCTGAGACTCAATTGCATGTTTTCGCACATCCAACATCATGGTATGCAAAAGATCTCCGGTTTAGCGATGAAAGTACAGGAAATTATGTAACAAAAGAAGCATTTTCCTGGGCTGGTAATTACTGGGAAGTAAAAAGTGCACCCAACTGGATCCAGGCTTCCGAAGAAGCGATTCGGTACTGTATGGATCCCAGAAACTGGTTTACTGAAGAACAGATTTTCCAGTTCGAAGATATGCTGATGAACGAGCACAGTTATCATCCTACTGTTGCAGAAGTTTCTTCTGTTTTTGAGAATGTATCCGGAGGCAATCGTTGGACCCAGGCAGAAATTGTGTCGGAATACCCGAACAGCCTTGGTCGAGCAATGACCTATGGGGAGGCAATATACGCTATTGGTAATGATATCAATGTAAACCCTGTTTTTCTCGCGAGCCGTATAGTTCAGGAACAGGGAGCAGGGAACGGGCCATTGATTTCCGGCGAGCAGGAATTCATAGTTCAAAAAGGAACTGACAAAGACAAAAAGATTACCGGTGGCTTCTATAACTATTTTAACATTGAAGCGTATGACGGGAAGGAAGCCAGTTATACTGCAATAATCAATAATGGATTAACAGAAGCATATTATGCCGATCCGCAATGGAACACAAGATTCAGAGCGCTGCTTGGTGGGTCAAGAAAAACAAAAAACTTATATCTGGACAGAGGACAGATCTCTTTTTATTTCCAGAAATTCTGTGTTGACTCTATATATGATACAAGATATGGAATGCCCTATAACAGATGCTTTTGGGGACAATACATGGGTTCACTGACTACTCCCCAGTTAGAAGCTCGAAAAGCATATAGAAGTTACCGCGGAGACGGTACGGATATGTCAAAAGTTAATGCTCAGCATCTTTTTGTCATACCTGTTTATGACAAGATGCCGACCAATCCTGAAAAAGCTCCGACGGCGGACGGCAATCCGAATTATAAGATAGGTTCTGTTTTTGTGAACGGTAAAGCTCTTGAGGGGTTTAAACCTGATACAACAGACTATTCTATGACAGTTAATTACGATGTTACAACTGTACGATTCAATATCCATCCTTATGCAGAGACTTCAGTAATAAGTGTCGGAACGTTAAATAATGGTTCTTCGCCTGTGACGGGCGATCTTGTCGGAGATCAGAATCTTCTTCTGGGAGACAATGTATTTAAGATAGTTTGTACTGCAGAGAATAAAGATCAGCGTACATATACTCTGAAAATTCATCGTGATGGAAATATTATATACGGAGATATTAATGCAGACAAGAAATTTAACTCGCTGGACCTTGCTTATATGACCAGTCATCTTCTTAAAAAGAATGTCCTAACTGGTGAAGCTCTGGAAGCAGCTGATATCTCTGGAGACTCTAAAGTTAATTCTCTTGATTTGGCGTATTTAACGTCCTACCTTCTTGGCAAGATTACTAAGTTACCGCGCTAAAGGGATCTTATTATGAAAAAAGCAGCTTGTTTAATCCTTTCATCATTACTTTTTTTACTTGCATCCGGCTTTCTTGGGTCTAAGAGTGTTTATGCCATCACTCCGAGTGTGGTTATTGGAAATCCGGGACAGGTTGATGAAGGCGGACAATACTCTGTACCATTTTCTGTAAATACTGACAGTTCCATGACAGCGAATATTGCTATTTCAGTGACTGGAGGCGGTCAACTCGCCGGTGTTTCTGCCAGCCCTGGATCAATTAACCGCGGGAATATTGTACTTGCT
Source organism: uncultured Lachnospiraceae bacterium (assembly GCA_947168905.1). Lineage (GTDB taxonomy): Bacteria > Bacillota > Clostridia > Lachnospirales > Lachnospiraceae > UBA1267. Next base: position 13,065 of record CAMVNR010000029.1, read on the forward strand.
GGACAAGATGGAGTGACATCAATCAACGGAACTATAGTATTTAATGTTGTATCTGGTTCTCCAGTAACAATTTCCATCAGTGGAGATGTGTCATCTATTGATGATTTTACTATTTCAGTGGTTGGAGGTGGTACTACAATTGCAGTCCGTTCTGCAGCGCAGAAACAGGCTGATGAAGCTGCTGCAGCTGAAGCGGCGAGACTCGCTGAGGAATCCCGTCAGGCTGCGGAGGCAGCCGCCCGGGAAGCGACCCGTGAACAGGCGGAGCGCCAGGCTTCGATCGACGCCTCCATCGCGGAAGAGCAGCGTAAAATTCAGGAATCCGAGGCCATCGAGGAGTCCAAGCGCGAATCCAGTATTGCCGAGAGTCTCTCCGAGCAGGAATCCATCCGTGAAGAATCCGTTTCCATTGAGGAATCGATCGCGGAAATCTCCCGTTCCGAAGCCGCCGAATCCGAATCGATCGCCGAGTCCATCAGCGAATCCGAGTCCGAAGTCGATCGTACGCGGGCCTATGAAGTCGGCAGGGATTATTTTGTTCCATGGAATTATCTGGGAAGCGAGGGGCAGTTCCTTTTCGCGGTCGCCGATACCGGTATCGAAGCGCCCGAAGGCTATACGATGACGGATCTTTTGATCAACCGCCAGTATGTATGGGCCGCCCAGAGCGCCGAGACCGGCGCGCGGACCTTCCTCGTGTACGGAACCTATGATGAGGAAGTGGAGCCGGAATTCTATTACTTTGACCTCGATACGCACATCCTTTTCCCTTATGAAAATGTGCATTCCGATACCGATAACCGTGTCATTCGTCTGGAGAGTACGGAAGGGACCGCGGAAACTGTGGAGACGCCGACTGAGAAGAACTCTGTCTCTGCCGGAAAAGCCGTACTGTTCGCGCTTCTCGGCGCGCTTCTCGGCGCTGCGCTTGTCTGCCTGATCCTGCTTATTCTGAAGCTTTCACGGGAACGGAAGGACAAAAAGGCTGCCGTATCCGCGGATGAAGGACTTGAAACTGTTCCGGCAGCCTTCCCTGACGAAGTTGAGAAGGAAGACCTTCCGCTTGAAGAAGATGAAATCTCCGATCCGGATGCGACAATGAATATACTTTTCGGCATCGAAGGCGAAGAGGAGCTCCCGGTAACCGAAGAGGAAATCGATGCGGTTTCCGAAGGGACAGAAGGAAATACTGACGCGGCGGACGAGGAATTATCCCTTATGGAAACTGACGTCGAAGACGATCCGGAACATCCTCTGACAGAAGAAAATCACGACACGGATCTGCCGGAAACAGAACAAGAGATTGCCGCCGATCTTCCCGTCACGGAAGAAGAGACTGCCGTGGAACTTCCCGTCACGGAAGAAGAGGCCGTCAGTGAACTTCCAATCACGGAAGAGGAAGAAGTCAATGAACTTCCGGTAACGGAAGAGGAAAGCGACGAAGGGATTATTGCCGAAACTTCTGAAGATCTTCCGGTGCGTGACCCGGAGGAGGATTTCCTGGGATCTCTGGAGGCTGACGGGGAAAACTCCGCAGATGATGTCGGAATCATTTCCGAAGATGAATAAGATCATAAAGCCGTAAATACAGATCTTCACGTTCTTTTTAAGAAAATGCTTTACTTTTTTCTGTGAACGTGTTATAGTATCGAGGTATGCGCCGGAAGCTTGGCTCTCCTGGAATCTCCGACCGACTGCCCGGTCTCCGGTAAGAATAAAACAAGGAGGAAATCATTCATGATTTCGAAAGAAAAGAAAGCTGAAATTATTAAAGAGTACGGTTTAAAGGAAGGCGACACCGGTTCGCCCGAGGTTCAGGTAGCGATCCTTACCGCGAGAATTTCCGAGCTTACCGAGCATCTGAAGGTCAACAAGAAGGACAACCACTCCAGACGCGGTCTGTTCATGATGGTCGGCCAGAGAAGAGGAATGCTTGAGTATCTGAAGAAGAAAGATATCAACCGTTATCGTGCTTTGATTGAAAAATTAGGCTTAAGACGGTAATTCATTTGAGGGACGGCTTTTACGTCGTCCCTCAAATCATAGTTGTCAGGATAAAAACAGACAGCTAAAAAGGCGGACACCATCGTGTCAGAAGAATGAGAAGGAGAGAAAATGAGTAACTACAAGTCCTATTCCATGGAACTGGCCGGAAGAACACTCACTGTGGATATCGGCCGTGTTGCTGCTCAGGCGAACGGCGCCGCGTTCATGCATTATGGCGACACCACCGTTCTCTGTACGGCTACCGCGTCGAAAGAGCCCAGGGAGGGTATTGATTTCTTCCCGCTTTCGATCGAATACGAAGAGAAAATGTATGCCGTAGGAAAGATTCCCGGCGGCTTCAACAAGCGTGAGGGCAGGGCGTCCGAGCATGCGGTTCTGACGAGCCGTGTCATTGACCGCCCGATGCGTCCTCTGTTCCCGAAGGATTACAGAAATGACGTCACCATCGACTGCCTGGTGATGTCCGTTGATCCCGACTGCGGCCCGGAAGTAACGGCTATGCTTGGTTCTTCGATCGCTGTATCCATTTCGGATATCCCGTTTGACGGCCCGATCGCCGCAACCCAGATGGGTATGATCGACGGCGAACTGATCGTGAACCCCACGAGCGCACAGCGCAAGCTTTCCACACTTTCTCTTACCGTGGCTTCCACCCGTGAAAAAGTGATCATGATCGAAGCCGGCGCAGAGGAAATTCCCGAAGACCAGATGCTTGAAGCAATCTTCAAGGCACACGAAGTCAACGGCGAAATCATCCGCTTCATCGATCAGATCGTTGCTGAATGCGGAAAAGAAAAGCACAGCTATCAGCAGCATATCATTCCGGAAGGCCTCTGGAACGATATGATCGAAGTCTTCCCGGCGGAAGTGATGGAAAATGCAGTCTTCACCGACGAGAAGCAGACCCGCGACAATAATATTTTCGCAATGAAGGAACAGCTCCGCGAGCGTTATGCGGGAGAGCATGACGAATGGCTTCCGCTCATTGACGAAGCGCTTTACAACTACCAGAAGAAGACGGTCCGCAAGATGATCCTGAAGGATCACAAGCGTCCGGACGGAAGAGAACTGACACAGATCCGTCCGCTGGCAGCAGAAGTCGACATCATTCCGCGTGTGCACGGTTCTTCCATGTTCACCCGCGGACAGACACAGATCTGCGACGTCTGCACGCTTGCTCCGCTTTCCGAAGCACAGCGTCTGGACGGCCTGGATGAAAACGAGACCGGCAAGCGCTACATGCACCACTACAATTTCCCGTCCTATTCCGTAGGCGAGACCAAGGTCAGCCGCGGCCCGGGACGCCGTGAAATCGGTCACGGCGCTCTTGCAGAGCGTGCGCTTCTTCCGGTGCTTCCCAGCGAGGAAGAATTCCCCTATGCGATCCGCTGCGTCTCCGAGACCTTCGAATCCAACGGCTCCACCTCCATGGCGTCGACCTGCGCGAGCTGCATGTCCCTGATGGCGGCGGGCGTTCCGATTAAGTCCATGGTCGGCGGCATTTCCTGCGGACTTGTGACCGGCGATACGGACGACGATTATGTGCTTCTTACCGACATCCAGGGCCTTGAAGACTTCTTTGGCGATATGGATTTCAAGGTAACCGGCACACATAAGGGCATCACAGCGATTCAGATGGATATCAAGATCCACGGCCTGACCCCGGATATCATCCGCGGCGCGATCGCCCGCTGCCGTGAAGCCCGTGTCTACATCATGGATGAAGTAATGTCCAAGGCCATCGCAGAGCCCCGCAAGGAACTCAGCAAATATGCGCCGAAGATCATTACCATTCAGATCGATCCTCAGAAGATCGGTGATGTTGTCGGCAAGCAGGGCAAGGTTATCAACCGCATTATTGACGAATGCGGCGTGAAGATCGACATTTCCGAGGACGGAACCGTCTCGATCTGCGGTACTGATCCCGAGATGATGGAGAAGGCGAAGAATACGGTTGAGATCATCGTAACCGAATTCTACGAAGGCCAGAAGCTTCACGGCAAGGTTGTTTCCATCCGTGAATTCGGCGCTTTCCTCGAGTTTGCTCCCGGCAAAGAGGGCATGGTTCATATCTCCAAGGTTGCGAAAGAGCGTATCAACCGCGTTGAAGACGTGCTGAATCTCGGCGATGAAGTTGATGTCGTCTGCCTCGGCAAGGATAAGATGGGCCGCTTCAGCTTCTCAATCAAGGATGCCAACAAGCCTTATGTGCCTCAGGCAGAGCGCGAGGAGAAGAGCGAGCACAGCGACAGAAACCGCAGCCGCAATAATAACGGCCGGAATTATAACCGCAGCAGCAACTATCAGGACTACAGCAAGGATCCCGACTTTCTGGAAGACTGATCCTACCTGCGGCTGACTGATACAATTATATCAAACCGGAATACTGCCGCGTATCGACACTTTCTTCGTGCCGGTATGCGGCGGTTGGCTTTCAGGAAGCGAAGAGAAGGATTAGGCAATGCTGTTCAGTTCAATGATCTTCCTGTGGGGCTTCCTTCCTTTTGTGATCATCTTAAATACAGTGATCGGAAGACTCCCGTATAAAAAACCGGACGGCGCGATCAGGGCGAAGAACATTTTTCTCCTGATTTCGAGCCTGGTTTTTTATGCCTGGGGCGGCATTTACTATCTTCTCATCATGCTTTCCTGCATCCTCGTCAATTACTTCGGCGGCAGGCTCCTCGCGCACAGAATCCGTGAAAAAAGGGCCAGGAAGCTCTTTCTTTCGCTTGTCATTCTTCTGAATCTGCTGATTCTGTTCGTTTTCAAGTATTTCAATATGACGGTCATCGTGATTGAAAAGATCCTCGCGGGAAGCCGCCTGGATTTCTTCAATATGACCGGCACCGGTGAACTCGGGATCCCTGAGATCGTGCTTCCGATCGGTATTTCCTTCTTTACCTTTCAGGCGATGTCCTATGTCGTCGATGTGTACCGGGGGACTGTACAGGTTCAGGACCGGATCGTTCCCTTCGCGCTGTACATTTCGTTCTTTCCGCAGCTCATCGCGGGGCCGATCGTGCGCTACCGGAATATCGCCGGTGAAATCGAAGGAAGAAAGGAGAGCGCGGAGCTTTTTTCCGAAGGTGTGCGGCGCTTCCTGTACGGACTTGGGAAAAAGGTGCTTCTTGCGAATGTGTTCGCCAAAACCGCCGACCAGATTTTCGCGCTTGACAGCGCCGCACAGACAGGGCTCACTGCCTGGCTCGGCCTGATCGCTTATACGCTGCAGCTGTACTATGATTTTTCGGGCTATTCGGATATGGCGATCGGACTCGGCAGAATGTTCGGCTTCCATTTTACGGAGAATTTCAGGTATCCGTATATGGCCTTATCCGCGCGCGATTTCTGGAACCGCTGGCATATTTCCCTCTCCTCCTGGTTCCGCGAATACGTTTACATTCCGCTTGGCGGAAACAGAAAGGGAAAAGCGCGGACCTACCTGAACCTGATGATTGTGTTCGCACTTACCGGCTTCTGGCACGGTGCGAATTTCACCTTTATTCTCTGGGGACTCTACTGCGGGCTGTTTGTGCTTCTCGAGCGGCTGTTTTTCGGGAAAATTCTCGAGAAAAATCCGGTAAAAATCCTGAATCATCTCTATGTGATGCTGAGCTTCATGATCGGCCTTGCGGTATTTCGTTCTGACAATGTCTACCGGGGTTTTTCCTATGTCGCAGGGCTTTTTTGCTTCGGAAAGGATGATTGGTCCGTGCTTTCCTGGCTTTCGATGGAACTTCTGGCAGCAGCTGCTGCGGGGATCCTTCTCTCGGGTCCGCTGCAGGCGCTGTTTAAAGGAAAGCTCGGTAATCTCAGAGACAGAAAGTGGTTTTGGACCGCGGATTTTATTTTCCAGTTGGGGATCCTCGTGCTGTCCGTATTCAGTCTTGTGAGCGGCAGCTACAATCCGTTTATCTATTTCCAGTTCTGACTGTTGTTGGGTGGCTGTCTTGAAGAAAAATGCTTTAAAAATCTCAAACGGCATATTTCTTATGATGCTGGTGCTTCCCGCAGCAGTATGGATTTTTCTGTCCTTCACAGGCCTTCGGGAGCGGCTGGACTTTGATACGGGCGAGAACCGCACAAAGCACCGCATACAGGAGAATACGCCCGTAAATGAACTCCCGAAGGAGCTGGAAGCCTGGATAAACGACCGTGTGCCTTTCCGTTCCGTCATTCTTGCTGCGGACCGGAAGCTGCACGCCATGATGGAACTTCCCTACAGCCGGAAAATTGAGCCCTTCCTTCTCAAATATGCGATGCATAAAGAAGGGCAGGAGGAGCCGGCTTCCGGTAATGCGCCGGAGAATGAAGCCGCCAAAGATCATACAGAGGCTTCTGCTGAAAACCCGGATTATTATCCCGTGAAAGTAAGAAACGGGGTCATTCTTGGAAGAGAGGGCTGGCTCTTCATCGATCAGGAGATGATGGACTATCTCGGGCTGAATCTGCCGGGGATCACGGTTCTGCAGGAATACAGGGACGCTTTCGGGCGTCTTCAGAAAAATGCCGAAGCGCGCGGCATGACATTTGCGGCTGCGGCTTTTCCGAACAAGAGCCGGATTTATCCCGAATATATGCCGAGCATGGAAATGTCGAAGGCCTTCCGGCTGCAGATGATCGAGGATGATCTTAAGAAGAACAGTTCGGTCCCGTTCACCTATGTGTGCGAGGAAATGCTCGAAGGAAAATCCGACGGTCTCCTGTATTACACGTTGGATACGCACTGGAATTATAAGGGAGCGCTGATCGGTCTGAACGAGGTCTACCGGCTTCTTAATCTTCCTGCCATTGACAGTGAAAACCTTTCGTATACGGAGTTCGAGCATGTCGGGGATCTGACAAATATCCTGAACAGCCCGTCCGCGGAAACGGCGGAGCTTCCGCTGTATAAGCCGGAGATTACCGCGGAATCAACTGCGGGACCGGAGCACGACTACGGCTTTCACGAGCGGGGCTATTCGGAATATATTTCCGATGCCAGGGACGCACGGACGATTGTTATGATCGGGGATTCATATCTTGTGAATCTCTCGGAATATGTGAAAAAGGATTTTGCCCACAGCTATTTTGTCAACAGGCTCTTCCTTGATACGGTTGACCCTGAAATCATCCGAAGCGCCGACATTCTGGTCTTTGCCTTCTGTGAGCGGAATTCAACGGATGAATTCGGATGGTACTGTCTCGACGGGCTGAGTGCCGCGGCCGAAATACTGGAATAGAAATGAAGGAGCGTTCAAATTGCGGCTGGACAAATTGCTTACTGAATACGGCTATGGAACAAGGTCCCAGGTAAAAGACCTGATCCGCAAAGAAAAAGTGACGGTTTCAGGCCGGGATAAGCCGGGACCGGAAACAGCGGTTTCCGAAGAGGACCGTGTATTTGTAAACGGAGAGGAGCTCGTCCGCTCCGAATATGAATACTGGCTTTTATACAAGCCCTCCGGTTATCTTACCGCGGTCACGGACAGGCTCCGCCCCGTCGTGATGGATCTGATTCCTTCGAAAAGAAAGGATCTTTCGCCGGTCGGACGTCTCGATCTTGATACCGAGGGCGTCCTCCTCGTGACAAACGACGGGATGCTTTCCCACCAGCTTCTCAGTCCGGCGAAGCACGTGGAAAAAACCTATTACGCTGAGCTTGCCTCTGACCTTCCGGAAAACGCCGCACAGCTTTTCGCATCCCCGATGGTTTTTTCGGACTTTACGGCAAAGCCCGCGCTTTCATTTGAAAAAATCACGGACCGTTCGGCCCGGCTTACGATCTGCGAAGGAAAGTTCCATCAGGTCAGACGGATGTTCTTAAAAGCCGGCTGCGAGGTCGTTTATCTTCGGAGGGAACGATTCTCGTTCCTCACGCTGTCGGGGCTGAAGCCCGGAGAAGCGCGTCTCCTCACGGAAGAGGAAATCAAGAAGCTAAGATCAGCTGTCAAGGAGTAGTTCATGAGAAAACTTGCTTTGTCCGACGATATCCTGCTCTCGGTGGAAAAACCGAGCCGCTATATCGGAGGGGAATACAATGCCTATAATAAGGATCCGGATTCGGTAGAGGTAAACGCGGTATTCTGCTTTCCGGACGTCTATGAAATCGGAACCGCGAACCTCGGAATGCAGATCATCTATGAGCAGTTCAACCGGCGGGAGGATGCTTACTGCGACCGTGTCTACAGTCCGTGGACGGACCTCGATCAAATCATGCGGGAGAGGAAGATCCCCCTGTTTGCCGTGGAATCGCAGCGTCCCGTCAGGGACTTCGACCTGCTTCTCATTACGCTTCAGTATGAGATGTGCTACACCAATGTGCTGCAGATCCTGGACCTGTCCGGGATTCCTCTGCACGCCGAAGACCGGACGCAGGAAGATCCGATCGTCATCGGTGGCGGTGCATGCGCCTATAACCCGGAGCCCATGGCTGCTTTTTTTGACGTGTTTTACCTGGGGGAGGCGGAGACCCGATATGATACCGTCGTGGAAGTGCTGAAGGCCTGTAAGGCCCGGAATTCGACGCGACAGGAGACGCTGGAGGCGCTGGCGGAGATTCCGGGGCTTTATGTCCCGCAGTTTTATCAGGTGACTTATCACGAAGACGGCACCATTGCCTCCTTTACCAGCACGAACCCTCACGCGCCGGCAGTCGTCAAAAAGGAGTTCTGCATCCGGAAGGATTCCGAATCCTCCGATATGGACGACAGTCTTCCGTATCCCTTACGCCCGATCGTTCCCTTATCGCGGGGAATGATGGACAGGGCGACGCTGGAAGTCATGCGCGGCTGCATCCGCGGATGCCGCTTCTGCCAGGCGGGAATGATTTACCGTCCGACCAGAAACCGGAGCCTTGATTTTCTGAAAAAAGCCGCTGTCAGCATGCTGGAATCGACCGGCTATGACGAACTGAATATCAGCTCGCTCGCGACCTCGGATTATTCCGATTTCAGGGAATTCATGGAGTTCATTCTCCCGTACTGTGAAGAACACAAGATCAATATCGGCGTTCCCTCGCTTCGGATCGATTCCTTCGAGCTGGACGTCATGGGGAAAATCCAGGATATCAAGAAATCCAGTCTGACCTTTGCGCCGGAGGCCGGCTCGCAGCGTTTAAGGGATATTATCAACAAGGGGCTGACAGAGGAAGAGATTCTCGAAGGCGCCAGAAAGGCTTTTGAAGGCGGCTGGAACAAGGTCAAGCTGTATTTTATGCTCGGCCAGCCTTTCGAAACGGAGGAGGACGTGCGGGCGATCCCGGTTCTCGCGAATGAAATCGCCCGGGTGTACTACGAAACAGTGCCCAAAGAAAAACGTCAGGGACGCGTGCAGATCCAGGCCTCCACGAGCTTTTTCGTGCCGAAGCCCTTTACGCCTTTTCAGTGGGCGCCGATGCTTACCGCGGAGGAGTTTACGAAAAAAGCATGGCTTGTCAAGGATACGATGCGGGAGCAGCTGAATAAAAAGTCCCTTGTCTATCATTACCATGATGATAACCAGACGGAGCTGGAGGGCCTCTTTGCCCGGGGCGACCGGAAGCTTTCGACGCTCATTGAGGAAGCCTATAAGAGAGGCTGCATGTATGATGCCTGGGGCGATCACATGAAGTATGACGTCTGGCTCCGGGTCATGGAAGAGCAGGGGATCACCTTTGAATTTTACAATTACAGGGAGCGTCCTCTGGATGAAATCCTTCCGTGGGATTTCATCGACATCGGCGTTACGAAGCGTTTCCTGATGCGCGAATGGGAGAATGCGCGTGCGGGAAAGGTGACTCCGCACTGCCGGAAAGAATGCTCCGGCTGCGGAATGAGAAAATACCATGGAGGTGTCTGCATTGAAGATAAGACTGAAATTCAGTAAGCAGGGAAGCCTGCGCTTTATCGGGCATCTTGATGTGATGCGTTATTTTCAGAAGCTGAACCGGCGTGCGAAGCTGGATATAAAGTATTCGAAAGGCTTCTCGCCCCATCAGGAAATGAGCTTCGCGACTCCGCTCGGACTGGGGCTTAGCTCCGACGGGGAATATGTAGACATCGAATTCAACACAGTTCCGGGAAAGGAAGAACTGTTAAGGAGAATGAACGAGGTCAGCCTTCCGGAGCTTCGGATTACGGACGCCTGTCTTTTGCCGGACGACGCGAAAAACGCGATGTCGCTTCTTGAAGCGGCGGATTATACGCTGAAATTCAGAGAAGGCTACGAGCCCTGGATCAGCCGCGGAAACGGTGAGGGCGTATTCGAAGGGATCGAAGACTTCTTTGAGAAGTTTGAGAAATTCCTGAGTCAGCCGTCCATCCTGACAGAGAAGAAAACCAAAACTTCCGTGAAAGAAGTTGATCTTGCCAGGCAGATCCGGCTTTATGAGCGAAGAGAGGATGCTGTTTTCCTGCGCGTCGATACCGGCTCCGCCAGCAATCTGAAGCCGGAACTTGTCATGGAAACTTTTTTCAGGACCTGCGGCGCAGCGTATAATGAACTCACTTTCACCATTAACCGTGACGAATTATACGGAGAGGAAAGCGGAAGACTGCTGCCACTAATCGGATATGGAACCGACTTTTAACTGATTTCTCTGTTGATTCCCTTAATAAATCACAGATAAACTCCGGCCGAAGGACTCAACAAAGGTAAATAAACTATGCATAATCCTCGACTTTCCATTCTTTATATGCTATGTTGAAGTCCATCTGTTTCCTGACCCGCAGTATTCTTGACACAGATCCAGATGAGACCAATGAGGTGCAAAAAGAACATGAAAATGCCAACAATACCCTGTTGCTGGGAGAGATGTCGGAAATGTTGACGTCAAGAGAATACGGGAAAAAGGGATGAAAAGCAAAGGCTGCTTTTTGACTTGATGGGCGTATTGAAATATACTGGTTGCTATTTGCCTGAAACAGTGTTATATCATAAAAGTGTAAATATCATAATAAGGGAGACAGGATGAAAAAAAGTCTGTTATTAACAATAATTACAGGATTAATGATCTTATTGTCATCATGTTCATCACCAATTAATAGAACGAATGGTTTGGTCGATGAAATAAATGACGATAAAATCGAGGTATCTGATCCACAATTAACAGCCGTAGTTCCTGATCTGACTAAGATGACTCCATTATCAGCAACCGAAAAACTGGAATCGGCAGGATTCACTAATGTGGTTTGTGAAACTCAAGATAATTGGGATGTTGATAAGCAGATCGTAACAGATCAGAACATTCAGCCGGGAATAGAAATCAATTTAGACGAAGAAATAAGGCTGACTTGTAAAAAAATCTGTGTGATTAATTTCAATATAAAATCTGAGACAAACCTTCTGTTTTCAAGATATGATATTGAAGTGTATTTTGATGATGAACTGATAGGAACAGTAGCTAATGGCAAAACATTATCAGTAAAAAAAGAGGTTATTGAAGGAAACTACGAAATTCAAGCAGTCAATGCCGAAAAAAACAGCGTTAAGGAAATTAAGAAGATCGAATTAAAGGGAAACATCACTTTTTCATGCGAATTAGCCCATGGAAACAGTTCGATAGAGTATAAAAACGCATCCATTACCAACGACCCTGATTCTGTTAGCTATCAAATGGTTGACGTTACAGGAATGACACTTCAGGATGCAGAAGAAGAACTATTAAGCATAGGCTTTTTGAATGTTGTAGGTGAGCCGTCAGAGAAAATAACTGATAAAAGCAGCTGGCTGGTTGTTTCACAAAATAAAAAGACAGATTCAATAACATCTATAACAGATAGTATTATTCTTGACTGTGAACATCTGGATGTGTATTTTTCAAACAATTATGCAGGAAAAAGTCTGGACGTGGTTCAAAAACTGGCAGAAATCGAAGAATTCACACTGCATTATAGAGAAACCGATACACTGATAGATTTAGACAGAACTATTGGTGATTTACCAGAAGACAATAAACCCTACTGGATAGTAGACTCTGCAAAGAATTACGGGGCAGAACATCGGGCAGCAGAATTATCACTAACATATTTAGGCACACCTGAAGAACAAGCGTCCAAACAGGCCTCCATCGATGAATCAATCAAAGAGTCGGAAATTGCCGAATCTGAAGCCGAGGAATCAAGAAGCATAGCGGAAGCTGAGGCGGAAGAATCAAGAAGTATTGCAGAATCCGAAGCGGAAGTATCAAAAAGTATCGCAGAATCCGAAGCCGAAGAATCCCGTAGTATTGCAGAATCCGAAGCCGAAGAATCCCGGCGCGTTGCAGAATCAGAAGAAGCATCAAGAGAAGCTGAATCTCTTGCTCAAGCTTCCAAAGAAGCCGCGGAGAAAGCTGCAGCGGAACAGGCGTCTAAAGAAGCGGAATTGGCAAGGCAGGCGAGTGAATCAGCTGTAAGAGATTATATCGCGAATACGAACACCTATAAATTTCATTATCCGAACTGTAAAAGTGTTAAAAAAATGTCTGAAAGCAACAAATGGTACTTTACCGGAACAAGAGATCAGTTGATCGGTCAGGGATATTCACCCTGTCAGAATTGCAATCCTTAAAAAACACCTTGACAAATTTTGTGAAATGAGGTATCTTATCAGAGTATGCCGCACAGTGGGGCTGTAAGTGTTCATGCATATGAACCGCCGAAGCTGGCGAGTAATGATAAAAGGAGGTCCTTTTGATGTACGCTATTATTGCAACAGGCGGAAAGCAGTACACCGTAAAAGAGGGCGATATCATTCGTGTAGAGAAACTGGATGCCGAGGAAGGCTCCAAGGTCACATTTGATCAGGTTCTTGCCGTTAATGATGGATCTCTCAAGGTCGGTGCCCCGGTTGTCGAGGGTGCGACGGTTGTCGGCGAAGTTGAGAAGAACGGCCGCGGCAAGAAGGTAGTTGTCTACAAGTACAAGCACAAAACCGGTTACCACAAGAAAAACGGTCACAGACAGGATTACACACAGGTTAAGATCGAATCCATTAACGCTTAATCATGTTGAAGGTTACTGTTTATCGGGATTCCGACGGGCATCCGGAAGGTTTTCAGATCTCCGGGCATTCGGGATACGCGGACGCGGGCAGCGACATTGTCTGCAGCGCAGTGTCTGCGCTTGCTGAAAATACCGTCAATTCAATCGAAAAATTCACCGGCGACGAGCCTGAGGTGCTTGCGGTGAACGAAGAGGAAGGCTTCCTCTCTTACAGGCTGAAAACGGTATCGAAGGAATCCGGGCTTCTACTGAATTCGCTGGTTCTGGGACTTCAGAATATAGCGGATTCCTACAGACAATTTGTTCAGATTCGATTCGAGGAGGTGTAAGATCATGTTACAGATGAATCTTCAGTTATTTGCTCATAAGAAGGGCGTCGGTTCCACCAAGAACGGCAGAGATTCCGAATCCAAGAGACTCGGTGCGAAGCGTGCTGACGGTCAGTTCGTTAAAGCCGGCAACATTCTCTACAGACAGCGCGGAACGAAAATCCATCCCGGAACCAATGTTGGTCTCGGCGGCGACGATACCCTGTTCGCCTTAAAGGACGGCGTGGTACGTTTTGAGCGTTTCGGCAAAGACAAGAAGAAATGTTCTGTTTACGAAGTGGCTGAACAGGTCGCCGAGTAATCCATTAAAGAGCATGGAGAGAAGGGGCCTCAAAGCTTGAGACCCCTTCTCTTTTTGAAATCCGCAATGAAGAAAAATCGGCTTGCGAAAAGCGCAGGAAGATTTGACGAATGCGTACAATCCCGGAATGAGGCTTCCTGCCGTTTCCGGTGATTCGGAGGTTTACAAAATGTTTGCTGATCACGCAAGAATCTTTATCAGATCCGGAAAAGGAGGCGATGGACACGTTTCCTTCCGCAGAGAAAAATATGTGGCGAACGGCGGTCCGGACGGCGGAGACGGCGGGCGCGGCGGCGATATTGTTTTTCAGGTTGAAAAAGGCCTGAATACGCTCGGTGACTTCCGCCATCAGCGGAAATACCTCGCAGGAGACGGCGAACCCGGCGGGAAACGCCGGATGCACGGAGCAGACGGAGAGGACCTTATTATCAAGGTGCCGGAGGGAACGATTATCCGGGATGAGGTTTCCGGAAAAGTAATCGCGGATATGTCCGGGGAAAATTTGAAACAGACTGTGCTTACCGGCGGACGCGGCGGTGTCGGAAACATGCATTTTGCGACTTCGACCATGCAGATTCCGAAGTACGCCAAGCCGGGCGGCGCCGCGAAAGAGCTCTGGGTGACGCTCGAGCTTAAGGTAATCGCGGACGTTGGGCTTGTCGGCTTCCCGAACGTCGGAAAATCCACGCTGATTTCCGCAGTCTCGAATGCCCGGCCGAAGATTGCCAATTACCATTTCACGACATTAAACCCGGTGCTCGGTGTCGTTGATTTCGGCGGCGGAGAAGGTTTTGTGATGGCGGATATTCCGGGGCTGATTGAAGGCGCTTCGGAAGGCGTCGGGCTCGGACACGAATTCCTGCGCCATGTCGACCGCTGCAAGCTGCTGCTGCATGTAGTGGACGCTGCGGGGACCGAAGGCCGGGATCCCGTGAACGACATCCGCGCGATCAATGAGGAACTCGTAAAATACGACGAGAAGCTTGCCGAAAAGCCTCAGATTATCGTCTGCAACAAGGTGGACGCGATCTTTATGGAGGAGGGCGGGGAGAACCCTGTCGACAGGATCCGCAGGGAATTCGAGACGGAGGACTGTCCGGTATTTGCAGTCTCCGCAGTCACCGGTGAAGGGACGAAGGAGCTCCTTTCCTGCATTCAGAAGAAGCTCGCTGAACTCCCGCGCGAGGTTAAAATTTACGAAGCGGATTTTGAATACGAGGTTGACTCGACGGCAAATCTTCCGTATACTGTTGAAGTGAATGAGGACGGAGAATATGTCGTAGAAGGTCCGCGGATCGAGAAAATGCTCGGCTATACCAATCTGGATTCCGAGAAAGGCTTCCAGTTCTTCCAGAAATTCCTGAAAGATGCGGGGATTCTTTCGAAACTCGAAAATCTCGGAATTCAGGACGGAGATACGGTCCGCATGTACGGACACAGTTTCGACTATTACAAGTAATATCGGAGATAACAATGACCAGCAAACAGAGAGCATATTTAAAATCACTGGCAATGAAGCTTGACCCTGTGGTTAATGTGGGAAAGGACAGCATGAGTCCCGGTGTGACACAGGCTGTAGAGGAAGCGATTGAAGCAAATGAGCTCATTAAAGTCGGCGTCCTGAAAAACTGTCTGGATGATCCGAAGGAGCTTGCTGTCACGCTTGCCGAACGGACCCGGAGCGAGGTTGTACAGGTGATCGGAAAGAAAATCGTCCTGTACCGTCCCGCGAGGAAAAAGGAAGACCGTAAAATCGTGCTTCCGAAATCCGAACCAAAGTCTGAATAAAGCCTGGACAGGGAGGTCTCTTCGTTGATTCAGCAGGAGAAATTTGTTAATATCAAGAAAGCACTGAAAAAGGAACTCGAAAAAGAGAGATACCAGCACACCCTGTCTGTGGCCTTCACCTGCTGCAGTCTGGCGATGCGCTGGGGATGCGATCTGGACAAGACTTATATTGCGGGAATTCTCCATGACTGCGCCAAAAATATTCCGGACGGGGACCGGGTCAGACTCTGTGAGAAGTGGAAGCTTCCGGTGAGTAAGTCCGAACGGAAAAACCCGACGCTTCTTCACGCGAAAATGGGGGCGTATCTCGCGCGTGTCAAATATGACATCCATGATGATGACGTGCTTGATGCGATTTCAAACCATACGACCGGACGCCCGGGGATGAGTCTGCTGGAGAAGATTGTTTTTGTCGCAGATTATATTG
>CAMVNR010000030.1 GCA_947168905.1 uncultured Lachnospiraceae bacterium
GCTGGAACGGCACCGGCAAGCGTATCTCCATCAAGGATACCCGCGGCATCATCGATGCGATCTTAAACGGCGCGATCAAGAACGCTCCGACCAAGACCATTCCGTACTTCAACTTCGAAGTTCCGACCGAGCTTGAAGGCGTTGCCACCGAGATCCTGGATCCCCGCGACACCTACGCTGATCCGTCCGTCTGGGAAGAGAAAGCAAAGGACCTTGCTTCCCGCTTCCAGAAGAACTTCAAGAAATACGAGACCAACGAAGCCGGTAAGGCTCTGGTACCCGCCGGCCCGCAGCTGTAAAAAGCCATCGGCCTAAGAATAAACCCGCTCCGGAAAATACCGGAGCGGGTTTTCTCTTTTATTTTTGATTCAGCACTTCGACGGGCTTCTTCACGATGCCTTTCTTGATATCCTTTGCCTCCCGCTGGGTGCCGAGGCGCCGGTCCATCGTTTCCTTCGCGCGCCGGGCGTTAATCGCTGCGGCTTCCTTTTCGTAAGGCTTGATGACCTTGTTGGCCTTCGCAACCTCCAGCGTTCTTTTAGCCGCCTCAATACGGTTCTTCGTATACGGCTTGTAATCCTCCAGCTTCTGTCCCTGCCCGAGCTTTCCGTTCAGATACGCCTCTGTCGCCTTTTCGAGCTTCTCGCTCAGCGTACGCATCTTCTCAAGGTCTTCGGGCGTCACAATGGCCTCAAGATCCAGCCGGTAATCCTTTTTTGCCTTGACGTTCGGAAGATTCGCGAGTCGGATGCGTTCTGCAAGCTGTTTCTGGAACTTTTCATAGTTCGCCGCGGCTTTCTCCATCGCCCGGTAATTGCCCGAACTGTTATACCAGTGGGTGCGTTTGTCGAGAATGTTCACTACCCGGCCGGCTTCATCTCTGGCTTTCGACTGCTCCGAAGGGAAGATGCGGTTGTCGGCGCCTAAGATCACCTTTCCCTCCAGTTTTTCCTCCACACCGAGCCTCTTTCCGAGATTCTCTGCGGCGTACTGCGCACTGTTGAAATGGTTCTCTGTATTGCCTTGCTTCTCCGCCGCCGTAATATGCGCCGGCGTCATGCGGTAAAACTCGTCATCCGGGATAATCCGTACCTTTCCGCTGCGCATCTTAAAGGGAGGCAGTTTCTTCTTTTCTTTCTTCTCATCCGGCAGATTTTTGACAATCTGTGCCTCATCCTCGGAAAACGAGAAGCTGTCATCGGCATCTCCGTAGTCTTCCTGCACGTCGGAGTCATCCTGGATGCCGTTCGCATCGAGTTCGTCATAATAATCCTTGCCGGCCTTCAGCTCCTTCTGAAGGACGGAAAGCCGCTGCCCTGCCGCATCCAGTTCCACATCGGAAAGTCCGTACCCGCGAAGGATATATTTCAGCTCCGCCGGCGTGAGCGCGAGGACTTTCTTATACATCGACTCGGATACCGCGATCATATCCTTCGGCGCCGGAAGATGCGCCCTTCTCTTGTGTGTCGGGACCACCCTGCCGAACGCGCAGTCATTATCGATCCCCTGTACGCCGATAAACTTCCAGTTCTTGTCAAACTGGTAAAGCATGTTGCCCACATGACGGTCGACATTTCCGCAGATATAATCCAGAACCTGCAGATCCGCGACTGCCTTGAAGCCCCGTCCGTCCGTATTTTCCAGGCTGGTTTCATCAACATATCCCGCATTGGACGCGGGACGGTTGATGTCCATGCCGTCTGCTTTGGCCATAAAGGTGCCTTCGATTTCGTTGCCGTTCTGATCAATCACCTTCATCGGGCGGGAGCGGGCGATCAGGTTCGGAACTCCCAGAAGATCCGCCACAGAGCTCATGGCCGCATTTCGGTTGTCGGTGCGGGAATTGTCCGGCAGACCGCCGTTTCCCATATTGATGCCGACGTTGGCGATATGCTTTGAAAGGAGATCCGTCAGTTCTACAAGATTCGCGGCTCCGACTTCATTGATAATATCTTCTTTTGAATACTTCTTCTCATCGGTGGAGCAGATCGATGCGATAAAATCCGCAAGGAGTTCCGAGTCGACCTCCTTCATGCTCCTTCTTTCCTGCCCTTTGGGGCCGATCTTTTTCCGGTTTTGAATGACGATCCGGTCCAGAAGTTCAAAATTCTCGTCCTTCGAGAGGCCGAGTTTCGTACGGGTCTTCTCGACAAAATTCTCAAGAAGCGCTTTGCCCTGATCGCCTGCCGCCTTCCCGGCCGCTTCATTAAAGGCATCCGTGACTGCTTGGAAAGAATTATTCTGTACCTTCGGCGTGAAAAGTCCCGTCACCGTGCGTCCGTTCTCGTCCTTGAAGCTTAAAACCTGACGCGAGCTCATATTGCCGCCGAGCTTCTCCGGATCCGGCGTCCCGCGAAGGTCCAGATTCAGCATTCGGACATCCTCCTCGATCGTCGCTACGGTCTTTTTCTCCGTTTTTGGATCATAAGCTGCGAACTGCCGGTAGCTTGCGGCGGAAAGCGCGGAAATTTTCTGTACAATTTCCTTTACTTCCCGGCTCTCGGTCCGGCTTCTCAAAACCTTCTCCGACTGCTCTGCAATCGCTTTGTGCAGCTCCATGATTTTCTGTTTATTTTCTTCCGTGACATACGGAATACGTCCGTAATCGTCCGGCAGACGCAGGCTCTCGGTGTAGAAATGAGCCGCGCTGATGGCGTTGATCAGTTCCCCGTGCTCTCCTTCTTCATTCTCTTTGCTGAGTTCAAACAACAGGTCCCGCAATTCTCCGTTTTTCGGCATGATATCAATCCTCCAGATCATTTATCAATAGGTGGCATCATTTGAAGTGATGCCGTCATCATAACACTGCCTGTCCAACAAATGTCCATCAAAAAAAAGAAATCTGATGAATTCAGAGAAAAAACAAAATAATTCTTGACAAGTTAGTTTTAACTTACTATAATTCCTCTTAGTTAGCAATCACTAACAAAAGAAGGCCGCCTCCGGATTTTGCTTCTGCATGCATCCGGCGGTACGGAAAGGAGAGTATGATTCCGCTTAATTTTTCAAATGTCGGGGAAGAAAACATTATAAAGAGAATCGGAGGCACGCCCGAAGTGAAGCAGCATCTCGAAAATCTGGGTTTTGTTGTCGGGGGAAATGTCACCGTGATCAATTTCATCGGAGGCAACCTCATTGTGAACGTCAAGGAATCGCGTGTCGCAATCAGCGAGAATCTTGCGAACAAGGTGATGGTCTGATTTTTTTATATGTAACGGTTAGCACTTACTAACCTGCATGCATACAATTGCAGTAATATAGAGGAGGATGTTATGAAAACGCTGAGACAGGCAAAAATCGGTGAAACCGTAAAGGTCGTAAAGCTTACCGGTGAAGGTGCGGTAAAACGCCGCATTATGGACATGGGGATCACCAAAGGTACGGAAGTCTATATCCGTAAAGTCGCTCCCCTCGGGGATCCGGTAGAGGTGACCGTTCGGGGCTATGAGCTTTCGCTAAGGAAAGCGGATGCGGAAATGGTCATGGTAGAGTAAGCTGTCCACGCCGCATTTTTCCGGCGGAATTTACTGATGATAAAGAGAAAGAGGTAAACAAGAATGAGTATACGTATTGCCCTTGCAGGCAACCCGAACAGCGGCAAGACCACGCTTTTCAATGCGCTCACAGGCTCCAACCAGTTCGTCGGAAACTGGCCCGGTGTTACCGTTGAAAAGAAGGAAGGCTCCCTGAAAAAGCACGATGATGTGAAGATCACTGACCTTCCCGGCATCTATTCCCTCTCCCCCTACACCCTGGAGGAAGTGGTCGCGCGTAACTACCTGATGGAGGAACGCCCGGAGGCGATCCTGAACATCGTGGACGCCACGAACCTTGAGAGAAACCTGTACCTGACGACACAGCTCGTGGAGCTGGGCATCCCGGTAGTCATCGCCCTCAACATGATGGACGTAGTGAAGAAAAACGGCGACAGCATCAACACGAAGGAGCTTTCAAAGCGTCTCGGCTGTAAGATCGTCGAGATTTCCGCCTTAAAGGGTACCGGCATCATGGAAGCCGCTGAAGCCGCGATCGACGCAGCAAAGAACACCAAAACCGTGCCGAAGCACACCTTCTCGGGCGTTGTCGAGCACGCGCTTGCCCACATTGAAGAAGCACTTGTCCACGACAAGCCCGAAGAAATGCAGCGCTGGTACGCGATCAAGGTCTTCGAGCGCGACGAAAAGGTGCTTGCGGAGTTCTCCAAGGACAAGATCGCCCATGTGGAAGAAGATATCAAAAAGGCTGAAACAGAGATGGACGACGACGCCGAATCCATCATCACGAATGAGCGTTATGTCTACATTGCAGAGCTTCTGAAGGGCGTATATAAGAAAAAAGCCGCCGGACAGATGACCGTATCCGACAAGATCGACCGGATCGTCACGAACCGCTGGCTCGGACTTCCGATCTTCGCACTGGTCATGTTCCTCGTGTACTACATTGCCATGGTGACCGTCGGTTCCTGGGCAACCGACTGGGCCAATGACGGACTTTTCGGCGACGGCTTCCATCTCTTCGGAATCGGCGGCAAGAAGTACGAAGCAAAGGCCGAGGATTACGGCAATGCAGTTATTGCCCTCTCCGCTTACGGCATCGATTTTGACACGGAAGACGAAGAATTCGATCCGGACGCAGTGCTCGCAGACGCGAAGGCGCTGGCTCCGGAAGGAGAAACCGCCGTCGCGATCGTCGAGGACGAAGAAACCCTCGAGGAGTCAGAAGTCACCGTCTACTTTGACACTGTGCCCGAAGACGCCGGAGAAGATGTCTGCGGTATGTCCTTCAAGGATGCCG
Source organism: uncultured Lachnospiraceae bacterium (assembly GCA_947168905.1). Lineage (GTDB taxonomy): Bacteria > Bacillota > Clostridia > Lachnospirales > Lachnospiraceae > UBA1267. The sequence continues at coordinate 4,795 of CAMVNR010000030.1, forward strand.
TTGCCTACTTTGAGGAGAAAGGCTTTGACGAGCCGGATCCCGCCGAAGACGGTGTCTGGGTGCCCGGTATTCCGGTCCTTATTGAAAATCTTCTCGACAAGATGAACGCAGCCGACTGGCTCAAGGGTCTGATCCTGGACGGTATTGTTGCCGGCGTCGGCGCAGTCTTAGGCTTCGTTCCGCAGATGCTTGTCCTGTTCTTCCTGCTCGCGTTCATCGAGGCATGCGGATACATGGCCCGTGTCGCTTTCGTCCTTGACCGTATTTTCAGACGTTTCGGTCTGTCCGGCAAGTCCTTCATCCCGATCCTCATCGGAACGGGCTGCGGCATCCCCGGCATCATGGCCTCCAGAACTATTGAAAATGAACGTGACCGCCGTATGACGATCATGACCACAACCTTTATCCCCTGCGGCGCGAAGGTTCCCTTCATCGCCATGATCGCAGGCGCGATCTTCGGCGGATCGCCCCTCGTTTCCGTCGGCGCTTACTTCATCGGTATGGCGGCAATCATCATCTCCGGTATCATCCTGAAGAAGACAAAGCTCTTCGCAGGCAACCCCGCTCCTTTCGTTATGGAGCTTCCGGCTTACCATATGCCGACCTTAGGAAACGTTCTTCGTTCCATGTGGGAGCGCGGCTGGTCCTTCATCAAGAAAGCCGGCACCGTCATCCTGCTGTCTTCGATCATTGTCTGGTTCCTCTCCTTCTTCGGATGGGCGGAAGACGGCTTCCGGATGCTTGCCGAAGACGAAATCGACATGAGCATCCTCGCCAAGATCGGCTCCGGCATCGCCTGGATCTTTGCTCCTCTCGGCTGGGGCAACTGGCAGGCGGCTGTCGCTTCCTTCACCGGCCTTGTCGCGAAGGAAAACATCGTCGGCACGATGGGCATCCTCTACGGCGGTGGCGAGCTCTCCGTGTACAAGGCCCTCGAACAGGCCTTTACTGCTCCCGCAGGCTTCAGCTTCCTTGTATTCAACCTGCTGTGCGCACCCTGCTTCGCTGCAATGGGCGCCATCAAGCGTGAAATGAACAACGGCAAGTGGACCGCTTTCGCAATTGCATATGAGTGCGTGTTTGCGTGGATTGCCGGATTTGTCGTCTACCAGATCGCGAATATGTTCACCGTAAACCGCAGCATCATCGGCTTCATTATTGCGCTCGCGGTTGTCGCATGTACGATCTTCCTGCTGGTTCGTCCTTACAAGGAGTCCGAGCATCTGACCGTAAAGGTACAGTAAAAAATTTTTCAATCACAGAAGTATTCCGCCGCCTCCGGGGAGGCTTTAGCGTCTGTGATTGACAAAACAGAAAAGCTGTGATAAAAAGATCCCGGAGCCTTCTTAATTGTATGAGGCTCCGGGATTGCTTCTCTAAGAATCCCTCTTGAAAGGAGGTGCCTTTCGATGGCTTCCTGGCTTCAGGCCAATCTCGGCAATATTATCGTTTCCGTCCTTCTGATCGCGCTCGTCGCCTTCGTGATCTTCATGATGGTCCGTGATAAAAAGAAGGGCAAAAATTCCTGCGCCCACGGCTGCGCAAGCTGCGCCATGCACGGCGAATGCCACAAGCGCGCCGAGGAGTTCAAGCGCAAAAAAGCGGCCGGAGAGCTGTGACTCTTCCTGTCAGGATTTGTCCTTATGTGCTTCGGTTTTGTCCGTGAAATAATTACTGTCCCGACGATAAAGCTTCTTCGATCCGCTGCTTCACCGCAGCTTCCGCCCGATCCAATGCTTCCTCTCCGTTTAGTGAAGTCAGCCTCACTGAGTAATCAATCCCATCCATCGTATACAGGATGTCTTCCGCAATGAAAATGTCTGTGGAGTATCGGGAGCTGACCGTATAAACCCCTTTTTCCTCGAAGCTTGCGCTCTGGTTCGCGGAAACCTGCACGCCCCCCGGGATTTCATTGGAAGCATGCAGTCCGGCCTTTTCATCATAGACAAGGCCGCTTTCTTCTCTCCTTCCGAAGGGCTCTGCCTGGTAAACGACCCGAACGCCTTCTGTCTGATATCCTGCCGTCATTCCCAGGTACAGGATCTCTCCCTCCCGGCTCCCGGCGAAGCTGATGAGAGCATGCTCAAGCTGACTGCTTTCGGGAAGCACCACATTCGTACCCGCATAATTCATGATCTCAAATCCTTCGGCGTCTTCAAAAAGATTTTGCACGGAGCATCCGAGATATGCTTCCGCATCCTTCCAGGTCCCAAAGGCTTTCATCAGAGATCCGGGCAGCGTGCTCGAAAGCATCTTTTCCATCTCGCTTTTCTCATCCCACGCTTCATAAGTTTTCAGTATTTCTTCGGAAAGCCGGGAAGAAATGCTGATCGTATCAGCGCTTCTCCACAGTACCCGGTGATTCATACGCACCTCCCGGATCTTTTCTTTCGCATCGTACTCCGCCGAAAAACTTCCGCGGTGAAATGCGCTTGCCCATACGGTTACCGGCGTCATTGTCACCACGCCGTCCTTTTCTTTGAAGCGGATCTTTCTTATGACGGAAATGCTGTCTGCGACCCAGCCTGATACGCTGATATGCTGCCCCTCCACTTCAACATCACAGTAGATAAAGCTGCTCTCCGATTTCTGTCCGATCAGGAAGAACCAGGCATACAGAAGTCCCGCCGTCAGTAGCAGGCCGCCGAGAATACAGGCAATTACGATCCGCCGGTTCCTCCTTCGGTTCTTTTTCAGGAAATCAATCTCCTTCCGTTCCGGCACCACCTTTTTTGATGATTCGTCTAAACCGGCAGCTTCCTCTTCTCCGGTCATCGACCGATACACCTTCCGACAGTCTTCGCAGGTTTCAAGATGCGCCTTGATCAGCTCCGTACTCTTTTCCCCCGTCAGATTCTCAATATAATTCGGCAGCAGATCCTGCACCAGTTCACAGGGAATCTTACTCATTTTTCTTCTCCTCTGTAAGCATTTTCTTCAGCTTTTCCTTCCCGCGGTAAAAAGTCACACGGGCATAATTCTCAGTCTTTCCGATCACTTCGCCGATCTCGCAAAAGGAAAGTTCAGCGTAGATCCTGAGGTAAATCACTTCCCGCTGCAGCTCCGGAAGCTCATGCACATACTTCAGCAGCTGCGTCTTCTGAGCTGCATCCAGAGCTGCCTCTTCCGCCGACGGAGCCGCGATCACCTGATCGTCCAGATTGTCCGTCGCGGGATGCTTCCGAAGATATGCGTGCCAGACATTTTTCGCGATCGCACAGAGCCAGGTGGAGATTTTGCAGCTTTCGTCATAGCGCCCGATGGAGCGGATCGCCTGGAAGAAGGTTTCCTGTGTGAGCTCTTCCGCAAGACTCTCCTCCCTCGTCAGTGACAGAAGATACCGGTACACGAGCTTCGCGTACTCCTGATAGATCTCTTCCATCGGCTGCATGGCCTCCCTCTCCTTTCTTTGTGTGCTGTTTATTTATGACGAAAATAATGCTTTCGTTACCGATTCCGTAAATTTTTTTATCCCGGCACCGTCTGTTCTCCCAGAAGCTTAAAAGACATATTCAAAGTCATTTTATACTGCAATAGCCGGCATCCGGGCCTGGAGAGCCACTTATGCCTACATCAACAAGGCCGATGAATACGGCACAAAGACCGAACTCCACAACAAAAGGAACGATGAAGAATGGACAAATGAACACCTGAAGGATACGATTGCCAAAAGTATGTATCTGATGACGATGCATTTCAATAAATTCCCGCCGGAAAAGCAGGAAAAGCTTCTTCAGGACGCGAGTATGAAGAAAAATCTGAAAAAGATCGGTAAAGACCCGGCCTTTAAGCGGATGATCGAGAATGAAGGCCTGGACAGTCTCACGCAGAAGATCATCGAAGCCGAAGGCGGTTTCTCCGCCGCCTTCATCAAGGCCAGAAAGCAGATTGCCGGCGAGCAGAATCTCGAGGATCCGCTCGCCAACCGGAATGTAAAAAAACTGACTGAAGAGGACCGCAAGGAATTCTGGTCCAAAGAAAAGCTTATTGAACCGCAAATGTAAAAGGGGGGGCTATCGCCCCCTTTTTTCTGATGATACGTTTTTTGTCCCTGGTATGGCTTTCTCAGCCGTACAGTTCGTTTGCCACAGGAGAGATCTTGCGGTCAGGATCCTTTTCAGGAACCGGGTTTTTGGAGATCTTGATTTTCTCCTCCCCTTCCAGCATCTCAAGCGCGGAATTCAGTCCGTGGTCCTCCAGCTCGACGCGCGACTGCAGGCGGTGCGCCCGCACATCGTTGAAGCGGTTGATGAGCGGCTTGACATTCGGATTTCTCGGTCCGTCCGGAATGGATGTCGAGAGCAGGGAGAGGGAAGCGTTCACCATCTCCTGGGTCGCTTCGTCATTGTATTTGCTCTTCTTGCCCTTGGTGAATGCTTCAATCGCGAGAAGCAGGTTTGCGCTTTTTTTGGACGCCTTCTCCAGGCTTTCTGCCGTCGTGAACTCCTCCGCTGCTGTCAGGAGATTCTGCCACTGGGGCGAGTCCGCATGCGGTCCCTGCATTTCGCGCATGTTGTTCAGCACCAGGGTGCTCAGACGCTGCGCTTTTTCAAGGGTCTGATAATCCTTAAAGGTAAAGGAGGCCTTCGTTTTCCCGAATTCTTCGGCAAAAAGGTCCATTTCGCCGCGATGAATCTTCTCGACAGTCTGCTTGTTTCTTAAGCACATGCGGGAGAAGACATTTTTCTTCGCGGACTGTGCGCTCGCCTCGGCAAGCGGCTTTCCGCCCTGTCCCATCGACATCCAGGCAGCCGAGGCCGCGAGCTGCCAGTCGCGGTCACTGAGTTCATATTCGTAAACCGCACGGTCCTTCTCGCTGTACGGCTTATGCTCCCTGCCGTCCTTCTGCTTCTTCATGTTCTGAAGCGCGTATTCTCCGCAGGTCATTCCCCGCTCGGCAATCTTCTCCCGAAGCTGCGTCTTCAGCTCCGAGACATCCGCTTTGCAGCCTTCCGGCAGCTTCAGCTTATCAATATTCTGCAGCAGGAAACCTTCAAAGCGAAGCCGATCGACTTCCTCTTCCGTCGAACCGTAGCACTGGGCCGCATAATCCGCCATGCCAAGATCCTTCAGCTGTTTCGCAACATCTTTCAGCTCATCCGAATCTGCTACGCCATATCCGTCATAATACCAGGTCCCGCCTCCGGAAAGAATATATAACGCCGCATGGTATGCCATAAATTCCGTCGCCTGCTTCGCAGCGGTCGCATTCACCTTCTCAAGTTCTCTCTCAAGTTCAGAGTCCAAAGATATTTTCGACATCGGATAACCCATTGCTACACCTCTCTTCTGCTGCCTCTTTCGCTGCGCATTTTTCTGAAGTCAGGACCATTCTACACGATCATGTCCAACAAATGTCCAGCAAATGTCCGGCAAAAAAGAAAAAAACAGTACCCTGGACAGTTGCCGGTCAGCGGTACATGCCCCGGTCGTCCGCCCATTTGGCAAAATGGACGACGTTCCCGTCCGGATCCTTGAAAAAGAAGGTACAGTAGCCGTCCTCCCGCTTGTTCACGGGGGCGTCCGCGCCGATGCCCGCCGCCTTCAGCTCCGCGACGGCCTCGTCAAAGTCCGCGGGAACGAGCGCGATGTGCTTCCAGCCCAGAAGCTCCTGCACATCCTCGTCGCCTTTTCCCGGAAGCATGATTTCCAGCATCACCTTATCCGGCGTCTCAATGAAATAATTCCCGGTCGGACCGGCCATTGTGAGTGTGAAGCCGAGATGTTCGATATACCAGTCGGCAAGCGCCTTCGGGTCTTTCGTTGCAAGACCGATGTGGTCAAATCCAAGAATTTTCACGTTTAATCTCCCTCATAAATTCAAGATACACATAGTTCATAGGGCCGGTTTTCACCGTGCAAAAGGTCAGAAGCTTCCTGCCCTCCGACAGCCGGCAGCGGGCGATCCCGTCAAGACGGGTCCAGATGTGCGGCGACCCGGTAGATGGGATCTTAAGACCCCCAACTGTATCATCAGCCGAGGAATTCCCTGAAAAATTCGCACTCGTCGTCGTTGCACTTCTTTCCTTCGGCGGTCTTCATGTTGCAGTGGAAGACGTGTCCGAGACGGACGTTCTTATCGCCGTAGATCCGAAGCACGAAAGGCACTTCATTCTCGGTCAGGACTGCGGCGATTTTAAGCGCGTCCTGCTTCAGGAAATCTTCCACAGCGGTCATGACAAATGCGGGCGGGAAATCCGGCGTGATGTGGGTAAGCACATTGATTTTGGCGATCTCTTCGTCCGTGCCGCCTTCCGGAAGGAAGCCCTTCATGAGCTCCGAGGTCTCGCCGTTTGCGTCCTTTCCGGGGTTATAGGCGCCGCAGTTTAGAGCAACCGCCTTCAGGTCAAATTCCGGGAATTTGAAGTCATACTGCGCGGCGTATCCGGGATTGGTCTTGATCGAAGCAGTGAGGCCGAGCAGGTGTCCGCCTGCCGAATCACCGACGCCGAAAACATGCTTCGTGTCCAGGCCGTACTCCGCCGCGTGATCCACCATCCACTGAAGCACGAGGCAGGTGTCCTCAAGAGGCGCCGGGAACTTGAATTCCGGCGAGAGGCGGTAGGTAAAGTTGAGTACCGCGAATCCGCGCTCGGCGAGGCTCATGCAGTAATACTGGTAGCGCTCTTTATCGCCGTACACCCAGCCGCCGCCGTGAATGCTGAAAATCACCGGAAGGACCGCGCCCTGTGCAAAACGCGGCCGGTAGAGATCCATGACCTGCCAGTCCTTCTCCGGTCCGTACTGAATATCGTCGTAACGAATAACATCGGAAGGCGTCGTCAGTCCGGCGTCCCTGATGTCGTCACCTTCCTTAAAGGCTTTCCTGATCTGTTCAGCTGCTGTCATAAACAGGCCTCCTTGTTGAATAATGTTATTTTCATCATAGCATCATGAATGGAATTAAGCAAGGTGATATTTTACCGAATCGCCTGCAGGGGAGCTCTTCACTGTCCACCCCGGCAATAGCTGATCGTGATCGTTCTTTTCACTCACAAAAACATACCTGGAAGCCAAAAGAAAGCGTCTTACGATCAAATCGATCGCAGTGACGCTTTCTATACTCGTATGTGTGGTTATCCTCAACCTTTTCCGGCACAGGTTTCTGTATGTCCTTGCTGCCGTGTTTCTTTTAGCCGGTGTTTCAGGAATCACCAAAAAGGATTACATATGTGCGGGAACATCTTGGACACGCCGATGTTCGCACCATCATCTTTCGGTGCATATGGCACTGAAATGAATTCTTACTTTTGACGGTACAAGCAGCATACCATCTCATCAGTCTTCGTAGCGGACCGCCTTGTCGAAGAGCTCTTCCACCTCTTTCCCGGGCTTTTTTGTCACGAGCATGACAATGACCGCCGCAAGGAGTCCCGAAAAAGAATCCCGGAATGATCTCATAGATCCCGAGAGACCCCAAAAGGTACAGCCACAAGATGTCCGTCACGGCACCGACAGCGATTCCGGCAACGGTTCCCGAAAAAGTGCCGCTCTTAAAGCATCTCCCGCTTCACAAGGTCCTCGAAAGTCTCCCTCTTCACCGAAAGGCGCGGTTTTCCATCCTTCAGGATCACCAGCGCCGGCCGCGGAATGCGGTTGTAATTGCTCGCCATCGAATAATTGTAGGCGCCTGTCGTAAGGACAGCGATAAGATCGCCGCGCTCCGGCTTCGGAAGGAGAATATTTTCCGCGATCCGGTCGCCCGATTCGCAGCAGCGTCCGGCAAGCGTGCACATAAAATCCGAGCGTTCGTTCATGCGTGATGCATTCAGCACGGTGTAGGAGGATTTGTAGAGCGCGTATCTCGGATTGTCCGTCATACCGCCGTCCACAGTCACATAGCTCCGATAGCCTTCGATGGTCTTCACGCCGCCGGCTGTGTAGAGTGTCAGGCCCGCGTCCGCGACAATAGAGCGGCCGGGTTCCATCATGATGCGCGGCGCCGGAAGCCCGTACTTCTCAAGTCCCGCCTGAAGATGCGCTGCGATTCCCGCAATATTTTCCCCGATATCAACCTTCGGATCCGATTCGACGTAGGGAACGGCGAAGCCGCCCCCGAGATTCAGCACCTGAGGCGTAAAACCGGCCTTTTCCCGGGTTTTGGCGCTGAAGTCGAGTAAAATATCGATCTGGTCGCAGAAGGGCTTAAAATCGAAAATCTGCGAGCCGATATGGCTGTGGAAGCCGAGAACCCTCAGGTGCTTCATCTGAAGCGTCTGAAGGAGGATTTCCATCGCAGCACCGGTTTCAATCGGCGTACCGAACTGGGAATCCACCTTCCCGGTATTGATCGCATCCAGCGTATGCGGGTCGAGTCCAACCGTTACGCGTAAGAGAACATCCTGCGTGATGCCGCGGGAAGCCGCCTCCCGTTCCAGTGCCCGAAGCTCGGAAAAGTTGTCGACGACAAAGGTGCCGACATGCCGGTCCAGGCCGAAACGGATCTCTTCATCCGTCTTATTGCTTCCGTGGAAGAAAAGCTTTTCCGCCGGAAATCCCGCCGAAAGCGCCGTGTAAATTTCCCCTGCAGACACGACGTCGGCATAAAGGCCCTCCGATTCGATGATCGGATAAATGCCCCTAAAGCAAAGCGCTTTCCCGGCGTATGCCGGCACGGAGCCCTCCGGGAAATATTTCCGGAACGCTTCCGTGTATTTTCTGCAGTTTTCGCGGATGCGGTTTTCCGACAGGACATACAGCGGCGTTCCGAATTCTTTCGCAAGCTCCGACGTGTCCGCGCCGTCCATGAGAAGATGGCCGCGCGGAGAGACTGTGAGATTATCGTACAGCATCGTTTTCTCCATGATCCTTCCAATCACCGGAAGCGGCATGAAGCCGCCCCTTAAAAAAGCTTACGCGTCTCCGCTTCACAGGCTTTCCTTTTTGGGAACACATTACAGAAGATGCGCCCGGAGTTCCTCGGCGCTTTTTTCGGAAAGGAGGGCCGGCGGAATGTCGAACAGCGTGCGGCAGCCGGATTCTCCCTTCTCTTTCAGACGGTACGCGGCCCGGGCTGTCGCGGCGAGGACAGAACCTGTGAAGAAGGGGTTGCTGTCAAGCTTCAGCGAGAACTCCACGGTGTCTTTGAATTCACCATCCCAGCCGGTCACACCGGAGCGGATCACCGAGCCGCCGTGCGGGAGGCCCTGATGATCACGAAGGAGCTCCTCCTCGCTGATGAAATTCACCGTGGTGTCGTATTCGTCGAAATAATTCGGCATGGTTTTGATGGCCTCTTCGATGGCCTGAAGGTCAGCGCCTTCTTCCGCGACGACCCAGCACTCCCGCGTATGTTTATCGCGGGTCGTAAGGACCGGATTCTCGCCGTTTCTCACCTTTTCGACCGCTTCTTCCACGGGAACCGTATATTGTCTCGCGTCCTTCACGCCCGGGATTCTGCGGATCGCGTCGCTGTGTCCCTGGGAAACGCCCCGTCCCCAGAAGGTGTAGTCCGTCCCTTCAGGAAGCGCCGCGTTCGCGTAAAGCCGCGCGATCGAGAAGAGGCCCGGATCCCAGCCGGAAGAAATCACTGCAATATTGCCGCCCTCCTTTGCCGCCGCATCCACGGCTGCAAAATGCTCCGGGATATGCGCGTGGGTATCAAAGCTGTCGACGACCGTACAGATCCCAGCGACCTCCGGCGTCATTTTCGGAAGGTCCGTAGCAGAACCGCCGCAGAGAATCACGACATCAATCTCCGAAGCGTGCGCCTTAAGCTCGCTGTAAGGATATACCGGGATGCCCGGCGTCCGTATTTCGACGTTTTCGGGGCTGCGGCGCGTAAATACCGCCGTAAGCTCCATATCCGGCGCTGCCGCGACGGCGGCTTCCGCGCCCTTTCCGAGATTTCCGTATCCGACAATCGCTGTTCTTATCATGTTTTGCTCCTTCTGTCTCTATTCAATCGCTAAAAAATATGGTAACCGTTCAAGCTCCGAAATGACGCTTCGTAAACCGCAGGCATGTTTCATCATTACAAGCCATTTCGAGCAGGGCTGATAGTTCCCTGGGTCACGGGGGCCGGTCATTAGGAAAGCAGGTCTTCCATGTCGTAAAGGCCGGCCGGCTTTCCGGCGATAAACTTCGCCGCTGCGATTGCTCCATCGGCAAAGACGCCCCGGTCGTGCGCTTCATGCTTCAGCGTCAATGTTTCCGTGTCGCTGCCGAAGAATACCTCATGGATCCCGGCGATATTGCCCATGCGGACCGCCTGCACGCTGATGTCCGTCGGATTTCTTTTCTGCATTCCGGATCTTCCTGTGACAATTTCATACCCCGGCCGCTCCGCCTGGATCGCGCGGGCGAGCGCCATCGCCGTCCCGGAAGGCGCATCCAGCTTCCGTCTGTGGTGCGTCTCGACGATCTCGGCGTCCGACGGAAACTGCGCCGCCACCTGGCGGACAAGCCGCATGAGAATGGCTACGCCGAGCGACATGTTCGCGGACAGAAAGACCGGAATCGTCCCGGAAGCGTCCGTAATCAGCTTTCTTTCTTCCTCCGTATGCCCTGTTGTGCACAGGACGACCGGAAGTCCGCGCTTGACCGCCTCTGTAAGAAGCGCCTCCGTCCCGAGATGATTGGAAAAATCGATGACTGCGTCCGCCTCCGCGGTACAGGAAGCAAGGTCTTTCGCCATCCCCTCCCCGTTCGGATCCACCGATCCTGCGAGCACAAGCTCCGTATCGAGCGCGATCTTCTCCGTCAGAATCCTCCCCATATGTCCGGCAGCGCCGGAGACAATCACGCGGATCATGCGAGAATTCCCTGCTTTCTCATTTCCGCGAGGAGAACCTGTTCATGCGCTTCCTCCATCGGATACAGGGGCGAGCGAAGAACATTCTCGCAGAAGCCCATGGCGGCAACAGCAGCCTTCACCGGGACCGGATTGACCTCCGAGAAGAGATACTTAATGAGCTTCGTGTAGCGAAGCTGCAGTAAGAGCGCGCCTTTAACATCGCCGCCGAGGTATTTCATGACCATGTCATGGGTTTCTCTTGGCGCGACGTTCGAAAGCACCGAGATAACACCGATGCCCCCCAGAGACAGAATCGGAACGATCTGGTCGTCATTGCCGGAGTACAGGAAGAGCCGGTCGCCGACAATGTCCATTGTCTCCGCGATCTTGCTGATATTTCCGTTTGCTTCCTTGATTCCGACGATATTCTCATGCTCCGCGAGAATGCCGTAGGTCTCCGGCTCGATATTGAGGCCGGTCCTCGAAGGAACATTATAGACAATCACGGGGACCGTGGAGGTTTCCGCGTATTCCTGGAAATACTTCACCAGGCCCTTCTGAGTCGTCTTATTGTAGTAGGGAGTGACCGCCAGAATACCGTCAACACCCGTTTCACAGGCCATTTTCGTCAGATGCAGTCCGTGCGCCGTATCATTTGAGCCGGTGCCGCCGATGACGGGAACCCTGCCCGCAGCGCGTTCTACACAGAAACGGATGACCTCAATATGCTGTTCGTCCGTAAGTGTCGCGCATTCGCCGGTGGTCGCCGCAGCTATAATCGCATCGACGCCGTTTTCAATCTGCCAGTCAATAAACTTTCCGAAGCTCTCAAAGTCGACGGATCCGTCCTGATGCATCGGGGTAATAATCGCGGTACCGGCGCCGCTGAACAGTTTCTTCTTCATCTTTCTCCTCCTTGAAATTAAACTAAGGCAGCCCGCAAAAGAAAATGCGGGCTGCCTGAATCTTTTATCCGTGAGCATCAGCCAAAAATCACTGTCATTCACTGAAAAATATAATCAGGGATAGCACTCCGCGGGTTTTCTTCGCGACAGTCGGACAGATCTTATTCTGTCCGCCCAGCCCGGCGGCTCCTGTATACGGCTAAAGCCCTCCGGACTTCGGCGCCGGTCCCTTTTGCAAAAGATCCCGTATTTTCCCTTCTTTTCCTACTGATGACAGCGGCGCGCCTCTATCTCTTAACTTTTTCGTAATCATACAGCATGGCGTCCGATACGTCAAGAAATTTTTACAATTTCGGCTCCATGCACAAAACCTGAGAAGTCTGTACCTTCTCTTCCGTAAAAATGACGTCCGCTTTCTCAGAAATACCTTACGATATCGAGAATCTGTTCCGGACGGCGGACAAAAATCTTCGCTCCGTGCTCGCGCAGGAAATCCTCATCCCTGAAGCCCCAGGTACAGGAGACTGCCGGGATTCCGAGGTTTTTCGCGGTTTCGATATCCGTATCGGAATCGCCCACATACAGAGCCTCTTCCTTTTTCACCTGCAGCTTCTGCAGGATCAGCTCGCAGCTGTCCGGCGCGGGTTTGACGGGAATGCCTTCCACCTGGCCCTGGGTATAGTCGATGAGATCCCCGAAATATTTACGGGTCACTTCCACTGCGGCCGCGTGCGGCTTGTTCGTCGAAATCGCATTGCGGACGCCCAGATCATGAAGATCCGAAAGGAGCGTCGGAATTCCGTCGTACACCGTCGAAAGCCGGTTCTGGTACTTCAGGTAGTTGGCCTGCATCAGATCGAAAATATCCTTTGTCAGCGTGATTCCCTCGGGAAGCGCCCGGGTGATCAGCTTTTTCACGCCGTTTCCGACAAACATCCGCACTTCTTCCCGGCTCCTCTCGGGAAATCCCAGGTCGCGAAGCGTCATATTGGTAATATAGGTCAGATCCGGCAGGGTATTGACGAGTGTCCCGTCCAGATCAAATAATACCGCGCGGACCATGCTTAGAAGGCCCAGGTTCCGTTTTCGAATACCATCACCTCGGAACCGTCCTTTCTGATGCCGGTGATCTTAAGGTCCTTCGTACCGACCATAAAATCCACATGATTCATCGAAGTATTGCCGCCGTGCGCCTTCAGCTCTTCCTCGGACATTTCCGCTCCGCCCTGAAGGTTCGTCTCGTAGCAGTTTCCAAGTGCGAAATGGCAGGCTGCATTCTCGTCGAAGAGGGTCTCCAGGAACAGAATTCCCTGCTCCGCCACCGGCGAAGGGAAGGGAACCAGCGCGCATTCGCCCAGATGCTTCGATCCCTCGTCCGAATCAAGAAGCGCCTGCAGGCTGTCTTTGCCTTTTTCTGCGTCAAAATCAACCACCTGTCCGTCATGGAAGATGAAACGGAAATTTTCGATCAGCGATCCGCGGTACGATAAGGGCATCGCCGCCACAAGCGTTCCCTCCGCCCGGCGTCTGTCCGGCATCGTAAACACTTCTTCCGTGGGCATATTCGCAAAGAACCGGTCCCCGGTCTTCTTATCGATATCCGCGCCGCCTTCCCAGCGGTGGTTCTGTACAAGACCGACGGTAAAGTCGGTGCCGAGGCTGTTCTCGTAATGCAGGCTGTCCAGCTGCCATTCATTCAGAATCCGGCACTTTTCGGCCAGCGTGTCCGCGTGCTTCATCCACTTCCCGTACGAATCGCCGTCGCCGATCCGGACCGTCGCGAAAATCGCGTCCCAGAGGCGGGTCACCGCAGTATCGACATTCATCCCCGGAAAGACCTTCGCTGCCCATGCGCGCGTCGGAATCGCGAGAACGGTCCATTTGACCGCCATCGTGCTCTGGGCTTTTCTGAATTCCTTCATGGGCTCATAGGAAGCCTTCTGCTGTGCCTGCATTTTGGTGATGTCCACCCCTTTAAAGGCTTCGGGATCGGAGCCGGCAAGATAAATAAAGGCCGCATCGTCTTTGACATAGCTGTTCATTTCGAGCGCTGTCCATTCCGGGAAATGCGCGAACACCTCGATCGGCGCGTATTCGTATTTCATGCGCGCAGTGACATCGTCCTGCCACTTGACAACGACCTCGGACGCGCCGGCAAGATAGGCCTCCTTCACGACCATCCGCCCGAATTCATAGCATTCGATCGGGCAGGCAAAATATACCTTCTGCCCGGGGCGGACCGCCGCACCGGCCTTCACGATCAGGCGGGCATAATCCGCCTGTTTTTCTTCAAACGTCATTGATCTTTCCTCACTGATTATAAATATGCTTCAATCGCCTTTTCCGGAAGGCACTTGTGCACCAGGATGCTGTTTCTGGCTTTCTGCTGGGCTTCCGTAAGAGACATCGGCAGGGGCTTCAGCTTTCCGATCGATTTCGGATCCGAGTCGAAGAGATCCTGCTCGCTTGCCTTCTGAAGCATCGGCTTTTCTGTGATTCCGTAAAGGCTTGCGTATATCAGAAGCGCAAAGGCCAGATACGGATTGGCCAGGTTGTCCGGAGAGCGCAGCTCGAAGCGCGTATATCCGCCGTAGGCCGGAATCCGGATCAGGGTCGAGCGGTTCGCGTCCGACCAGCTGATGTATTTCGGCGCGCCGTCCCTGCCGAGGCGCTTATAGGATTTCTTTGACGGATTCAGGAAAAGCGTGATCTCCGGTATTTTCTGCAGGATTCCCGCAATGATATCCGGCGTACGGTCTCTTCCGTCCTTCGACTCGATCGACATATTGACATGCATGCTGTTCCCGGGAAGCTTCTCCAGGGGCTTCGGCGAAAAATCGGCACTAAGTCCGTGACGGGAAGCGACGGAGCTCACGACCGCCCGGTATGCCACAGCGGCGTCCGCCGCGCGCATCGGGTCATTGAACCGGAATTTGATCTTATTCTGTCCCGGGCCGCCTTCATGATAGGCGCTTTCCGGCAGGATCCCCATTTTCTTTAGGTCCAGGCAGATTTCCCGGCGGATTTTCTCGCAGCGGTCTTCCGGCTGCGCCGCCATATAGCCGGCGCTGTCAAAGGGATGCCGCGTACCGTCCGCTGCCTGGTCAAAGAGGTAGAACTCAATCGCCGGCCCGAAATTGAAGCGGAACCCGCGGCTCTCGGCTTCCTTTACGGCCTTCTCCAGAATGGCGCGGGGATCGTTCTCGAAGCGGGTGCCGTCCGGCAGAAAAATATTCGCGCACATCCGCATGGCAATGCCCAGCTCTTCGTCCGCGAGACTCTGCGGCAGATGCGAGAGCGTATCCGGATCCGGGAAGGCAAGAAGGTCAATCTTCGTGTCCAGGCGGAAGCCTGCCACTTCGGAGGCATCCAGCGCAATGCCGGTCTTCATTGCCCGCTCCAGTTCCCAGGGCATCACTGTAATATTCTTCTCCGCTCCGTAAATATCGCAGAAAGACAGGCAGATAAACTGCGCGTCCTCCTCCTCGACCTTACGCATGACTTCTTCCGGGTTCACTTGATCCTTCCTCCCTGTAAGCCGTAATACCGCGCCCTGTAAAAAGGTCCGCAGCATTTTAATTGTACCCGTAATCGGGCGTTCTGTCAATCAGCTCTTTTAACAACCGCCAGATCGGTATCCAACTTTTTCCAGCCGAGCACCCGCTTCTTCATTCCCTCTACGTCCAGCACGCCGTATGCGAAGCCTTTTCTCACCAGCTCCTCGGGGACAAACTCATCGTATTTGTCGAATACCGGGTTTTCCTTCGGATACAGGAGTTCCAGCGGGTCAAAGGGAACCGACGCCTCCGAAGCAGTGATCCTGAAAAACTCCTCTTCGGAAGCTTCCATCGTAAACTGCATGCAGTAAGGCCGCGAGGGACTTAAGCCCCGTAAGCCGAGCTTCTTCCCGCAGCGAAGCTTTAGGAAGCGTTCGAGGGCCAGGAAGGCATAGCTTCCGAGCCAGGGGAAGAGCGCCCACATTTTTCCGCCCAGATGAATGAGCGGGCTCCTTGCCATTCCGGATTTACAGAAGGTATCCCGTGCTTCCTGAAGCCTGCAGACGGCATGCCTCATCAGATACGGATAAGCCTGCTCCTCCGACAGGACCCCGCGCATCCTCTCCAGAATCCGTGTATGAATATCTCCCGCGCAGTCCCCAAAATACGCCGGCACCGAACCTGCCACATGCGTGCAGTAAACTTCCCGGCGCTTGTGATCCACCTCGTCCACGATCCAGACCCTGCCCGCGATCGCAATCTTCTCTCCCGCGGGCGGCGGTTTTACGATCGTTCCGAGCTTTTCGGAGCCTGCATGAACCGAATATTCGATATTCTCCTGAAACACCGCGTAGAATTTATAGTTGCTGACGATCCGCTCTCCCTTCAGCCCGACAATCAGCCCCTTGTTTTCGGTGCGCTCGATATGCCCGCTTTCCAGTAGATGCCTTAAAAGCACTCTGAAATCGTCCTGTGAAATCCGCCCAAACGGAGCGAGCGGCAGTACCCGGGAGGCAAGCTCAGCCGGCGTCATTTCGCCGGAAGAGGCAAGCGTACTCATCGTCTGGTGATACAGAAGGCTGTACGGAAGGCGCGTCGTCGCCGGCGGCTCGACAAAACGCTCCTCCAGGTACAGCTGCACCAGCGCGATTCCCTGGATAAGAAACCACGGAATCCGCTCCGGAAGCATCGCGCGCGCTTCGGCATGATCCTCGCGCATGACGAACCACATTTCGGAAGGGCTGCCCCTCCTGCCGGTCCTGCCCATCCGCTGCAGAAAGCCCGAGACCGTAAAGGGCGCATCGATCTGAAATGCGCGCTCCAGCCTTCCGATATCAATTCCCAGCTCCAGCGTCGCCGTCGCGCAGACCGACATCAGCGAGTCGTCGTCCTTCATTTCCTCCTCTGCGCTTTCCCGGTAGGAAGCCGACAGATTGCCGTGATGAATCAGGAAGCGTTCCGGCTCGTGATTTACCTCGCAGTACCGCCGTAAGGTCTGGCATACCGTCTCGCACTCCTCGCGGGAATTTGTAAATACCAGGCACTTTTTTCCCCTGGTATGCTCAAAAATATAGCCGATCCCGGGATCTGCAGCACTCGGCGCGGTGTCGCTTTTTTCCTCCTTCAGAGGAAGCGCCGGGATGTCCGGATTCCTTCCCTCGTCCGCCTGCGGCTCCGTATTGTAAAAATGCTCCATTGACAGGCGCCAGCTTTCCTTCGCGCCCTGGAACCTGGGAATGACGGTTCCCCGGCCCGATCCCGCCGCGAGGAAATTCCCGGCTTCTTCGGGATTTCCGATGGTCGCGGAGAGTCCGATTCTCCTGGGAGAGCATCCGGCAAGCCGCGAGAGGCGCTCTATGAGGCAGAAGGTCTGCGCGCCCCGGTCCCCGCGAAGAAGCGAGTGTACTTCGTCAATGACGACAAAGCGAAGGTCCGAAAAAAGCGAAGGAATCTCCATATGCTTATTGATCATCAGAGATTCCAGCGACTCCGGCGTGATCTGGAGAATGCCGGCGGGCTTTTTCAGAAGCTTCCGCTTGGACGAATCGCCGACATCTCCATGCCAGCGCGTCACCGGGATACCCTCCTCTTCACAGAGTTCTGTGAGCCTCCCGAACTGATCGTTGATCAGCGCCTTTAAGGGGGCGATGTAAAGCACACCGACGCTTAACGGCGGCTCCTCCGACAGGAGCGTCAGAATCGGGAAAAAGGCCGCCTCGGTTTTCCCGGAGGCGGTCGAAGCCGTAAGGAGCACATTTTCATCCGTGTTGAAAATCGCGTCGCCCGCTGCGTTCTGGACGGCCCTTAAGGTCTGCCAGCCGCTGCGGTAAATATAGTCCTGAATAAAGGGCGCATAGCGCGAAAAAACATCCATCTGAAGGCTCCCTTTAGATCGTGAATTCCGCAAAATCATCGTCCGCATTGTCGGATACGGCGCCGGACTTTGCGTACGAGAACTCGCCGGAATCGAATATTTCTCCGGGCGTCATTCCGGGGTGCTGGTACATCAGGTCCAGAAGCTCGATAAAGTCCCGGATCACTTCTCTTGGCGTAATGTTCCCGTCGGCGCCGATTCTTCCGTATTCGATTCGGATAAAGTCCGCAAGCTCCTCTACTGTGAGTGTCCGCTCGTATCCGTACAGCCCGGCGTGCATATCGGAAAGCTTTTCCGTAAGGACGAGCATTTCCTCGGCTGTAAGCGCGTCCAGCCGGATCACGGGCGCCAGAAGGTCCCGGGCGCCCGGCCGTGAAAATTTGCCTTCGGAGAGGCGGGAACGGAGCGCTTCATAGCTGTAGATGCCGCGTCTTTTATCCTCCAGCGCCTGAGGCGTCGATCCCATCAGGATTCCGAGATACCGCGCCTTGCCCTGCAGCGCGTCGTTATACATCGTCAGAAGCTTCTCGTAATTGTACTGCCGCGTGATCGAATTCGGTATCTTGTAGATGTTGACAAGCTCGTCGATCATGATCATCATGCCGGTATAGCCTGCCATTCTGAAGAATAACGCGAAAATCTTCAGGTAATCATACCAGTCGTCGTCCGTTATGATCATATTTACGCCGAGCTCGGCTTTTGCCTCGCTTTTCAGTGTATACTCGCCGCGGAACCATTTGACGACAGCGGCCTTTTTCTCTTCGTCCCCTTCCAGGAAGGCGTGATAATACTGTGAAAGAAGCCGCGCAAAGTCAAAGCCGTGCACGAGCTCGCTGACGGATGATATCACCTGATGAATCCTGCGCTCGACAAGGCGCGGGAAGTCCGGGTTTTCGGGCAGTAAACCGCTCTCTGCCGCCGTTTCCGACTGAACGGAACTGATCCAGCGGTCGAGCAGGAGGTTTAAGGCCCCGCCCTCCGGTTTGGTCTTTGTGGACAGGTTGCTGATCAGCTCCCGGTAGGTCGCAAGACCCTGTCCGCGCGTTCCCTGAAGCCTGCGTTCCGGTGAAAGGTCCGCATCCGCCACTACGAATCCGCGGTCCATCACGTAGTTCCTGATCGTCTGCAGCAGGAAGCTTTTTCCCGAACCGTAGCGTCCGACAATAAAGCGGAAGGAGGCGCCGCCCTCGGAAATGATCTCCACATCCCTCAGAAGCGCTTCGATTTCGTTTTTCCGCCCGACGGTGATATACGGCAGCCCGATCCGCGGAACGACGCCGCCTTTCAGTGAATTCAGAACCGCCTGCGCGATTCTTCTGGGCACTTTTCTGTTTTCAGCGCTCACTTTTGCGATCTCCTCATCTTCCTTATCATCCGTTCCCGCCCATCAGACTTTCCAGGTCTTCTCTGTAATCCTCCACGAGGCGCAGCTCCTGTCCCTCGCACTCAATCACCATGTCGGCAAATGTCTCAAACAGCGCTTCGTTCATTTCATCCGCGACAATCTCCGGCATCAGGCGGTTTGTGCGGATCAGCTCTGACGGCGATTCATCTCTTAAAAGACAGCGCAATATATCCGCGTAAACCGGCGAAGAAAAGAAAGCATCCCCGCGGGAGCCGGAAGCCTGATCCTCTTGAAGCGCCTTCTTAGCCGTCTCGGGAAAGACTTCTTTATGGGGAACCGTCAGGCTCTCCTCCTTCGGGACATCTCCTGTCTCCTTCCGGGCCGCTTCTTCGCTTTCCCGGAGCTCTTCCTCCGACAGCAGGCTGTCCCGCGTCAGCCCGGCGTCTCTTCGGATTCTCTCAAGACCGGAAAAATCGATCGTGATTTCCGGCCGGGACGCGATCGCCTCCGCCCTTCTGTTTTCTTCGATCACGGCCGCGATGTACGGCCGGACCCACGCTTCCTCGTCCCGCTCCCGCAGGCGCGAGCCGGCATTCAGGGCCTTCCGGACCTGACGCTCGCATTCATGCAGAATCTCCTTCAAAAGCTTCCGGTCAAGGTATCCGCTGTTATAGCATTCCACATGCCAGACGCCGTTCTTACAGGCATAGGTCCGGCAGGGGTCCGGGGAAAACACGCTGTCCTCCTGTTTCTTTTCCTTCAGCACCAGCGCGTTCTCCAGCGGATGCCAGGGAAGCAGACTTTTCTTTCCGAAGCAGCAGGTAAAAATATCCTCTCCGTCCCGCGTATACTCCCGCATGAGTTTCCGCCAGACGGCGGCAAAAAGCGGATTCGCTTTCTCCGGAACGAGTTCCGTTACAGATCCTTTCCCGGCTTTTTCACCTGCGAAAGACTTCAGCGCTTCCACAAGGCTCTCGTCGGCTGCGCGTTCCGGTTCACGAAGAGAAAGAAGCGCCCGGTCAGTACGAAGCATCCCGGCATCTGCGGTCCTGAGCACAAGGTCCTCCGGAAGTCCGTGCAGCACCGCGAACTCAAACATCCAGCTGTTCAGGTTCCTTCTGAGGCTACTGTCCCCGAACCCGGCGTCGAGATACCCTTCTTCAAAACGCATCATCTTCCCGAGACTGTCCTCCGGGGAGCTGCAGCCGATTCCGTTCAGGAGCTCATAGAGGTAAACATAAGCCATGGACTTCGCGGCAGGGGAGAACTCTCCTCTTCTCAGCTTCGTTCTCCAGGAAAAATATCCCCTCAGCTGCCGGATATTCATATCGTGATAGGTCGGAAAGTAATGTTCAAATTCTCCTTCCCAGGAATAATCGTCTTCGTAGTCCTGCATAAACAGGCCCTGGCGCAGGAAATTGCGGCATTTTTCCTCAAAGCTGCCGCGTCCGAAGCGGTACAGCTTCAGCATCGCACGGATTTTTTCCGGAACCTCTTCCGTACCAGGAATCCTTTTGCCGCTTCTAAGCGCTCCGAGGGCCGGCCTTCCCATTGCGGAAATGTCTTTCGGAACCCCGGCTTTCTCCGGTCTTCCGGCGGAAAATCCCGGAATCGGAGTGTCTGTATAAACGTTTCCCCCGGCATCAGCGACTGGGGGGCTCTTTGGTCCGAAGCCCTTTCGGATGCTTCCGTCAGACAGGTAATCCTTAAAGCCCTTTTTTCCTCTTTCGACTGCCTGATCGAAGAGTTCAAATACGGTTTCCCTGTCCGTATCGCTGTCA
This sequence comes from uncultured Lachnospiraceae bacterium, assembly GCA_947168905.1. Taxonomy (GTDB): domain Bacteria; phylum Bacillota; class Clostridia; order Lachnospirales; family Lachnospiraceae; genus UBA1267. The sequence continues at coordinate 25,432 of CAMVNR010000030.1, forward strand.
AAACGGATACCGATCCAGCCCGGCCCCTTCATGCGGAAGGGAAGGCAGAGAAAGCGCTCTTTTCTGTCCTCCAGCACCTCCCTGCCGCATTTTAAGTCACAGCGCTCTGTAGTTTCTGCGGACACTGGATCAAAATGACGCATAAAAAGGGCAATCCATTTGCCCAGCCCGGGATCAGAGAGCACGGAAAACCCGGGGAAGTCTGTCCACTTCCTGTCTTCCGGGATTCCGTATTTCTCTTCTGCATAATCGGCCAGTTCCGCCAGGCGCATCTAAAGAGCCTCCTACAGTCACAGCATCTTTTTCAGGTATTGTCCGGTATAGCTTTTCGGGCAGGCAGCCACTTCCTCAGGCGTTCCCTGCGTCACCACGGTTCCGCCGGCGTCTCCGCCTTCCGGTCCCATGTCGATAATATAGTCCGCCGATTTCACGACGTCCAGGTTGTGCTCGATCACAATCACCGTATTGCCTCCCTCTGTGAGGCGCTGCAGGATTTCGATCAGCTTGTGCACGTCCGCAAAATGCAGACCCGTTGTCGGTTCGTCAAGCACATAGACCGTGCGCCCTGTCGAGCGCCTTGAGAGCTGCTCCGCCAGCTTGATTCTCTGTGCCTCTCCGCCCGAGAGCTCGGTCGAGGGCTGCCCGAGCCGGATATAGGAAAGGCCCACATCGTACAGCGTCTGGATTTTGTCGCGGATGGAGGGCACCGCCTGGAAGAACTCCAGCGCTTCCTCCACCGTCATATTCAGTACGTCATAGATATTTTTCCCTTTATACAGGACTTCCAGCGTTTCCCGGTTGTAGCGCTTTCCGCCGCAGACCTCACAGGGCACATAGACGTCCGGCAGGAAATGCATCTGGATCTTAATGATGCCGTCGCCCGAGCAGGATTCGCAGCGTCCGCCCCGCACATTGAAGCTGAAGCGCCCTTTCGTGTAGCCTCTGGCCTTCGCCTCCGTCGTCTGGGAGAAAATGTCCCGGATCTGGTCAAACACCCCCGTGTAGGTTGCCGGATTCGACCGGGGCGTCCGTCCGATCGGGCTCTGGTCGATCACGATAATCTTATCAAGCGCTTCGGTTCCCGTGATCTTTTGATGTTTCCCGGGAATCGTACGCGCGCGGTTTAAGGAGCGGAGCAGGCTCTTGCTGACGATTTCATCCACAAGAGACGACTTTCCGGAGCCTGAAACGCCGGTCACACAGGTAAAGACACCGAGCGGAAAATCCACATCAATGTGCTTCAGGTTATTTTCATGCGCGTCGACAACCTTCATCCAGCCGGAAGGCGTCCTCCTGGAGGAAGGGACGGGAATCCGGATCCGTCCGGAAAGGTAATCCCCGGTCACGGACCTTTCGCAGCTGATGATATCCTCCACCGTGCCCTGTGCGATCACTTCCCCGCCGTGTTCGCCGGCGCCGGGACCGATATCCACAATATGATCCGCCTGCCGCATCGTATCCTCGTCATGCTCGACGACAATCACCGAATTTCCGAGATCCCTTAAATGCTTCAGCGTCGACAGAAGCTTGTCATTATCCTTCTGGTGCAGACCGATCGAGGGCTCGTCGAGAATATACGCTACGCCCACAAGGCCCGAACCGATCTGGGTTGCCAGCCGGATCCGCTGCGCTTCTCCGCCCGAAAGCGTCGCCGTCGCCCGGGTCAGCGCGAGATAGTCGAGGCCCACATCCTTCATAAAGCTTAGGCGGGCGTTTACTTCCTTCAGAACATCCCCACCGATCATCGCCTGGTTTTCGGAGAGCTTCCAGTTCCCGACAACGCCGATCATATCACGCACCGGCAGATCGGTCAGTTCATAAATATTCTTTCCTTCAATGGTGACCGCGAGGGAAGACTTCTTCAGACGCATGCCCTTGCAGTCCGTGCAGGGAGAGATGCGCATATAGGTTTCGTACTCCGCCTTCTGGGATTCGGAAAAAGCCTCCTTATACCGCCGGCTGACATTCTCCACAAGTCCCTCGAAAGCGACATCGTAAACGCCCTGTCCGCGCTGGCTTTTGTAATGAACCTCAACCTTTTCCTGTGTTCCGTGCAGGAGAATCTCCTGAATTTCCTTCGGATATTTCTCAAAGGGTGTGTCGAGATCAAACTTGAAATGCTCGCACAGCGCCTTCAGCGTCGCATTGGTGAATGAGCCTTTCTGGTTGGCGCTCTGCCAGCCGGTCACCACGATCGCGCCCTGGTTGATCGAGAGGGATCTGTCCGGAATCATCAGGTTCTCATCAAACTCCATCTTGTAGCCGAGACCCGAGCAGGTCGGACAGGCGCCGAAGGGGTTATTGAAGGAGAAGCTGCGGGGCTCGATCTCCTCGATCGAGATATCGCAGTCCGGACAGGCGAAATTCTGGGAAAAGCGAAGCTCTGTCCCGTCGTCCGGAGACGCGACGATCGCGAGTCCGTCCGCGAGCTCCATGGCGTTCTCGAGAGATCCCGCAAGCCTTGTCTCGATCCCGGGACGGACAACCAGCCGGTCGATGACGATTTCGATATTGTGCTTAATATTCTTATCAAGCGTAATTTCTTCGCCGAGCTCGTACTGGTATCCGTCAATCCTGACACGTACATAGCCGCTCTTCTTCGCCTGATCCAGAAGCTTTTCGTGACGGCCTTTCTTGCCGCGCACGACCGGTGCGACAACCAGGATCCTTGTGCGCTCCGGAAGCCGCATGCAGGCATCCACCATCTGGTCGACGGACTGGCGCATGATCTCCCGGCCGCAGTTCGGGCAGTGCGGAATGCCGATCCTCGCGTACAGAAGGCGCAGGTAGTCATAAATCTCCGTCACGGTTCCGACCGTCGAGCGGGGATTCCGGTTCGTTGTCTTCTGATCGATGGAGATGGCCGGCGGCAGTCCTTCGATCGACTGGACAGCCGGCTTTTCCATCCGTCCGAGGAACATCCGGGCATACGAAGAAAGCGACTCCATATAGCGCCGCTGTCCTTCCGCGTAAATCGTATCAAAGGCGAGGGAAGA
>CAMVNR010000031.1 GCA_947168905.1 uncultured Lachnospiraceae bacterium
CGATCATTGACCACGTGCTCAATAACCGCAGGGTCGGCAAGAAGCATCACCTGATTATCAACGCCGAGGGTATCGGTCATTCCGCCACCCTTGCGAAGCATATCGAAGAGGCAACGGGCGTGGAATCCAGAGCGACGATTCTCGGCTATCTGCAGCGCGGCGGATCGCCGTCCTGCCGGGACCGCTTCCTCGCGTCGCTTCTCGGATCGGCTGCGGTGGATCTCCTGATTCAGGGAAAATCGAACCGTGTTGTCGGTATCAAAAACGGCAGGGTGACAGACTATGATCTCGATGAGGCGCTGAAGATGCAGAAGACGATTCCGGAAAGCTGGGTGCGTATTACGGAACTCCTCGTAAGAAGATAAAACAGCCGGGGGCGAACATGATTCGCTTAGGAAAAAGACAGAATGCAGGCGGGACCGCAGGACAAAAGCCAAAGGTTCCGCCTGCAGTGTCCTTATCGGGAGACAGGAAAAAATGAATCAGTTGGAAAAAAACATCGTAAAATGGCAGAAAAAACCGTCCCTCAGGCGCTCGGACGGCGTTTTTATCGTGGAAGGAATCAAGATGATCCGGGAGCTTCCGAAGGAAAGGCTTCTGCATCTGATCGTTTCCGACAGCTTCTTAAAGGAAAACCGTTTCCATATCTCGGACCTTTTGAAATACTGCACGGAAGAGAAGAAGGCAGGTTTTTTAAGCGTTTCCGACCAGGACTATGGCAGGCTCTCCGATACGAAAAGCCCGCAGGGGATCATGGCCGTATTAAAGGCCTATGATTACTCAGCGGAAGATATTCTGAAAAAGGAAAAAGGACTGTTCGTATTCCTTGAAAACCTGCAGGATCCCGGGAATCTTGGGACGATTTTAAGGAGTGCCGAGGCTGCCGGCGCGGACGGTGTCATACTGAACGAGAACTGCGTCGATCCGTATAATCCGAAGGTGATCCGCGCGACGATGGGATCCTTTTTCAGGATGCCCTTCGCGGTGTCGGCGGACCTTGTACAGCTTGCGAAAAGCTTCCGGAAGGCGGGCGGACAGGTTCTCGCGGCGCATCTGAAGGGGCAAAAAGCCTATGATGAGGCGGACTATACCGTGAAAACGGCGATTCTGATCGGCAATGAATCCAAAGGCCTTTCCGACGCGCTGACAAATGAGGCCAGCGAGCTTGTCAGAATTCCGATGGCCGGAAAAGTGGAGTCCCTGAATGCTGCGATGGCAGCCTCGATTCTGATGTTTGAAGCCATGAGACAGCGCAGAAACAGCGGATACTTGACAAAATAGTTAAAATGTGTTAACATTCTTCGTAACATTTCTGTAACAAACGACAAAAACACAGTGGAGGAGTCAACATGTTTAGGAAATTGCGCTACGCAGCTGCAATCTTATGCGGATCCGCGATCGTTTCGGCCGCATTTCTTTCATCCTGCCGCGCCGCAACGACGGACCTGGATTCTGATACGCAGACGTTAACAGCCGAAGGTGAGGGAAGTACGGGGAGCGGGATTCAAAAAGAGGAGGACGGATCCTCCGAAGACGAGGATCCCGGGATAGACAGCGCTGCAGACGGCAGCGTGGAAGAGACCGGAACAAGCGCTGGAGAAAGCGGCGAAGAGACAGAAGAGGAAAGCAGCCCGGAAGAGACCGAAGAAGAGACTGCGGAAGAAACTACAGAAGAAGAAACCACTGAGGAAGAGACAACGGAAGATCCGGCAAGCATGGTGGGACTCAGAAAGTACTTCCAGAACAGGCTTGTGGTCAACGCCGAGAAAGTGGAACTCTATCTGAATGTACGGGAGGAGCCGGATGACGACAGCAGAATTCTGTCGGTCCTGTATCCGAATGATATTGCCAAATACGTCGGCAAAAGCGGTAACTGGTATGAAATTGAACGTGAAGGCTATACCGGTTTTGTCAATGCGTCCTATGTGCTGACGGATAAGAAGGCGTATGATACCATGGTGCATACGGTCGCTTATGCCGCCATGGTGCAGATATACGAATCGTATCTGTACGCGGTGCCGGATACTTCGACAGAGATTATTCTCTGCGCGCACAAGAGCGACGCTTTCCGTCTGAAGGGCATCTCGGGCGGTTTCTATGAGGTGGAAGTCGTATCCGATCTGTATGACACACTGTTCATGCCGATGGACGATGCAATCATCTTTTACCTTTTCCTCGGTCAGGGCAACTCCAATGAACTCGGAGAGCGGGAAGAAAGCTTTTTCGGAACGCTTGAGGTCGCTGAGAACCTGGAACGCTCGGAGGAGCTGATCGAGGAATACGCGGAGGATCTGAAGGAATATCAGGACTATCTGGCCTCCTCGGAAGCGGAATCCTGGGCGGCGGAGCAGGCATATATCGCTGCGAGCAGGAAGGCGCAGCAGGACGCCGCGGAGGCGGCGCGCCAGCAGGTGAGTTCCGCTGCGGAAGCTGCACAGGCTTCGGGCGAGGACCAGTACCTTGGCAGGTTCTATATCACGCATTACTGCCATTGTCAGCAGTGCTGCGGAATCTGGGGCTCGAATGACCCGAACTACCAGGCACACGGCTCTTCGGGTATGCGGCTGCAGTCGGACTATACGGTAGCGGTCAATACCGGCCAGATTCCCTACGGAACCAGGCTCAGGATCAACGGAAAAGAATATGTGGCAGCTGATACCGGCGTCGGACCGGGGGTGATTGATGTTTACCGTCAGACGCACGAGTATGCGCTTTCGGGCGGGGCTTATTATGCCGATGTATATCTGATACCTTAAAGAAAAAGATGCCGGACAGGGCTGGTCCCTTTGCCGGCATCCTTTTTGTTGGCGGGAAGCCCTGGAAAGATGAATTTTCTGTGTATTCTGTGACAGAAATAAAAAACTGTGCTATGATATGATATCAGCTTTACCAACATCCATAATATGATGTCAAGGTCAAAAGCCCTGATCACACGACATGCTTGCATGTCGGTGGGAGAAGGGGCTCTTTGACCGCTTTACAGTGAGGGTGAAGTGGTGATTAATCACCACGAAAGCCCGAACTGTAAACGCCAGGTGGGAGTGCGTAGCACGGAACCTGGCGGGACATACCTTTTGACCTTACCATCATAATACATTTTACACGGCCCGGGTTTTCAGGCCGCCTGCGAGGAGCATATGAGAGGTTTTCTTCAGAGATTTCAGTATAACATGATGCGTTTTATGAGCGGGAGATACGGCGGAAGGGATCCGCTGAACTTTACGCTGATCGGACTTTCGGTTGTCCTGGACATCCTTTTTATGATTTTCAGGATTCCGGTTCTCACCTTTGCTGCAATCATTCCGCTTGGTTTGGCTGTTTTCCGTTCGCTGTCGAAAAATACCTCGAAGCGATATGAAGAAAACAGGAAGTATGTGAATTTCTTTAAGAATCTGGCGGCGCTCAGGACGCATCATATCTATAAATGCCCCGGCTGCCATCAGAAGATTCGCGTTCCGAGAAAAGGCGGGAAGATGGTGGAGATTACCTGTCCGAAGTGCCACGAGCATTTCCGGAAGAAAATCTGAAGGAGAAGGAGCCTTTATTTTCGTGTTTGGATATCTGACTGCCTATCAGGACCGCTTAAGCCCGGAGGACCGGCAGATTTATCAGGGGTATTACTGCGGACTTTGCAGGACGCTTTCCGAAAAGTTCGGGAAAAAGTCCGCGCTTGTCCTGGCATACGACCCGGTATTTCTCGCGCTTTTATATACCGGACTCTATGAGAATGAAGAAAGCCGGTCGGAACGCTTCTGCCTTTATAAGGGCGTAAAAACACCGGTTGTCAGGACCGGAATGCTTTCCTTTGCGGCGGATATCAACCTGATGCTGGCCTATCATAATTATAGTGACCAGGTATACGACAGCAGAAAGAAAAGGGCGCTTAGGGCACTGCATTTCCTCGAAAAGGAGTATGCCCGGACAGAAAAAAGCTATCCTGAGAAAGGACAGGCTGTCAGGGAATATATGGAGAAGCTGCACGCACTCGAGTCGCGCGGCTCGGATAATCCGGACGAAGCGGCCGCGCTCACCGGGAGGATGTGCGAAGAGGTTTTCCTGTACCGGGACGACGAATACGCCCGCTACCTTCGTCCGATGTTTTTCTACCTCGGAAAATATATTTACCTGATCGACGCTTACTGCGATCTGGAGGAAGATATTAAAGCGGGAAGCTATAATCCCTACGCGAAGTTTTTTGGTGATCCGGAGGCTTCCGGACTTGTCAGAATGCACCTGGAGAGCACGATGGGTGCATGTACCGAATATTTTGAGAAACTGCCGGTTTTTCTGCACAGGGACATTCTGAGAAATATCCTGTATGCCGGGGTGTGGATCGGCTTCAGGAAGGCTGAAAAAGAGCGGGAAGAAAAGGAAGCAGGCAATGTACTTTGACCCTTATCAGGTGCTGGGCGTCTCTCAGGACGCAAGTGATGATGAAGTAAAAAAAGCATACAGGACATTAAGCCGCAGATACCATCCTGACGCGAATATCAACAACCCCAATAAGGCGCAGGCAGAAGAAAAGTTCAAGCAGATCCAGCAGGCGTACGACCAGGTGCAGAAGATGAGGGAGGAAGCGGCGAAGAACCCCTACGGATCGGGCTATTCCTCCGGAAATCCCTACGGGAGCAGTTCTTATTCAAACGGCTACGGAAACTATTCTTCCGGCCGTTCCTACGGATACCGCGAAAGGGAGGACTACGGCTTCGGCTTCGATCCCTTCGGCGCGTACCGGCAGCAGGAGAGACAAAAGACAGGCGGGACGCCCGTGGAATTCCAGGCCGCGGCGAACTATATCAATGCCGGCCATTATCAGGAGGCGCTCAATGTCCTGAACCGGATGGAGGGCGATTACCGGAACGCTCAATGGTATTTCCTGCGTTCTGTCGCAAACAGCGGGCTCGGGAATCAGATGAACGCGCTGCAGGATGCGCGAACGGCCTGTTCTCTGGAACCCAACAACATGCAGTACCGAAGCTTTCTGCAGCAGCTGGAGAGCGGAGGAAATTTCTACCGGCAGAGGAGCGAAAACTACGGCAGGAATGACATTTTCGGAATGGATTTCTGCCTGCCGATCTGTCTGATGTCGCTGTGCTGTCCCTGCAACGGACCGTGCTGATGTGAAAAAGGGGCTTCGTTTCATTTTTTTAAGAATACTGCCCGGAGGAGTTTTTTTGAAACAATACGATTGAGGGAAAAGAATGAGAGATAAAAGAAGAGACACAACCCGTTTTCTGGTGTACGGATTTGCTTCTTCTCTGCTGATCGGAGCGATGCTTTTCGTGCTCGCCGGAATCATGACGATCAGTGAAAGCAAAAGACTCATTGCCGAAGCGGGTGAAAGAGTGCCGGCATCTTCCGACGAAGGCCCGGATCACAAAAACCCCGGCGCGGATGAGGATCATCCGGAGGAAGAAGCCGGGTCCCACGATCCGGCGGAGGCGCCGGATGAACAGGAGAACGAAGAGGAAACAGCGTCGGGGGCGGCGGACAGCGCCCAGCCTTCGCAGCTTTCATATGATGACGGAACGATCCGCTCGCTCAGCGCGGAAGAGATCGCTGCGATCGAGCAGACCGTGGATCCGACCCTTCGCGGATTCGGAACCGGCTTTAACGAGCCCAAGGACGATTACAACCGTCCGGTCTATGTAAAGAGCGTTGAAGACGACATGAGGGCGGCCGGCATTAACGGCAGGTGCTTTGCGGCCGATGAGAACACCAAACAGATCGCGATCACTTTCCAGGCCGGGTATGAGAACGGCTATACCGCCCGGATTCTGGACATTCTGGCGGAACAGAATGTAAAATCGACCTTTTACATCACGCATGAATACGGCTGGAACAACCAGGACCTGATCCGGCGGATGATCGACGAAGGACATGAGCTTGGCAATCACAGCTCCAGCGCGCCGGAAGAAGGCATTGCGCTTCTTCCTCTGGCTGACCAGATGCAGGATGCGATTAAGCTCCAGTCAGATGTCAGGGAGACTTTCGGCTATACGATGCGGAAGTACAATTATAATTCAGGCATCTTCACACTGGCGTCGGCGAAGATGATGTCCGATATGGGCTATGAGGTCGTTTTCTGCAGCGTCAACTATGATGATTTCGACTCCACGGCTTCCTTTGATACGAATGAGATACTGAACAGCCTGCTGTCCTGCGCGCATAACGGCTGTGTCTACTGCTTCCATATGACCAATGAGATTACGGTGAATATCCTTCCGGGTCTGATTCATTACCTTCGGGCGCAGGGCTATGAGATAGTTCAGCTGCCGTAAGCACTGCGGCCTTTATACAGATATTTAACGGGGCTTTTCGAGGCCCCGTTTTTTGTACCCCGCAATGATTCCGCCGAAAAGGACGGTGAAAAGCACTTGCATTTTTCTTGATTTTTGGGTATATTATATGGTAATTGGGGAAAGATGGATTGATCCCCGTATAAAAGCACTTATTTAGGTCAGTGCAGATCGGAGGATGGATGAGCACAAATGAACTGACAAAAGCGAAAGCGAGAATCGCAGCGCTTGCGGATGAGGGAAGTTTTGTGGAAATCGGCGCGCGCGTCAAAGCGCGTTCCACGGATTTTTCGAAGGACTTTTCTGCCGACGGAGACGGCGTTGTCACCGGATATGCGACGATCGCAGGAAAGCTGGTATTCATTTACAGCCAGGACCCGGACGTTTACGGCGGTTCCATGGGTGAGATGCATGCAGAGAAAATTGCGAAAATTTATGACATGGCGATGAAAATGGGGGCGCCGGTTCTGGCCCTTGTCGATTCCACCGGCGTACGCCTTACGGAAGCGACGGACGCTTTGAACGGCTTCGGAAAGCTGTACCTTTCACAGGCGAAGGCTTCGGGCCTGATTCCGCAGATTACCGTGGTTTACGGCAGATGCGGCGGCGGCATGGCAGTCGCGGCGGGACTTTCCGATTTCGTATATATGGAAGCCGATAACGCGGAGCTTTTCGTGAATGCGCCGAATACACTCGATGGAAATTATACCGAAAAATGCAATACCGCGAAGGCGGCATATCTTTCGGAGAATTCCGGAATGATCGACGGAATCGGCACCGAGGACGAGATTGTTTCCTGTGTGCGTGCCCTTCTTTCGGTTCTGCCTTCCAATAATGAAGAGGCTGCGGTCGAAGACGGTGCGGATGATCTGAACCGGATGACAGCCGAGCTTGACGGTGTTACCGACGCCCGTGCGATTATCAGTTCGATTGCCGATTCCTATATCTTCGTAGAGACCAAGAAGGATTATGCGAAGGACATGGTGACCGGTTTTGTGCGCCTCGACGGCGTGACTGCCGGTGTTGTCGCGAATGCCGAAGAGCGTCTGACGCCCGAAGGCATGAAGAAAGCGGCCGCTTTCGTGAACTTCTGCGACGCTTTTGATATTCCGCTGGTTACCTTCAACTCGGCAGACGGATTCAAGGCGACGGTTTCTTCGGAAAAGGATCTGGCCCTTGCGGCTTCCGGACTGGTATACGCATTTGCAAACGCTACAGTTCCGAAGATCAGCGTGATCGTCGGCGATACCTACGCCAGCGCATATACGGTGATGAACAGCAAGGCAATCGGCGCGGACATCGTCTACGCGGTTTCGGACGCGAAGATCGGCATTATGGAAGCTTCAAGCGCCGCGAAGATTATCGGCGGGGAAGATCTTTCGGATGTCGCAGCGAAGTTTGACGAAAAACAGACTGCCGAAGCAGCGGCGGGCCGCGGCTATGTGGACGAGCTGATCGGCATGGATACTTTAAGAAAGCACATCCTTCTTGCGCTTGAAATGCTTTTCAATAAGCGCGACGAGGGACCGTATAAAAAACACGGAGCGAAATAAGAAAGGAGAAAGCGCGAATGAAAAAGAAAATTCTGCCGCTTCTTTCTCTCGCTTTTCCGGCTGTCTTTCTCACCGCGTGCGGTGAGGATCTCGGGGCGACGCTTGCGGATGCCGGCCAGAATACGCTTGTCGGCATGGGCGTTGTATTCCTGATCCTGATCCTGATCAGTTTTGTCATTTCGGCATTCGGGCTGATCGGAAAGGTGCAGGACGCTTCCGCCAGGAGAAAGGCTGCGAAGACGCCTCCGGCTCCGGAGAAGGAAGAGCTTCCCGAAGAACAGGAGACGGAAGAGCTTTCAGACGATCTGTCCGATGATCTTGAGCTTGTAGCGGTCATCGCGGCGGCAATCGCGGCATCTGAGAATACGGATCCTTCGGGCATCGTCGTGCGTTCGATCCGGAAAGTTTCATCGGCAAATCATTGGAAGAGAGGATAAAAAGACTATGAAGAATTATACAATTACTGTAAACGGAAATGTATACAATGTAACGGTTGAAGAGGGCACTTCCGAAGCGCCCGTTTCCGCAGCACCCAAGGCACCTGTGAAGGCAGCGCCCGCTCCGAAGAAGGAAGCGGCGCCCGCAGGCAAGAAGGGCGGCGTGACCATCGCAGCTCCGATGCCCGGCAAGATTCTCAGCGTAAAGGCGAAGGCCGGCGACAAGGTGACAAGAGGCCAGGTTGTCCTCATCCTCGAAGCCATGAAGATGGAAAACGAGATCGTAGCTCCGCAGGACGGAACCATTGTTTCCGTTGACACTAAAGAAGGCGCTTCCGTAGAAGCTGGCGCGGTTCTTGCCACAATGGAGTAATCGTATTTTAAGTATACTTAAAGGAGATTTCAGATGAACCTACTGACCACATTAGGAAATCTGCTCCAGCAGACAGCTTTTTTCAACTTAAGCTGGGGCAATTACTTAATGATAGCAGTCGCGCTGTTCTTCATGTATCTGGCCATTGCGAAGGATTATGAACCGCTGCTTCTGGTGCCGATCAGCTTCGGCATGCTTTTAGTCAACATCTATCCGGATATTATGGCGGCACCGGTATATGACGAGGCCCATAACCTCGTACAGGCCGGCGGACTGTTACATTATTTCTACGTCCTCGACGAATGGGCGATCCTTCCGTCACTCATTTTCATGGGCGTCGGCGCCTCCACGGACTTTGCGCCGCTCATTGCGAACCCGAAGAGCTTCCTCCTCGGAGCGGCAGCGCAGTTCGGTATCTACGGCGCGTATTTCCTGGCTATTTTAATGGGCTTCAACGGTAAGGCCGCAGCTGCCATTTCCATCATCGGCGGCGCGGACGGCCCGACCTCCATTTTCCTTTGCGGAAAGCTCGGACAGACCGAGTACATGGGACCGATCGCCGTTGCTGCGTACTCCTATATGTCGCTTGTTCCGATCATCCAGCCTCCGATTATGAAGGCGCTGACGACGGAAAAAGAGCGGAAGATCAAGATGGAGACGCTCCGCCCCGTTACGAAGCTGGAGAAGATTCTCTTCCCGATCATTATTACCATCGTTGTCTGTCTGCTGCTTCCGACGACGGCGCCGCTTGTCGGCATGCTGATGCTCGGAAACCTCTTCCATGAGTGCGGCGTGACAAGACAGCTTTCAGAAACCGCTTCAAATGCACTGATGTACATCGTCGTTATCATCCTCGGCACCTCCGTCGGCGCTACGACCTCCGCGGAAGCCTTCCTGAAGCTCGACACCCTGAAGATTGTCGCGCTCGGTCTCGTGGCGTTCGCGCTCGGAACCGCTGCAGGCGTGCTGTTCGGCAAACTGATGTGCAAGGTCACGAAGGGCAAGGTGAATCCGCTCATCGGATCCGCCGGCGTATCGGCTGTCCCGATGGCGGCCCGCGTCTCGCAGAAGGTCGGTTCGCAGTCCGATCCGACAAACTTCCTGCTGATGCACGCGATGGGACCGAATGTCGCTGGCGTAATCGGTACGGCGGTAGCCGCAGGCACCTTTATGGCAGTGTTTGGAGTCAGGTAAGAGAGGAGATAATACCATGGCAGAAATTACAAAAAAGCCGGTTAAAATTACAGAAACCGTGCTGCGTGACGCGCATCAGTCCCTGATCGCGACCCGCATGACCACGGAAGAGATGCTGCCGATCGTCGAGAAGATGGACAAGGTCGGCTACCATTCGGTCGAGTGCTGGGGCGGCGCGACGTTCGACGCCTGCCTGCGTTTCCTGAAGGAGGATCCGTGGGTACGCTTAAGAAAGTTCCGCGAAGGCTTCAAGAATACCAAGCTGCAGATGCTGTTCCGCGGTCAGAACATCCTCGGATACAACCATTATGCGGACGATGTTGTCGAATACTTCGTTGAGAAGTCCATTGCAAATGGTATCGATATTATCCGTATTTTCGACTGCTTCAACGACTTAAGAAACCTGGAAACCTGCGTGAATGCCGCCAAGCGCGAGAAAGAACGCTCCGGCAAAGGCGAAGCGCAGATCGCTCTTGCCTATACGCTCGGTGATGCCTATACGCTTGACTATTGGCGTGAGACCGCACGCCGCATCGAGGAGATGGGCGCGGATTCCCTGTGCATCAAGGATATGGCGGGCCTTCTGATTCCTTACGAAGCGGACCGTCTGGTGCGCGCTCTTCGTGAAGGAACGAAGATTCCGATTGATATTCATACGCATTACACCTCCGGCGTTGCGAGCATGACGCTCTTAAAATCCATCGAAGCAGGGGCGGACATTATCGATACCGCGATTTCGCCCTTCGCGATGGGTACTTCACAGGCAGCGACGGAAGTGATGGTCAAGACCCTTGAGGGAACACCGTATGATACGGGGCTCGATTTAAATCTTCTTTCCGAGATCGCGGACTACTTCCGTCCGATTCAGGAGAAGTATCTTGCGAACGGACGCCTTTCCCCGAAGGTTATGGGCGTCAACATCAAGACCCTCCTGTACCAGGTTCCGGGCGGAATGCTTTCGAACCTTGTGTCCCAGCTGAAGGAAGCGCATGCGGAAGACAAGTATTACGATGTGCTTGAAGAGATTCCGCGCGTGAGAAAAGACCTCGGCGAGCCGCCGCTTGTCACGCCTTCTTCCCAGATCGTCGGCACACAGGCTGTACTGAACGTGCTTCAGGGCGAACGCTACAAGATGATCACGAAGGAGACGAGAAAGGTCTTAAAGGGTGAGTTCGGAAAGACCATCAAGCCCTTCAATCCGGAAGTTCAGAAGAAGGCCATCGGCGACGAGGAACCGATTACCTGCCGTCCGGCGGATCTGATCGCGCCGCAGCTTGAGAACTACAGGAAGGAAATCAAAGACTATATCCGTCAGGATGAGGATGTGCTTTCCTATGCGCTGTTCCCGCAGGTTGCGATGGATTTCTTCAAATACCGCGACGCACAGGATAAGAAGGTGGACGAGACAGTTTCCGACAAAAAGAACAAGAGCTATCCCGTTTGAAACCGGTAAATAAAGCATGAAAAGCGCTCTGTCAAGAAAAAAAGCTTGACAGAGCGCTTTTTTTCGTGTATGATACCTGAGGTTCTTGCGGCCGGAATGGGTGTTTTGTATGGAGATGATTTTCGAACGGACCTTACTGTTTGATTTTTACGGAGAACTGCTGACGAAAAGACAGCAGGAGATCTATGAAGATGTGGTGATGAACGACATGTCGCTCTCCGAGGCCGCAGAGGTCTACGGAATCTCGAGGCAGGGGGTTCATGACACCATCCGGCGCTGTGAGAAAAGCATGCAGGAGATCGAAGAGAAGCTGCATGCGGTCCGTCAGTATGAGTCAACCAGGAAATCCGTGACCGAGATGGAACGGATCCTGAACGACAGCCATAACAATATCCCGGAGGAGGCGAAGAGTAAGCTTCTGTCGCTGACCGGGCAGATTCTGAAGGAAATAGGGTGAATGCATGGCTTTTGAAAGCTTATCCGATAAATTTCAGAGAATTTTCAGCGGCCTGAAGGGGAAGGGCAGGCTGACGGAAGCCGACGTAAAGGCGGCGATGCGCGAAGTGCGTATGGCGCTTCTGGAAGCGGACGTCAGCTTTAAAGTGGTCAAGCAGTTCGTCAGCGCGGTTCAGGAAAGAGCTGTCGGCGAAGACATCATGAACGGCCTTAACCCCGCACAGATGGTCATCAAGATCGTCAATGAGGAAATGATCCGGCTGATGGGCTCGGAAACCACCGAGATCCGGCTGCTTCCCGCAAGCGAGATCAGCGTGGTTATGCTGCTCGGCCTGCAGGGCGCAGGTAAAACGACCATGGCCGCGAAGCTTGCGAAGAAGCTGATGAGAAACGGCAGGAAGCCGCTTCTTGCGGCCCTTGACGTGTACCGTCCGGCAGCGATTAAGCAGCTGCAGATCAACGGTGAGAAGGTCGGCGCGCCGGTCTTCTCGATGGGCGACCAGAACAAACCGGCGGATATCGCCAGAGCCGCGGTTTCCCATGCGAAACAGAACGGCAACAATGTCGTCATTCTGGATACGGCGGGACGCCTTCATGTGGATGAAGACATGATGCAGGAGCTTCTGGACGTCAAGGCGGCCGTGAACGTCACCACCTCGGTACTGGTTGTCGACGCAATGACCGGTCAGGACGCGGTAAACGTCGCGAGTTCCTTTAACGACGGCATCGGTATCGATGGCGTCATTCTGACAAAGCTCGACGGCGATACGAGAGGCGGCGCGGCGCTTTCGATCCGCGCGGTCACCGGAAAGCCGATCCTGTACTCCGGCGTCGGAGAAAAGCTGGACGATCTCGAACAGTTCTATCCCGACCGGATGGCGAGCCGGATTCTGGGGATGGGCGACGTGCTCTCGCTGATCGAGAAAGCGGCGCAGGAAGTCGACGTCGAGGATGCGGACAAGCTCTCGAAGAAAATGATGAAGGGCAAGTTCGATTACGACGATTACCTGGTACAGATGCAGCAGATGCAGAAGATGGGCGGAATCGGCGCGATCATGAACATGCTTCCCGGCACGGGCTTCGGCGGCCTCGGAAAAATGAAAGGCCAGATGCCGGATCCCGACGAGTCGGAAAAGCAGCTCAAAAAAATCGAGGCGATGATTTATTCGATGACGCCCTATGAGCGCTCTCATCCGGATGCCCTGACTCCGCAGCGCAGGAACAGAATCGCGCGGGGCGCGGGACTGACGATCGACCAGGTGAACCGCATGGTCAAGCAGTTCAATGAAAGCCGGAAAATGATGAAGCAGATGACCGGCATGATGAAAGGTAAGCGCGGAAGATTCAAACTTCCGTTCTAATATAAAAAATATTCCCAGGAGGAAAACACAAATGATTAAGTTAAGATTAAAGAGAATGGGCAAGAAGAAAACTCCCTACTACCGTATCGTCGTTGCTGACGCGCGTTCTCCGCGTGACGGACGTTTTATCGAGGAAATCGGAACCTATGATCCCAACCAGGAGCCTTCCCTTGTAAAGGTTGATGCGGATGCAGCTAAGAAATGGATCGCAAACGGTGCGCAGCCCACGGAGACAGTAGCGAAACTTCTGAAGAGTGCTGGTATCGAGTAAAGTCAAGTTCCATCACCACTTTAGGAGGTATCACAATGAAGGAATTAGTTGAGACGATTGCAAAAGCCCTTGTGGACGAACCGGATCAGGTAATTGTGACGGAGCAGGTGAGCGAAAAAGGAATTCTCCTGACACTGAAGGTTGCGCAGACGGATATCGGCAAGGTCATCGGAAAACAGGGCAGAGTCGCCAATGCGATCCGCTCGGTGGTGAAGGCAGCCGGCATCCGTAAAGGCGTGCATGTCATGGTAAATATTGAGTAAACAGCCGGTTTTTTTCGGGACATGAGCATTTTTTCTTAAGGTCCCGAAAAAGGCCCGCGGGGAAAAGGACCAAAGGATTTTCGGAGAATGGAAGAGGAATATTTACGGATTGGCGTGATTACCTCCCCGCACGGGATCCGGGGAGAAGTGAATGTCTATCCGACAACGGATGATATCCGCCGCTTTTCCCAGGTGAAAAGTGTGACGGTCGACCGCAGGGGAAACTGTTCGCGGATGGACATTACCGGTGTGAAACAGCAGAAGGGAATGATCATTCTCGGACTGTCCGGGATCAAAGACCGCACGGAGGCAGAGCTCTACCGCCAGGCGGACATCCTGATCTATAAGTCCGAATCTCCGAAAGAGGAAGGGCGCTACCTTGTCTGCGATCTTCTGGGTATGACGGTTTACGATGAGGATGATCGGGAAATCGGTACGGTTACAGACGTGCTTTTTACCGGCGCAAACAGCATTTATCAGGTAAGCTCGCCGGGAAAGAAGGACCTCCTGCTTCCGGCGATTCCCGACTGCATTCTCCGGGTGGATGTGGAACAGAAGCGGATGACCGTATATGTCCTGCCGGGACTGGAGGATCTGTAAATGCATTTCTATGTCATGACGCTGTTCCCGGATTTTATCGAACGCGCGGCATCCGAGAGCATCCTCGGGCGCGCGATGAAAAAGGGAATTGTTTCCGTCAGCGCCGTCAATATCCGCGACTATTCTGAGGATGAGAAGCATCATCATGTCGATGATTACCCTTACGGGGGCGGCAGGGGGATGCTGATGCAGGCAGCTCCTGTGGTGTCCTGCTGCAGGGATCTGACAGAAAAGATCGGGAAGAAGACCCGGGTGATTTACATGAGCCCTCAGGGAAAAACCTTTACCGAGGAAATGGCGAGGGAGCTTTCCCTGGAGGAGAACCTGATCTTCCTTTGCGGTCATTATGAAGGAATTGATGAACGCGCAGTTGAACTGTGTGTGACCGACGAAGTATCCATCGGCGATTATGTGCTGACGGGCGGAGAGCTGCCCGCGCTTGTCGTGATCGACGCCGTCGCGCGGCTCGTCCCGGGCGTGCTGAAGGAAGGCTCCGCCGAAGTGGAGAGCTTCTCGGACGGGCTTCTGGAGTACCCGCAGTACACGCGGCCGGAAGTGTTTGAAGGAAAAAGGGTGCCGGAGATTCTGCTGTCCGGGCACCATGAAAATGTCGAAAAATGGCGCAGAAAACAGCAGATAGAGAGAACGTACGAGAGAAGGCCGGACCTTCTTTCGGACGCGGTTCTCACAAAAGAGGAGCGGCGTTTTCTTACGGAGCTTCAAAAACGGTACAAAGAGGACAGGGAATGATTTCTTACGCGGCAAACGGCAGAATCAGCGGAGTCTGGATTGTTCGGCGGCTGCTTTCACAGAAGCTGATTTTCCCCAAAGAAGAGGATATCAGCTATGAAAACGGCAGACACAGCCTGAAAGGGCTGCAGTTTTCGCCCGAAATCCGGGGGGATCATGAGATCATGAGCGATTTCAGAAGAATTGCCCATAACGTCCTCTATCTGTATTTTTTCGTTGAAGAACAGAGCTATCTTAAAGCGCTTCCTTCACGCATGGGAGAGCCGCTTAAGACGAAGCTGAAGGGAGAAAACCTGACGGGCATCACGCTGCTTGGGATGCTGACGGAGGGAACGCTCCGGATCTTTTTTGATGATGACGAGACCGTGCTGTATGCAGACCGGGACTTTCTTTATAGCCTGTCCGGCTCTCAGGAGATCCTGAGAGATTTTGTGCGTACAATTTATATGTATGCCGGGGAGTCCGGACCGGACCGGATCCTGATCCGCGAAAAAGCAGAGGTCAGTACCGAACAGCTGTCGGATGACCTGTTTATCAGTTACGGACAGGAAGAGCCCGGAGACAGCTTTTACGGTCTGAAGGAGGAAGAACAGGTCCTGACGCAGGGGGAGCTGAAGCTCGATAAGAACGTGGCTTCCACGCTGTCCGCCCTGCAGAAGATGATGCAGGATATCGACGAAGCCTCCCGGGACGCCCGGGATGACAGCGCCAAGTATGATCTTTCCTTTACGGAAGACCGGCGCATCGACTGCCGGGCCTGTTCCGTTTCCGTACCGGACGGCTTCCGGTTTGTACAGAAGGACGATGAAGACTTCGTGATGTGGCTTCCGAACCCCGGGAATCCGGAGGAGTGGGAGGCATCGCTCTTTACGGTGCGGCTGCAGAAAAAAACCGGGGCAGGAGGGGACGCGAACAGTCCTGTGCTTCTGAACGGGGTTCTTTTCCTGGAAAAAACCGTGTCGGAGGCCTCGGTTCTGTCTCTAAGGATCGCAGGCGTCGATAAAAACAGCGAGGAGGCTGCAAAAAATGCAGCAGCGGAGCTTCTTTCCAAAGTAATCTTAAGATAATAACAGCGAAAGCTTTCGTATATCATTCGAAATGCCCTGCATTTCTTCTGTGATAGGAGGCCAAAGACGAATGAATAGAGTAAAAGTCAGTACACTCGCAAAAAAAAT
Organism: uncultured Lachnospiraceae bacterium; assembly: GCA_947168905.1. Classification (GTDB taxonomy): domain Bacteria; phylum Bacillota; class Clostridia; order Lachnospirales; family Lachnospiraceae; genus UBA1267. The sequence continues at coordinate 16,177 of CAMVNR010000031.1, forward strand.
GGAAATCGAAAACCTGACAACGGGGCTGGACCTCGACGAGTGTTATATTACTGTTCCGGATATCAACCGGCCTTCTCTGCAGTTTGCGGGCTTCTGGGATTTCTATGAACCGACCCGCGTGCAGATTGTCGGAAAGGTGGAGTATGTCTACCTTCAGAAGATGGATCCCGAAGTGCGTGTGAAGATGTACCATGATCTGATGGAAAAGGGCTGTCCCTGTATGATTTTCGCGCGCTCCCAGCGGCCGGACGACGAGCTTCTCAGACTTGCCGGCGAAGCCGGGATCCCGATTCTGATTTCCGAACAGAATACTTCGATCATTACCGCGGAAGTCATCCGCTGGCTGCATGTACAGCTTGCGCCGATGATCTCCATCCACGGCGTACTGGTGGACGTATACGGCGAAGGCGTCCTGATCACGGGCGAATCCGGCATCGGCAAATCCGAAGCTGCGATCGAGCTGATCAAGCGCGGACACCGTCTGGTGTCGGATGACGTCGTGGAAATCCGGAAGGTCTCTGACGCCGCCCTGGTCGGTTCCGCGCCGGAGATCACGAGACACTTCATCGAGCTTCGCGGCATCGGCATCATCGATGTGAAGACGCTGTTCGGCGTGGAGTCCGTGAAGAACACCCAGACGATCGACCTGGTGATCCGGCTTGAGGACTGGAGAAAGGAAACCGAGTACGACAGGATGGGCATCGAGGACCAGTATACCGAATTCCTCGGAAATAAGGTTGTCTGCTATAACCTGCCGGTGCGTCCCGGACGCAACCTGGCAATTATTGTTGAAGCCGCAGCGGTTAATCACCGTCAGAAGAAGATGGGATACAATGCGGCGCATGAGCTTTACAAGCGCGTGCAGGACAATCTGATGAACAAGACAAAGGATGAACCGGATGAATTTTTCTACTGAGCTCATAGATGCGCTGCCGGGTCTTGAAATCAGGCAGGATGCGCCTCTCGGGCTTCTGACGACTTTCCGCTGCGGAGGAAACGCGTCCCGGATCGTGTACCCGCAAAGTGAAGCGGAGCTTGCAGAGCTCCTGAAGCTCTTAAAAGACGCGGGAGAAGAATACTTTATACTCGGGCGCGGAAGCAATATCCTTGTCTCTGACAGGGGCTATGCGGGGACGGTCATTTCGCTTCGGGAGCATTTCGCTCAGATTGAAAGCCCGAAGGAAGGAATGCTCCTTGCAGGTGCCGGCGCGATGATGCCGGACCTTTCTAAGGCAGCCTGTTCTTCGGGACTTGCCGGTCTCGAGTTTATGGCAGGAATTCCCGGAACCGTCGGAGGCGGGGTACGGATGAATGCCGGCGCTTACGGCTCCGAAATGAAGGATGTCCTTGTATCCGCAAGACTCCTTCTGCCGGATGGGTCCATCCGAAGCTTTGACGCGGGAGAGCTTGATCTTTCCTACCGCCATTCCCGGATTCCGGAACTTAACGCGGTGGTTCTGTCGGCGGTTTTTTCGCTGGAAAAGGGAGAGCCTGAAATCGTTCGACAGAAGATGGATGATCTGCAGAGCCGCCGGCGCGAAAAGCAGCCGTTAAATTACGGCTCCGCCGGAAGCACCTTCAAGCGTCCGGAAGGGTATTTTGCCGGAAAACTGATTGACGATGCGGGCCTTCGCGGGTTCCGGATCGGAGACGCGGCGGTTTCCGAAAAGCACGCCGGTTTTGTCGTAAACTTAGGCTCGGCCACGGCTTCCGAGGTGTGCAGCGTGATACGGCATGTACAGGAAACGGTTTGGGAGACCTTCGGCGTGAAGCTGGAGCGGGAAGTGATTTTTCTGGGAGAAATGTGATGTCCTTTTCGTCGGATGTTAAAACAGAGCTTTCCAAAATGATGCCGGAAAAGGAGCACTGCGTACGTGCGGAGCTTGCGGCATTCCTGTTTCCGGAGGAGGCGCTTGATGACCCCGAACTTGTGCGGCGGCCCTGCTGCCGGAAGGCCTACTTAAGAGGCCTGTTCCTGAAAGCGGGCTCGATCAGCGATCCGGAGAAAATGTACCATCTGGAAATCAGCTGTGAGAAGAAAGATTTTGCGATCCGTCTGAAAGAAATGCTGTCCGCTTACGATCTTCGGTCAAAAATAGTTGATCGGAAGGGGCATTATGTGGTATATTTAAAAGACAGCGGCCAGATTGCTGATTTCCTTGCCCTTATACAGGCACATAAATCGCTTCTGAGTCTGGAGAATACGATGGTTGTCAAGGATGTCAGAAATACCGTCAACAGGAAGGTGAACTGTGAGACGGCGAATATCCAGAAGACCGTATCGGCTTCTCTTTCACAGATCGGGGCGATTGAATATATCCGGGATCATATCGGGTTTGAAAAACTGCCTGAGTCTTTGAGAGAAATTGCAAGACTCCGGCTGGAGAATCCGGATGATTCCCTTCAGAGACTTGGAGAGAGACTGAATCCGCCGGTCGGAAAGTCCGGCGTAAATCATCGCTTAAGGAAGCTGAAAAAGATTGCAGAAGAGGAGGAGTTATGAAAACATCAACTGTAACTGTCGGGCTGAACGGACTGAACGCGCACGAAATCGCCATGTCCGTACAGACGGCCAGCCGTTTCAGCGCGGAAATTCACTTAACTGACGGCGACCGCAGAATGAATGCGAAAAGTATCATGGGCATGATGGCACTCGGTCTGGCGCTTGGAGATGACGTAACGATTGAGGCGTGCGGTGCTGACGAGGAAGATGCCGTGCGTGCCGTGGCTGCTTTTTTGCAGGGAGATTCCGGCTCTAAGTAAAATAAGCTTAAGGGAGATTTTCTGTACTGTTTCTGCAGAAAGTCTCCCTTTTGGTTTTTTCGTAAAGGAGACAAAATGACGGATGAAAGACTTCAGAAGCTGAGAGCTTTGATGGAAGAAAAAGGCGTCAGTGTGTATATTGTGCCGACGGCGGACTATCACGAGTCCGAGTATGTCGGGGAGTATTTCAAGGAAAGAGCCTGGCTGACCGGCTTCTCCGGCTCTGCGGGGACGGCAGTTGTCGCGATGGACGAAGCGGCGCTCTATACGGACGGGCGGTATTTCCTGCAGGCGGAGCGCGAGCTTATGGGCAGCGGCTTTACGCTGTACCGGATGGGCGAGAAGAATGTGCCGTCCATCGAAGAATTTGTCCGGGACCACCTCCCGGAGGGCGGCGTTGTCGGCTTTGACGGACGCGTCATGAACGCTGCCGCAGCCGATAAGTTCCTGGCTGCAGCAGAAGAAAAGGGCGGATCGATTGCCTGCGGCGATGATCTTGTGGGTGAAATCTGGGAAGACTGTCGGGGGCGGTAAGGAACGAAAGCCTGGGTGCTTCCCGAAAAATACGAAGGGGAATCGGTCAGTCATAAGATCGCCCGCGTCCGGGCGAAAATGAAGGAAGAAGGAGCGGCGATCCATATCCTCTCAACGCTCGATGATATTGCCTGGCTGTTAAACTTAAGAGCCGACGATATCCGGCACTGCCCGGTCGCCCTTTCCTATCTGATGCTGACGGAAAAGGGCTGTGTCCTGTATATTTCCGGTGCGGCGCTTACGGAGGAAGTGAAGAACCATCTCCGGGAAAACCATGTATCCGCCGCGCCTTACGAGGACATCTATAAAATCGCGGATATGCTCAGCAAGAAGCATATGGGAGATGTCCTTCTGGACCGGAAGAAGGTTAATTACCGCATTGTATCTGCGGTCGGCGCGGCAAACGGAATCATCGACCGTCCGAATCCGACCCTGCTCATGAAGGCCGTGAAGAATGAGACGGAGCTTGAAAATATCCGCAGGGCACATGTAAAAGACGGCGTGGCCATGGTGAAATGGCTCTACTGGCTGAAGAATACCGTCGGAAAGGAAGAACTGACGGAAGTGACGGCTTCCGATGCGCTTGAAAAGTTCCGGAGGGAGCAGGAAAACTTCGTCGACCTTTCCTTTGACACGATCATGGCCTACCGGGAAAACGCGGCGATGATGCACTACTCCGCGAAGGAGGAAACCGCGGCTCTTTTGAAGCCCGAGCATTTCCTTCTGGTGGATTCGGGCGGACATTATCTGGAGGGCTCGACGGATATTACAAGGACCGAAGAAGAGAAGACCTTCTTCACGACGGTGCTTCGCTGCAATCTGAATCTTGCCGCCGCGAAATTCCTGTACGGCTGTACCGGGCAGAACCTGGACATTCTCGCCCGCGGACCCTTATGGGAGCTCGGAATCGACTACAAATGCGGGACCGGGCACGGGATCGGTTATCTTCTGAATGTCCACGAGGCCCCGAACGGATTCCGCTGGAAGACTGTTCCCGAGAGAAATGATTCCGCGCCTCTTGAGGAAGGCATGGTGACGACGGACGAACCCGGCGTCTACATGGACGGAAAGCTCGGCATACGCATTGAAAACGAGCTGGTGTGCCATCGGGCGGAGGAAAACGAATACGGACAGTTCATGGAGTTTGAGTGCATCACGCTCTGTCCGATCGAGCTTGACGCAGTGCTTCCGGAGCTTCTTTCGAAGCGTGAGAAGAAGCTGTTAAATAACTATCATCAGAAAGTGTATCAGGAGCTTTCGCCGTATCTTACGCATGAAGAACAGCTTTGGCTTCGTTACGAAACAAGGGAGGTATAAGACAGAATGGAAAAGAAAAATGCATGGCTTTCGTACAAGAAACGTGAAGAAAAGGCCGTTTTCGCGCTGAATGAGGATTACAAGAAGTTCCTTTCCGCCGGAAAGACCGAGCGCAGAATGGCGGCGAATACGATCGCGGAAGCTGAAAAAGCGGGTTATGTGAACCTGGACACCGTGATTAAAGAGGGCCGGAGCGTCAAGCCCGGCGACAAAATTTACGCTGTCTGGATGAAGAAGACCGTCGCTCTGTTTGTCATCGGCACGGAGCCTCTGACATCGGGAATGAATATTCTCGGCGCGCACATTGATTCTCCGCGTCTGGATATCAAGCAGGTCCCGCTGTACGAAGACCAGGAATTTGCCTATCTCGACACGCACTATTACGGCGGAATCAAGAAGTACCAGTGGGTGACGCTTCCGCTCGCTCTTTACGGCGTGATCGTCAAGAAGGACGGGACGGTGGTGGATGTCGCTGTCGGCGACAAGCCGGGAGATCCGGTTCTCTGCATCACCGACCTCCTGCCGCATCTTGCAGCGGACCAGATGAAGAAGGGCGCAGCTTCTGTGATTGAGGGCGAAGACCTGAATATCATGATCGGCAGCCGTCCGGTTGCAGGCGAGGAAAAGGAAGCGGTCAAGGCCCAGCTTCTGAAATTCTTCAAGGAGCAGTACGGCATCGAGGAGGACGACTTCCTTTCGGCAGAAATCGAAGTGGTTCCGGCAGGCGAAGCAAGAGACCTTGGCTTCGACCGCTCGATGGTCATCGGATACGGCCAGGACGACAGAGTCTGCGCATACACATCGATGCGGGCGATTCTGGAGACTGAAGCACCGAAGAAGACCGCTGTCTGCCTGCTGACGGATAAGGAGGAGATCGGTTCCGTCGGCGCTACCGGCGCGCAGTCATATTTCTTCGAGAATGCGGTTGCCGAGATCCTGAACGCGATGGGCGAGACGAATAATCTTGCTGTCCGCCGCGCGCTGTCTCATTCGCGCATGCTCTCTTCGGACGTTTCCGCAGGCTTTGACCCGATCTATCCCGGCGTCAATGAGTCCAAGAACAGTGCTTTCCTCGGCCACGGCATCTGCTTCAACAAGTTCACCGGCGCAAGAGGAAAGAGCGGATCGAACGACGCGAATGCCGAGTATGTTGCTGTGATCCGGAAGATCATGGACGACAACCAGGTTGCTTTCCAGACCGCGGAACTCGGAAAAGTTGATCAGGGCGGCGGCGGCACGATCGCCTACATCTCCGCGAAGTACGGGATGGAAGTGATCGACGCGGGCGTCGCGGTGCTGTCGATGCACGCTCCCTGGGAGGTCGTTTCCAAGGCAGACGTATACGAGGCAGTCAAGGCGTATAAGGCCTTCTTAAAGGATGCCTGAAAATGCAGAAGATAAAACTGATCCTGGCGTCGGGCTCGCCCCGGCGCCGGGAGCTTCTTCAGAAAGCGGGGGTTTCCTTTACCGTAATGGCAAGCGATGCAGAGGAGAGGTATCACGCGTCGTGTCCCTCCGGGATTGTCAGGGAGCTTTCTGAAATCAAGGCCCGGGCGGTCTTATCAAAGCTCCCGGAGGATTCCGGACTTCCTGTCATTGTCATCGGCGCGGATACCGTGGTTTCCGTGGACGGAAAGATTCTCGGAAAGCCGGCGGATGAAGAAGAGGCCCTGGGGATGATTCAAAGCATCGCGGGACGCTCCCACGAGGTTTATACCGGCGTTACGCTGATCGAAGCCGGGGCTTCTATGAAGCCGGACGGAATCCGAACAATCAGCTTTTCGGAGTGCACCCGCGTTCATGTCGTTCCCATGACGGAGGAGGAAATCCGGGCATACGTCGCCTGCGGAGAGTCTTTGGACAAGGCAGGCGCTTACGCGATCCAGGGCGCATTCGGAAAGTATATCGACCGCTTTGAAGGGGATTATGAAAACGTGATCGGACTGCCGGTCGCAAGGCTCCTGGAGGAGCTCGGAAAAATCAGCGGGGAAGACCCGGCGGTTTTCCGGGCTGCAGAATGAAAGAGGCAGAGAATATGTACGAGACATCGGCTGAGGACGTACGAAGGACGCTTCCGGAAATCAAAGAGAGCTACAGCAAGTTCGACCGGGGAAGACTGTTCCTCGTGGCGGGCTCCTTTGGGATGGCCGGTGCAGCGGTGCTTGCCGCGAAGGCCGCGCTTCGGTCCGGTGTCGGATATCTGGACATTGCGATCCCCGAAAGCATTTATCCGATCGTGACATCAGCCGTCCCGGAGGCCGTCTGCACGGTCTACCGGGAGGATGATCTGTATGACCTTCGCGAGAAGATCAGGAGCGGCGTGAAAAAGGCTGCGGCTGCGGCGGCAGGCCCGGGACTCGGGAAAAACCGGGAGCTCGTCATGCCGGTGCTCCTGGGGCTTTCAGGAGAAAAGCTTCTCCTGGACGCGGATGCGCTGAATTTTCTCTCGGAAAGGGCGGAGAACCTTCCCGAGTACGAGAAGGGGCTTCTCACCGGAAACCGCTGGACGGAGATCGCCATGACGCCGCACAGCGGTGAAATGGCAAGGCTTCTTAAAACCAACCGCCAGGAAGTCGAAAAAGGCCGTTTAAAGGCCGTGAAGACCGCAGCGGCGGTATTTCATGCTTCGGTCCTGCTGAAGGGGAAAAACACGCTGATTTCGAGTCCTGAGGGGGAAGTGTGGATGAATACCACGGGAAGCGCGGCGCTTGCGCGGGCGGGCGCCGGTGATACGCTGACCGGAATCGCGGGCTCTTTGATGGCCCAGGGCGCGGATGCGTTCCAGGCCTTGCGCGCTGCGGCCTGGATCCACGGGAAAGCGGCGGATCTCGGGAGAGAAGAGCTGGGAACGCGTGCCTTCCTTCCGGAGGATCTGATCGGTTTTCTGCCGAAGGTATTCCGCCTGATCGAAGAAAGTTAAATACAGAAGCTTTTTTACTGCAGAAAAAAGCGACAAAGAACCGGCAGAATTTACCGCTTCAGCACGGTAAACTGCCGAAATTTTATTTTACGGTTGACAATTAAAGCGAAGTCTTTAGAATTATAAATAACTTTTTACGGGCACAGGGGTTTTCCCGGGGCTTTTTTGGAAGGAGAGGACAGAAGATGAATAAAGAGAATATCAAAAAAGTAGTGCTTGCCTATTCCGGCGGGCTGGACACCTCGATTATCATTCCGTGGCTGAAAGAAAACTACAATAACTGCGAGGTCATCGCGGTATCCGGAAACGTCGGCCAGGCGGACGAGCTGGAGGGGCTGGAGGAAAAAGCCCTGAAGACCGGCGCGAGCAAGCTGTATATCCTGGACCTTACGGACGAATTCGTTAACGACTATATCATCCCGACGATGCAGGCCGGCGCAAAATATGAAGAATACCTTCTCGGCACTTCTTTCGCACGTCCTCTGATTGCGAAGAAGCTGGCGGAAATCGCGCTTGAAGAAGGCGCGGATGCGATCGCACACGGCTGCACCGGCAAGGGCAACGACCAGGTGCGTTTTGAACTGGCGATCAAGTCCGTCGCTCCGAACATGCCCATTATCGCTCCGTGGCGCGAGTGGTCGATCCGCTCACGCGAGGAGGAAATCGATTATGCAGAGGCGCATAATGTGCCGTTAAAGATTACGCGCGAGACGAATTATTCCAAGGACAAGAACCTGTGGCACCTTTCCCATGAGGGCCTTGACCTTGAGGACGCTGGAAACGAGCCGCTCTATGAGAAGAAGGGCTTCCTGGAGATGGGCGTTTCGCCGCTTGACGCGCCGGACGAGCCGACGTACATCACACTTGATTTCGAAGCAGGCGTACCGGTTGCCTTAAACGACGAGAAGATGAGCGCGAAAGAGATCATTCTGAAGCTGAATGAACTGGGCGGAAAGAACGGAATCGGCCTTCTGGACATCATTGAAAACCGTCTGGTCGGCATGAAGTGCCGGGGCGTCTATGAAACGCCCGGCGGAGAGATTCTCTACGCTGCGCACAGCTATCTGGAGACGCTGACGCTGGACAAGATGACCATGCATAAGAAGCAGGAGCTTTCGATCACCTTCGCGGAGCTTGTCTATAACGGACAGTGGTTCACACCGCTTCGGGAAGCGCTTTCCGCCTTTGTCACCTCCACACAGAAGCACGTGACAGGAAAAGTGCGTCTGAAGCTGTACAAGGGCAATATCATCAAGGCCGGCGTATGGTCCGACTGGGCGCTGTACTCCGAAGAGCTGGCGACCTTCGGCGAGGATGATGTCTACAACCAGGCGGATTCCGCGGGCTTCATCAACCTCTTCGGCCTGCCGATCAAGGTACAGGCGGAAGTTGCGAAGAAGAACGAAAAGTGATCAGTTTTCCACGGGGACAGGCAGCTGCCCCCGTGCTTTATCAGAAACTCGGGAGAACCCCTTCCTTTAAGCGCAGCGCAGGCGGGGGCAGTTCAACAGGGAAGGAGTGCAGATATGGCGAAGATGTGGGCGGGCAGAACCGCCGGAGTCACGGACAGCTTTGCTGATGAACTGAATTCATCGATCGGCGTCGACTCGAGGATGTACCGGCAGGATATCACGGGCAGCATCGCGCACGCGAAGATGCTGAAGAAGCAGGGGATTATCGATGCTTCCGACGCGGACGCGATTATCGCGGGGCTTTCCGGCATACTTCAGGATCTGGAGTCCGGCGCACTTGAAATCGACATGGCTTCCGAGGACATCCATATGTTTGTCGAGGAGGTGCTGACAGAACGTATCGGAGACGCCGGGAAAAAGCTTCATACCGCACGTTCCAGAAACGACCAGGTCGCGCTTGACGTGCGTCTGTATCTTCGCGACGAAATCGAGTCGGTCAAGGGAAAGCTGAAGGAGCTCATTCAGACAGTCACCGACCGGGCGGAAGAGTACGCGGATACGATCATGCCGGGATACACGCATCTGCAGCGCGCGCAGCCGATCACCTTCGGACACGCGCTGATGGCGTACGCGATGATGTTCCTGCGGGACATCGGCAGGCTTTCGGACTGCAGCGAGCGCATGAACGAGTCTCCGATCGGATCCTGCGCCTTTGCGGGCACGACCTATCCGACAGACCGCTTTTATGAGGCGGAGCTTCTTGGCTTTTCCGGACCCTGCCTGAATTCGATCGACGGCGTCTCGGACCGCGATTTTATCCTGGAGCTGCTGTCGGATCTCTCGATCCTTTCGATGCATCTGTCGCGCTTTTCGGAAGAGGTGATTCTGTGGGCGAGCTGGGAGTTCAAATTCATTGAGCTTTCCGATGAATATACCACCGGTTCCTCCATCATGCCCCAGAAGAAAAACCCCGACATGGCGGAGCTTTGCCGCGGGAAGGCGGGGCGCGTTTACGGCGATCTTATGGCGCTTCTTACGACGATGAAGGGCCTGCCGCTTGCTTACAATAAGGACATGCAGGAGGATAAAGAAAGGATTTTCGATGCCCTTGACACGGTCTCTCTCTGTCTTACGGTCTTTACCGGAATGATCGGCACACTCCGCGCCCTTCCGGACAATATGCGCCGCGCGGCATCCGCTGGCTTCATTAACGCAACGGATCTCGCGGACTATCTGACGGGACGCGGACTTCCCTTCCGGACGGCCTACAAGCTTTCCGGCGAAATTGTCGCCTACTGTATCCGCGAAAGCCTTACGCTCGAGACCCTTCCGATAGACCGCTACCGGCAGTTCAGCCCGGTTTTTGACGAAGCGGTTTACGACGCGGTGAATCTTGAAAACTGCGTCGCGAGAAGGACAAGCTTCGGCGGCACCTCCCCCGACTCGGTCCGCTGTCAGATCGCGGAAGTCAAACGGCGTCTTGAGGCCTGACAGGTAGCGCCGCGGGCTTCGCACAAAGAAAAAGCGCATGAAAAATACCCTCTTTACCGGATAAGCGGCAGGGAGGGTATATTTTTATGCGCTGCAGCGTTGGGAGCGGAAGAAAAAGTGTTCTCAGCCGTACTGGAAAGGAAAGCGGACGTGCGGAGTAAAGAAATGCCGCAGGATCAGACAAGAAGCTCTGTCAGGGCTTCTGCGACTGTTCGGGCGGTGATTAATTTATATTCGTAACGCGACGGCATCGGCGGCAGCAGTATCTCCTGGGCTTCAGCAGCTTTTTCTGTACTGACGGAAAAATAGACTTTGCCCGGCTCGGAGGCAGACGGGTTTTCGGGATCGATATTTCCGAAGGTCCCCGTCACACCGATCCCGATATCGGCGCCGTATGCTCTGCGGCAGGCATCCGCCATTGCCGCGGCGGTTTCCTTTGAATAGACAGAATATTTTTCGATCACCTCCGCCGGTACGCCCTGGCGGATTTTCGCTTCATTGCTGTAGGTCACAAATGCGCCGCGAAGCACAGCGGACGCGCCTTCGGTATCAGTGATGAGCGATGCGATCAGCCCTCCGGTGCAGGATTCCATGGTGCTGATCACGAGCCCGCGCCGGATGAGTCCAAGCGTGATGCTGCGGTAAGCCTGCCGGACATCCTTTTCAAGTGTCTCTGGAATCATCATGATCGTCCTCCTTTTACAGCATCATAACATCAGCGGGGCGAAAAAGACAAGTCCTAAAAGTGTGTTTTTTAAAATATATAAGATGCTTTTTAGAATAGACGGTTTCGCTTTTATCCGCTATAATAGTTACTGTATGGTTTTGATCCTTTGTTCGGCAGGGATCATTAGGAAAGGGGAGAGTTGTCAGGTGAAATTCAAGATTAATATCGTCAAAGACAAACAGTTCTATCTGAAGGTGCTTGCGATCATGCTGCCGGTCGCCGCACAGCAGGCAATCAATATGGGCGTCAATATGATGGATACCATCATGCTCGGGCAGCTCGGCGAAGTCCAGCTTTCGGCTTCGTCTCTTGCAAACAGCTTCTACAATATTTTCCAGATCTTCTGTATGGGCACGATCGGCGGCTGCAGCGTCGTCGCTTCGCATTACTACGGGGCGGGAGAGAACAGGAAGGTCCAGGAGGTCTTCAGTCTCGCGCTTCGGATTATTTCGGTGCTGGCCATTGTCTTCGCGCTGGTTACCTGGTTCTTTCCTGCACAGATCATGCGGATTTATACGCCGGATCAGCCGGTCATCGACGCCGGCGTCGGATACCTCCGGATTACGGCCTTCATCTATCTGATCCACGGAACCGGCTTTGTGACCGCGCAGCTGATGCGCTCCATCAATCAGCCGAGGATCGGACTCTATGTCTCGCTTCTGTCGTTTTTCGTCAATGTCGGTGCGAACTGGATCTTTATTTTCGGCCATTTGGGCGCTCCCAGAATGGAGATCCGCGGCGCGGCCTTGGGTACGCTGATCGCCCGCGCGGCGGAATTTATCGCCACCTTTGCCTTGGTCTTCGGGCAGAAGAAGTTCCGCTTCA
>CAMVNR010000032.1 GCA_947168905.1 uncultured Lachnospiraceae bacterium
AGGAAAAAGCGCCTTTCATCCCACCACTAAAGTAGTGGGCTTTCCCGGCGCTAATAGTTGTAATGTACGAAGTGTACACGTAAAAAGTGTACATCGGAATTATAACTTCAACTGCTTTCGGAAGCGGAGTTCCTGCATTACAGCAGAAAGCTTGCAGGAAATATCAGCCTGGAGACGATATCCTTGCCAATTACGCTGAATTTGCCCGCCGAACTGCGTACCTGAAGAGGATGAGGCTCGGCACGGCACGGTCTTCGAAGTTCGCTGAAGAGATACTTCGGCTAAGCTGGAAACAGCGGAAATACTGCATCTTTGAAGGAGTGAGGGATGCCTTGCTCCTTCTTCTTTTATGAACGGGTACCTTTTAGGACAGTATGTGAGCCCGGGCGATGAACCTCGCTAAAACAGCTTGCTTTTATACCTTATTCGAGCTATAATATATTGTGTTATATTATGAGTAATTGTGCTTTTTTGACGGTTTCGACCTGTTTTGTTTACTATTTCTGAGAAGGATTACGGAGGGAGACAGATGTCCGGACTGCGTAAATTGCTTATAAAGATAATCGCGATCATACTTTTTATTACGACTGCGGCGGCTTCGCGGGTCTCTGTGCAGGCAGCAGGGGACTCCGAAGTTTCCGGCTCGAACTGGATGTCCGGGATTGATAAAGACAGATATCTTTATGAGATTAATATTCCCGGCACGCAGGACTCGGCGATGCGGCAGGCAAGTTCCGCTTATGAGAATACAACAGAATACAGAATTGCCAGTGTGGACGCAGCACGCCTTCGGTCGCAGAAATGGACCATTCCGATGCAGCTATCGCATGGAATCCGCTTTCTGGATATTGGCTTAAGTTCTGTCAACTGCCGTGATTCCAGCCCGGAAGAAGGAAAACTCTGGGTCAGCGGGAAAATACGAAACGGCAGTTCCGATTTGTACTGCTACAGTCTCAAGACGCCCGTCAACAGTGCCGCAAACCCCTTATCAGATCCGCTTATGACGCTGGATGATGTGCTTGATGATATCAAAGCTTTTCTTGAAAAAGAGGAAAGCAGAGAGGAGACGGTCGTTCTCTGGCTGAAACCGGAGATCGTGAAGGCAGGCGACAATGCAGATCAGCTGATCAATAATCTGCTTGCTTCCGAAAAGTACAAAGACCTGCTTTATACAGGCGCTTCCGTCCCGCAGCTTGGGGAATGCCGGGGAAAAATCGTTCTTCTTTCCTCGTTTCTGGACAGTGAAGGAAAAAGTCTGATAAGCGGTGCTTTGCCGGTAAAGACGCCTTCGGAAACAGAACCGGATTTTTCGATCGGAGGTATCTCATTCTCTTACGGGGCTCTCTCAGTCGTCAAGGATACCGTCAGCGAAAAAACGGAGCCTTTAAGAAACTATATTTCTGACAGAAGGAACCCGGTGTTTCTCCTCCCGGATACAGATGAGCCTTCACTTGCTGCAGGCAGCCTGATTTTTACGGGAAAACTGGAAATCGATCCGTACACCGGCTCCAGAGAAAACCTTGCGAACGAAGTCAGCAAGCTTCTGTATGCCGGAAGCGATCCGCTCTTCAAACAGCGGGGATGGCACTATGGCTGGGTCCTCTCGGACTATGTTGATCAAAATGGCATTGAAATGCTGTGGAAGGATAACTTCCTCATCGATTATACAATAACATTCAGAAAGAATCATAACGGTACGGGATCAGATGCCCCGGAGCCTCTGACGGTTCGCTGCAACAGAACTGCCGCAAAGCCCGAAGAAGAAATGACTCGCTCCGGATATACTTTCAGGGGCTGGTATACGGAATCTGCCTGCAGCGAAGGAAGTCTTTTCAATTTTGACAGTCCCGTGACGAAGAATATCACGCTCTATGCCGGATGGACCAAAAACTGGACAGTGACCTTCAACTGGAATTACGGTTCGGTTACCAGTCAGCAGTCTGTGCCGCCGGATGCGTTGGCTGTAAAACCGGCGGACCCCACACGTGAGGGCTGTATTTTCGCCGGCTGGTATAAGGATCAAGCCTGCTCTGACGGAAATGAATATCTTTTTGACACTCCTGTGAAAGAAAACCTGACGCTTTATGCCAAATGGAATGCTGAGGTGATTTTCGATTCAAAAGGGGGAAGCGCGGTCGAAAGCAAGACAGTCAGGACAGGGGAGAAGATTGAAAAGCCGTCGGATCCCGTAAAAGCCAATCTGATTTTTGACGGCTGGTATACGAACCCGACGCTCACATCCACCTTCAATTTCAATAATACGCCTGTGAATAAAGGCATGACGCTCTACGCAAAATGGAATGCGCTGATTTCCTTTGAGGCAAACGGCGGGAAAAATACGATGCAGGTGAAGACGGTTCCGGAAGGAACGCAGTATACACTGCCGTCCTGCAGCTTTACGCCGCCTGCAGGAAAGGCCTTTGATGCCTGGGAATATCAGGGAAGCTCCTATGCACCGGGATCTAAGATTACCATCACCGGTGCGACGACTCTAAGGGCGCTCTGGAAATCGAACGGCAGATCCGATTCCGGATCCGGGTCGGGCTCGGGATCAGGCTCGAATTCAGGCTCGAATTCAGGCACAGACAATACAGACTATACCGCCAGCTTCACCGTTGATTTCTACACAAACGGCGGGTCCGCCGTCGAATCACAGACCATTCCTTACGGAAAGGCGGTCGCGCGTCCGCAGGATCCTGTCCGCCAGGGATATTCCTTCGAAGGATGGTTTACCGACAGTACGCTGACAGCAGGGTATTATTTTGCATCCCCTGTCACGGAAAATATGACGCTATATGCAAAGTGGTCCTCTACGGATCAGTGCACGGTCAGCTTTAACGCGGGAGGCGGTTCGGGCTATATGGCCGGCGTCCGCGTCAGCAAGGGTTCGGAATATGTTCTGCCGGGGTGCAATTTCACGCCGCCCGAAGGAAAGAGCTTCTATACCTGGGACCGCGGAGAAACGGGAACCGTGATTACTGTGAATTCAGACATTGTCCTTTATGCGCGGTGGCGAAACGGCGCCGGGGACCAGGCGATCCCCTCCGTAACGATTACTTTCTATACAAACGGCGGTACCCTGATCGAGGATCAGACTATTCTCCAGGGACTTCTTCCTGCGGAGCCTCCGGCGCCTGTGCGGGAAGGATACACCTTCGGGGGATGGTATTATGACATGGATCATACGAGGGCCTTTGACTTTATGGCGCCTGTGATGTCGAATACGGCCGTTTACGCCAGATGGGTGCTGGGAGATACGATTGAGGCGGTTTCCTATACGATTACGGACGGCGCCGACAGCGTATGGACCCGGGGGTCCGGAAAAGAGCTGGTATTAAGAGCGGTGAGAAGCCAGGATGACCAGACCTGCTACAGTCATTTTACAAATGTGCAGATCAACAACGAGTATCTGAATAAAGATACCGATTATACCTCTGAAGCAGGGAGCACTCTGATTCATCTGAATCCTGGGATGCTTGAGCGCATGGAGAGCGGAAGGTATACGGTCTATGTGAACTTCAACGACGGAAGGGCAGAGACCACGCTGACAATCAGCGGCGATGCGGGAAGAAATACGGATTCTCCGGTGACAGGCGACGAAGATCCTGTCAGCCGCTGGTTCCTGATTCTCTCTGTGTCCGGACTGCTTCTTACGATCACGGCAGTCGTGTATATGGCGCTGAGGAAACGAAAACAAACTCCGAAACAATAATAAAGAAAAGAAAAGGGGATAAGAAATGAACGAAAACGAGAAGCAGCAGAAGAAAAATCTGTGGTTCTATCCTTTAGGCACTGTCGGCCGGGACATGATCTACAGCCTGTTTACCAATTTCATTCTTCTGTTTATTCTTTACACCAAGCAGCTGACAAACGCCCAGCTCGGAGCAGTTACGGGCATTATGATTGCGGCAAGAGTATTTGATGCGATCAATGACCCGATTATGGGCAATATTATCGAACGGACCCGGACGAAGTGGGGCAAATTCAAGCCCTGGCTTCTCATCGGAATCCTGTCGACCTGCGTTGTCGTCTATCTGGCATTCAACACGCCCCTGACCGGCTGGAGTTTTATCGTCTTCTTCGGCGTGATCTATTTTGCATACAGCATCACCTACACAATGCATGATATTTCCTATTGGGGAATGGTCGCGGCACTGAGCTCCGACGGCAATATGCGGAACACCTATACCTCCCGGGCAACGCTTTTTGCAGGCGTCGGCGGAACCCTTGCCTCGATGCTTGTTCCGATCTTCACGACCGGACAATATGCAATCGGCGGAAACGCACAGTTTGCCTACGGAAGGATCGCGCTCGTGATCTGTATTCTGACGCCTTTATTCATGCTGTTTACCCTCCTCGGCGTCCGGGAGAGAAGAGACGACATGAAGACCGAAGCGCCGAAGGTCAGCTTCAAAAAGATCCTCAACACGATTACCAAGAACGACCAGCTTGTGTGGATGATCCTGATTTTCCTGCTGCAGCAGCTCGGCAATAACTTCGTGCTCGCGGGCGTCGGATCCACGTATATTTATTTCACCTACGGCTATGAGGGCGGCCTGTATTCGCTGTTCTCGACGATCGGTGTCGCTGCGACGGCAGTGCTCATGCTGTTTTACCCGGCGCTGTCCAGAAAGTTCAGGAGAAAACAGCTGATGACCTATATGGTCATCGGCGCGATGTTCGGATTTCTGCTGCAGCTGATTTCCGGGCTTGCCCTTGCAGGAAACATGATCGGCTTCTGGATGCTGACGATCGGTTATATGCTTTCAAACCTCGGCCTGTATTCGATGTACCTGATCATGATGATTTCGATTATCAACACCGTTGAATACAACGAGTACAAAAACGGCGAGCGCGATGAGGCGATCATTACATCGATGCGTCCCTTCCTGACCAAGATGGCAAGCGCCATTGTCGTCGGTCTGACCTATCTGACTTATGTGATTTTCCGCGTCACTGATTATACGAATCAGATTTCCGACCTGGAGCAGCAGGCCAATACCGGAGTCATCACATCCGATGCGAAAAATGCGGCGATTGACGAGGTGCTGAAGCTTGCGACACGCGGCCAGTCGACGGGAATGCTTTTATGCATGGTGATTCTGCCGATGGTCTTCATGATTCTGGCCTTCTTCCTCTATAAGAAATTCTACAAACTGGATGAGGATGAATACGACAGGATCTGCAGAGAGATCGAAGCGAAAAAATAATAAACGGCAGAAAACCGTAAAAAAAGGGCTGTCGCAGCAGCACGTGATATTGATATGCTACCCCCAAGTAGGACACCATATTTGATATCATTGCTGGGCGACAGCCCTTTTGTATGAAGCGGCAGGAAAAATCACAGCAGAAGTTCTGCGATCTGCACTGCGTTGGTTGCAGCGCCTTTCCGGATCTGATCGCCGCAGCAGAAGAGCGTGAGCCCTCTGTCGTCCGTCAGATCTTCGCGGATCCGGCCGACGTAGACAAGGTCCTGATCCGAGGTAAGAAGCGGCATCGGGAAAATCTTGTCGGAAAGCTCGTCAAAGAGGCGGCAGCCGGGAGCCTTCGAAATGATTTCACGCGCTTCTGCGACGGAGATTTTTTCCCTGGTACGGACAGTGACGGAGATGGAATGGCTTCTTACGACCGGAACCCGTACGCAGGTGCAGGTACAGCGCATTTCCGGAAGGTGCATGATTTTGCGGCCTTCTTTCTGCATTTTCATTTCTTCCGTCGTATAAAGATCGTCTGACGGGGAACCGATATAGGGAATCACATTATAGGCAAGCTGATAGGGGAAAACCTTCGGCTCGTAGGCTTCATCATGCTGAAGAGCTTCGATTTCGCCCATAAGTTCAATCGGTCCGCCCGCGCCTGCACCGGAAGCCGCCTGATAAGTGGAAGCAATCATGGTTTCGATCGGAGAGAGCGCATTTAAGGGATTGACCGCTACCATCGTAATAATGGTGGAGCAGTTCGGATTCGCGATTATTCCGCGGTGATTCTTTACATCGTCGGGATTGATTTCCGGTACGACAAGCGGCACATGGTCATCATAACGGAATGCGCTGGAATTATCGACAAAAACAGCGCCTGCGTGGTTGATATAGGGGCGCATTTCCTGAGCGAGCGCATTCTGGGCAGCGCCGAGGACGATGTCCATGCCGGAAAAAGAATCGTGGGTCGCTTCCTGTACTTCCACATCTTCTCCGTGGAATTTCATGAGCTTTCCCTTGGAGCGCGCGCTGGCCAGAAGCCGAAGCTCGCCGACAGGGAAATTACGTTCTTCCAGAATTTTTACCATTTCGCTGCCGACTGCGCCGGTAGCGCCGAGTACTGCCACATTAACCTTCTTCATTCTTAACTCAGGATCCTTTCTGTAAATTGCTTTTAGTGAATAAAACGCTCATACAGGGTGCGTACGGCGGTTTCATAATCACGTTCCTTCATTCCGATAATGATGTTCAGTTCTTCCGGTCCCTGGGAAATCATACGGATATTCACGCCGGATTCACCGAGCGCCGCAAAAATCCTTCCCGAGGATCCGGTACGGAAGACCATCTTTCTGCCGACAACTGCCACAACCGCGATGTTCTCACTGACATGAATATGGTCGGGAGAGAGTTCCTTCTGGATCTCTGCGAGGCAGGAGTAGCGGCAGGGATCGAACTGCTTGTTTTCCACGACGACGGAATAGCAGTCCACACCGCTCGGAGCGTAGTGGATGGCAATATTGAAATTCTCGAAGATTCCGAGAATCCTGCGGATCGCACCGACTTCGGAGGACATCCCGTTTTTGGTAATGGTCACAATGGTAAAGCCTTTTCTGCCGGCGATTCCGGTGATCAGATTTCCTTCGGTCGGAAGATCGTCCTCGAAGGAATCGCGGATCATGGTTCCGGGATTCTCCGGGTCGTTGGTATTTCTGATATTCAGCGGAATGTTCTTCTCGCGTACCGGGAAAATCGTTGCTTCATGCAGCACCTGCGCACCGATATAGCTGAGTTCGCGAAGCTCGGAGTAGGTGATCCTGCCGATGGTTTTCGCATTCTTTACGATCCGCGGGTCGGCCATTAAGATACCCGAGACATCCGTCCAGTTTTCATAGACGTCGGCGTCGAGCGCCGCAGCAGCTAAAGCGCCGGTGATATCGGAACCGCCCCGGTCCATGAGCTTGACATGTCCGTCGGGCATGGCGCCGTAGAAGCCCGGAATGACACATTTTCTTCCGCTTGCGGCGTGGCAGAGGGCTTCGTAGCTGGCTTCCTGATCGACAGAGCCGTCAAATTTGAAGCGGACCCAGTGCTCCGAATCCACAAATTCGAAACCGAGGTAAGCCGAAAGAAGCTTGGCGCTGAAGTATTCGCCCCGGCTGACCAGACGATCCTCCGAGATTCCGGATTTCATCTCCGCGAAAAGAGCGTCGAAATCGTCCTCCAGCGGAAAATCCATCTGAAGTTCGTCCCGGATGCCGAGATAGCGGTCCCGGATGGTTCCGAAAACGGAATCGCAGGGAACACCGTATTTAATATGTGCATAACAAAGATACAGAAGGTCAGTGATTTTGTAATCGTTGCTGAATCTTTTTCCGGCAGCGGAGACGACAATCACCGTGCGGGAAGGATCCGACAGAACGATATCACGGACCTGTTTGTAATGAGCGGCGTCAGCCATGGACGAGCCGCCGAATTTGGCTACTTTAAGCATAGAACTGATTTTCCTTTATAGTATTGCGGCAATGAAGGCTTCGGGATCCGTCTCTTTCAGGAGGCTGAAGTAGCGGAAGGCATCCGGAACCGGAAGCTTTTTCGTCACAGCGGTCTCATGGGAGGTCTCTTCGACGATTTCTGCAGGGAGAAGGGAGGAAGAGGTGCTCCTGAAATACCAGGAATAGCATTCCTCCAGGTTGTCTATCTCCGCTGCCGCGGTATGATCGGTGTAGAAAGCCGGAACGCCGGAAACAATATCCAGAAGGTCCAGAACCACATTCTTTGCGGTCGGGTATCTGCCGGCTCCCTGTCCGGCAAAGGAAAGCTCGCCGGAATGTTCTGCAGTGAGCGTCAGAAGGTTGACATTTTCCGGAACAGAGGCAAGGAGCTCTTCGGAGGGGATAAAGACCGGCGAAACAAAGGCGCTGACACCTTTTTCGGTTCTCCGGGAAAAGGCGGCAAGCTTCAGCACCGAATGCGTGCGGGTACCGAAAGCCAAGTCGTCTGTAGTGACAAAACGGATTCCTGCAGTCGGAATCTTTGTTTCATCCACAAAACAGTCATAGGCTACGCTCGCGGAGATCGAAAGCTTTCTTCGCACATCATCTCCGTCGATATCGGCGGACGGGTCTTTTTCGGCGTATCCGAGACGCTGTGCTTCAAGAAGCGCGTCATTAAAAGCCATGTGATCGCGGGCCATCCTGCTTAAGATAAAGTTGGTGGTGCCGTTCATGATTCCGCCGATTTTCCGGATGCAGTCGCCGCGTTTTTCCCTCTCAAGGCTGACAAGCCAGGGAATACCGCCGCCGACAGCCGCAGTGCAGCGGAAAGCGACATGGTGCTCCAGGGAAAGGGCGACAAGCTCGCGATAATAGGCGGCCACGACGGCTTTATTTGCCGTGACAACATTTTTTCCGGCTTTCATCGCACGGGAGAGGAATTCCCATGCCGGATGGATGCCGCCCATCACTTCGATAACGGTGTCGATTTCGGGATCATTCAGGATGTCATCGGCATGAAAGGTGTGCCTGCCGAGAATTTCGTCGTCGGTTTCCAGCGCAAGCACCCGTACGATGTCAATTTCTGGAAGAGAGGCGGCAATTCTGTCCACACCGACACCGATGGTTCCGTGACCGAGAAGAGCAGCTTTCATCTTAGAAGCATCCTCCTGTATAAATATGGGTAAATATAGTTACGGAAAATTATAACGCAAGCGCCCTGATTTCACAATTGACTAATTGCACGAAGAAATCCCCGATTATAAAAAAAAATTAGTAGAGACTTCGAAAATTTTGGCTTGAACTTTATCCCGGGATCACGTATAATGCTTTATGGTTAACAACAGTGAAAGCCGCAGCGGCCCGATGCCGGTACGGCTTTGTCTTTACATTACAGGAGACGGCGATGAAATATATCAGCACCAGAGGAAGCGGCAGTGCGCTCTCAGGAAGAGAAGCCGTCCTTCGCGGTATCTCTTCGGACGGAGGATTGTTTGTACCGGAAAAAGCGGATTTTTCCGACTTTTTGTGGAAGGAATTAATGCCCCTTCGCACGGAAGAAATGGCGGAGCGGATTTTTGAATATTTCCTGGATGATTTTGAGGATATTCCGGAGATTGTCCGCCGCGCATATGCCGGGAAATTCGACGACCCGGAGATTACTCCCGTGAAAAAAGCAGGGGATTTTTACGTCCTGGAGCTCTGGCACGGACCGACGGCGGCCTTCAAGGATGTGGCGCTTTCGGCGCTTCCCGTACTGATGTCGGAGGCCAGAAAGCAGCTGAAAAAGAGAGACGATATTCTGATCCTGACAGCAACCTCGGGGGATACGGGAAAAGCTGCGATGGAAGGCTTCAGGGATGTACCGGGAACAGGAATTATTGTCTTCTATCCCTACGGCGGTGTGAGCCCCGTGCAGGAACGTCAGATGACGGCCGCGCCCGGCGCAAATGTCCGTTCTGTAGCCGTCAGAGGCAATTTTGATGATACCCAGACCGGCGTGAAGAAAATCTTTGCGGAAGAAACGGAAATGCTGTCGGAAACTTATCATACCAATCTTTCCTCGGCGAATTCAATCAATATCGGCCGTCTGGTGCCGCAGATTGTCTATTATTTCAAAGCCTACAGCAGCCTTTTGAAGGAAGGCGCGGTTTCACTGGGAGAAGCGGTGGACTTTACGGTTCCGACCGGCAATTTCGGCGATATTCTCGCAGGCTATTATGCAAAAAAGATGGGGCTTCCGATCGGAAAGCTTGTCCTTGCCGCAAATGAGAACAATGTGCTGAAGGATTTTATCAGGACCGGCGTTTATGACAGGAACCGTCCGTTCTACCGTACCAATTCGCCCTCGATGGATATCCTCGTTTCAAGCAACCTGGAACGCCTGCTGTATGACCTTTTAGGGCAGGACAGTGCGGCGGTTGCGGGGCTCATGAAAAAGCTCGGGGAAGACGGACGCTACGAAATTCCCGAAGAGGTTCTGTCGAAACTGCAGGAAAGCTTTGCGGCTTTTGATACGGATGAAAGCGACACAATCAGTACGATCCGGAAGGTGTATCGGGATGATGGATACCTGATCGATACGCACACGGCAGTGGCCTGGGCGGGCGCAGAGAAGTACCGCGAAGAATACGGCGTCTCCCGTCCGAATATCATTCTGTCGACCGCAAGCGCCTACAAATTCCCGGATGCCGTGAAGGAAGCACTCGAAATTCCGGGAGAGGAAAAGGCTTTCGATGCGATCCGGCGGATCCGGGACTATACCGGGACACAGGTTCCTGAAAACCTGCGCAGTCTGGAATCCATGCCGGTGCGCTTTAAGGATGTCATCGACATTTCCGAAATGCGGGAATATGTGGAAAATACAGTTGCTTCGGGAAGCTTGTTTTAAAGGAAAGTGCAGTAAACTATGAAAAGAATCGGAATGGTTGTGGCCGTGGAGATTGACGCGGTGCTTAAACGCTATAAGGAACCGATCCGAAGAGAACAATTCGGCACCTTTGAACTCAGGGTCTATGCTTTCGGAGAAAATGAGCTGTATGTGATGCATTCAGGCGTCGGCGAAATCGCGGCTGCCGCCTGCACTCAGCTTTTGATTACAGTCTGTAAAGCAGATATGATTGTGAATTTCGGCGTCGTCGGGGGACTGACGCCGGAAATGGCCAAAAGCAAGGCTTGCATTGTCGAAAAAGTCGTCCATTACGATTATGACGCCGAGGCGATCGACGGAACGCGCCGCGGCCAGTATCTGGAAATGCCTGACGAGTATATTCCGACGGATCCGAAGCTTCTTAAGGCGGCTCTTCGCATTCAGCCGGAGCTTCCCGCGGTAACCTGTGCTTCGGCGGATAAATTCGTGGCGGACCCGGCAGGAAAAGAAGCTCTTCACCGCGATTTCGGGGCGGATATCTGCGATATGGAATCCGCGGGCATTGCGCTCACCTGTTACAGGAACAGGATTCCCTGCCTGATGCTGAAAACCGTCAGCGACGGCATCGAGGGCGGCGCAGAGGAGTATCTCACGGAAGTCGGAAGAACTTCGGCGCTCTGCCTGGAGATTGCGGACAGAGTGATCGGAGGCCTGGTATGAAGCGCGTTATCGCGGCGGTTCTGGCTGCCGCCGGAAGAGTCATCATCGGGCTTCTGATTCTGCTTGTCGCAGTCGGCGTGCTGCAGCAGTTCGGGCTTGGAATCAGGATGGGGTTCGGATACGCCGTTGTTGTATCCGGAAGCATGGAGCCGAATATTCATGTCAATGACGTGCTGGTCTTCCAGAAGCACCGCCGCGCGGAATATCATCCGGGCGATGTGGTGCTGTATCTCAGGGGACAGGGGACGCCGGATGAAATGCTGATCAGTCACAGGATTATTGCGATTGACGGCGATACACTCACGACAAAAGGCGACGCAAACATGGCTGAAGACCCGCCGGTAAGCTTTAATCAGGTAGTCGGACGCGTGGTCATCCGGGTGCCTTATGTCGGAAGAGCCGTGCGGTTCATGAGAACCACGCCGGGCCTGATCCTGGCCGCTTTTATCATCGTCCTTCTGATCGTGCTGAGCATTATCCTTCCGAACGCGCGCGGAAGAAAAAAGGTCAAGACCGTCGGCGGAGAGCAGGAAATCAAATATTAACGGACGGGGCTTCGGTAGGGCTTTTAAAAGATGCCCTTGACATCAGAGACGAGATGGTATATATTTAAAATGATTGTTATAACCACAATTCCGGAAAGGTGGAGTTATGCCCAGAAAGAAAAACAGTAAGATCATGACTGAGCTGGAAAGGGAACAGGAACGGAGGATAAAAGCCTTCGGGCAGATGGTCCAGAATAACCAGTATAAAAAGGATCATTATGAACGCATTACTCTTCTGGTAAAAAAGGGAAAGAAGCAGGCACTGATGGACGCCGCCAAGGCCGAAGGAAAGAGTCTGTCTTCGTATATTTTAAGCTTTGTCCCGCAGGAAGGGGAGGAATAATTCTATCTTGCGATTATCCCCGAAAAGAGGATAATCCTGCATCATACCGTCTGATCAAGGAGAACCGTCCGCTTGCGTAAACGACGAATAAAACCCGATATCAGGGATATCAAAGCGCTTTGTCTGAATTTGAAAGGCAGAGCGCTTTTTTTGTGTCTTTTTTGCCTGCGTAATGATGGAGAATACTGTAAAAAAAAAGGCGCCAAAAAGAATGCCAGGAGCGCCTGCCGCGAAAGAGCTCCGTAGCGGAAGCGCACAGGAAAACAGGTCATTATCAAAAGGGAAAGGAGAATGCTGCAAAATGAATAAACAAAAGCTCATCCGCTCTGGAGCCGCGATCCTGATAATACTTATGATCCTGCTGCAGACGGCTTTTCGCAGGACGGCCTATGCCGATGAGGGCGCGAACGGGCAGGAAATAGAGACGGATGCGCCCTGGGATCAGGGTGAAGATTCCGCGGGAACTTCGAATGAAGAACTCTTCGGTGTAAAGAAATACCTAAAGGAGGCGGTTAATCCTGCATATTCTTCGGTCGACCAATTCGTAGTGAAGGATGTTCTTGACTACAGGACGACCTTTATAGACGAATCTGTCTGGTCCGATACCGACGGAAACGGGATCACAGATCTAAGCGACGTGTATTCCAGAGAAGACTATGAAAAATATAATATGACCGTCATGGGAGCGGTTCCGTTTTACAATCTGTCGGAAGAAAGCGCCTACTTCATCGCGTATCTTCCGACGGATCATGACGTGTCTCTCAGGAAGGTATCCTTCGACCTTACGGTCAACGATAACAGAGGCCAGGTCCTTCCGGATGCCGCATACATCTACGACGCGGACAATGCGCTTCTGTATGTTCAAAAGACGTGGTTTTCACAGACACTGCCTCTTAGCGCCTACATGACGCTTCGTTCGCAGACGGTCTTTCTGTATCCTGCGGGAACCGAGGCATTGGGGCTTACAAGATTGCTTCCCGTGAGCACAGAAGTGATCGGCGAAAAAGCGGCAGAAAACAGCATTATTGCGGACCTGGCAAACGGGAGGACAGCGGTCCCGTTGATCAGCAGCGCAGATCTTCTGAGCTACAGGCTGTTCGAGGGAGATCATTTCAGCGAAGTGAGTGCGTCGATGATGACGGTGTATATCAACGGTGAAGAAACAAAACACTGGGGCTATGACGCCGGCACCGGGATGTTAAGCATATCTTATCCGGTGAATTCGGTATCCGACGTGCACGTCGTGCTTTCCGGTCTGATCAACCGGGGGGACGGAACAGACGAAGGAGTGCGTCTTCGAAGCATTCCGCCGACAGAGGCGGAGTCCCGTCAGATCGACGCGATCTGCGCCGGCGTTGTCAGGGATCTGATTGATACGCCGATCGTCATAAAAGACGCGCCGAATGTCGGAGACAATGTCACCTTCGGCGACGGTTCGTTTGTTGTCGGCTCCAATCTGCCGGGGCAGCAGTACCCGTTAAATACGCTGCCGATCTTACTGGACTACTGGTCGGGAATGTTCGGCGTCAATACGGAGCTTGCTCAGGTTCTTGCTTCTCTTGGAACCGACGCGGGGGCCGCGGCCGTGATCGAATGGCTTTCCACAAGAAACGCAGCCGATATTTCGGAAGAAATGGCGCCGTATACCTACAATGCTTCCGGTGGCTTTTACGTGAACGGCGTGAAGTACGCAGAACTCCCGCCAGGGACAAAAGCAGGCCTTTACTGTACGCATATCACCATGGCGGAAGCGTATGCGGCGGGCCTTGTGAATACGGTCTACTCGACTGTCCGCGGAAACGTCATAAAAGTAACCGCACCCGCTTCGGGCGGCATCGGCTATATTTATCTGGCACTCGGGAGCAACGGGGATACGGGAGACTTCGGGAACGGACTGACACAGGCACAGTTCGGCATCGCGAGGATCCCATACCGGTTTTCAACCGGAGTTCTCAGCGTCCGAAAATTGTCTTCGGACCCGACGGTTACAGACGGAAACGTTGCCTACAGTTTCAGCGGAATCCGTTTTAAGGTCTATACCGATGAAGCATGCACCGCACCGGCATCCGGTGCTGACGGGCAGCAGATTACACTTACCGCAGATGGCAGCGGAGTGACACAGAGCGTGCAGGTTCGGACAGGCACATATTATGTCAGGGAGGAGGAAGGATCTCTTTCGGGAAAACCATTCGCGTATAACGGTACGCCTGTCAGGGTGGATGTAACAGAGAACCATACCGCTGCGAGTCCGGCAGCCGTGACGATTGTCAACCGGCCGAACACCGATCCGATCGGCATCCTTCTAAAAAAAGCAGATGAAACACTGGGTACAGAGGCAGAAGACGCTGCGCTGTGAAATTCATGCAGAATCCTTTAAAAAAGGGAATCTGATGATATAAACAGCGCCCGGATAATATCCGGAACCGTATCAATGACAGAAGGCAACTTCTGCACCAAAACTTCAGGCAGAGCGGGAAGAAAAGCTCTGAAAACCTGATAGAGGCGCGCGTAAAAGCCTAAACCGGAACTTTTTTGGCAGGGCTTGATAACGCGCGGGTGCCGCATGGCAGGATGAGAATGGCCCGATAAAGCAGCTTTACCGAATGCTTTATCATATGATCCTGTGCAGAGGCCGGACGAAGCCACGACATAATCGACCAGTGCAGCGGAGAAATCCCTGTCCGGTGAAGGATGAGTAGGAATTCCTGTATGCCGAAAGTCCCGCTTTTTTACGAAAAGAGCCGCTTTTATGCGGTGCAGCCGGTATCGAGGTTGGCAGTCTAAACCATGCATTACGGCAGTTGATACGGACCGTCGGAAGCAGCGTTTTGAAAATCAAACGCTGTGAAAGAGAGGGCAGCGAGGGAAGATGCCGTTTGTAATGAACGGCGGACCGACAGGTCTGAAGTCATAGAGAAGCTGTATAAACAGCGCCATATAAAAGAGAGAATAATGAACAGTTACAAAAACGTACAGAGAAGCTGCAGAATGACCGATGCGGAAATCAGGATGGCTGAGCGTCTTCGAATCGGTCCGAACAGGCTGGCCAAAAACCTGGCTTCGGGAAAAGCTGAACACTGGAAGGATTCCCCCGGCCTCTGGATACGGAGAATGTACGAGAGACGCTTTCAAAAAAATGAAATCCGTATCTTACGAGAAAGGAACCAGCAAGTTTATCAGAAGAGGAGAACAGAGCCGCTGATGCGTAAAGCCGCGAAGCTTCATTTTACCGTGACGGAATGCCTGATGCTTCTGGAGCTTCGGATAACGGAAACGGAACTGGAGGAAGTTCAAAAACAGGCAGCAAAAACCCATCGGGCAGAACCGGCGCTTCTCATCAGAAGGGCGTATGAGCAATCAAAAAGAACCGAAGCAGGTGCTTAAAAAGGAGTCCGTCCATGAATAAAATCCCCAATAACAGACAATTGAAAATCCTGACCGGCGGTTTGGCGGCGGTTTTCCTCGCTCTCGCGGTGTTCCTGACGGGGAGAATATATCAGAACAGCGGCTGTCTGTCCGAAACTTCAGCGCAAATCATGTCATCCGAAACTTCAGCAGAAATTCTGCCGGAAACCTCAGCGGTAATCCTGCAGGAAACTTCAGCGGCAATCCTGCAGGAAACTTCCGGAAACGATCCGTCATTCCCGGAAATATCCGGGGAAGTTTCGGGAGACTCATTCATTTCCCGGGCCGCATCCGCAGGCTTGAAGGCTGCGGGTACGCCGGAGAAAAAGCCGGAAGTGTCGGAACAGGGAGCGGAAGCTTCCGAAATCACTGCGGTGTCAGGGTCACGCGAAGGAAAAGAGAACTCCGGAGGAAGAGAAAACGCCGAGGGATCAGACAACATCGAAGGTCCAGGGAATTCCAGAGGAAGAGAAACCTCCGGAGGGTCAGAAAACTCCGGAGGACCAGGAAATTCCGGTGGAAGAGAAAACTCCGGAGGATCAGAAAACTCCGAAGAAAGAGAAAACTCCTGGAAAACAGAAAGCCCGAACATCACGGAAACTGCTGAGATAACAGAAGCTTCGACAGAAGCATCAGCGGACCATGTTCACCGGTTTGAGCCGCTTACGGAAATCATTCATCACGATGCAGTAATCGAAAGCATACATGTTCCGGCGGTTACGGAGGAAATCTGGGTTGTCGATGCGCCTGCATGGGACGAGACCGTGGAGAAAACCGCGTGGCACTGGGTCTGCGACGGCTGTCAGGCCGTGATGGACGAGTGGACAGAGGAAGAAATCTCTTCCCATATGCGGGAGCACGCCCTTTGCGGGGAATCGGTCTCTTCGGGGGAACGGCTGATCACCGAGGGGACGGAAACGGTGCATCATGAGGAGTCGGGGCATTTTGAAAGCAGGATCATAGCGGAAGAGCGTGATGAACCCGTTGTTATACGGGAAGCCTGGGATGAAGTCAGGAGCATCGGCCGTCGCTGCAGTATCTGCGGCATTATACAATATTGACAGGATCTCTCTTTTATATGACGGGATCAGCTGCAGAAGTTCAGATCCCGCAAATGACTGAGCGCCGTACCCGCAGAAATACGGACGTACGGTGCGGGTGCCGGATAATTCATAAACGGCACGATGAAACGCACAGGGAAACGCCTCGCTTCAGGGCGCACAATATGAAGTAAAATACTATGGCGGCAGCGAAGCCGCGGGAACACCCGAAAGGACCTGGGTATTCAGGACAGATGAAGCCGGGTTCATCTATTTTTCGCAGAATTATTAATTGTCGGGCGACGCGCTGTATTTGAATGCGCGCGGACAGGCAACCATTCCTGCAGGCACAATTACCATCCGGGAGACACTGGCTCCGACAGGATATACGCTGAATCCGGAAGTGAAAACCGTGCATTTTACTGCCCGGGCAGACGGCTCTGTCCGTTCCGATGCGCCAAACGGTGTCTGGAATACCGAAAATATGACGGAGGATTTGTCTGTACTGTCGGCGGAAACTCCGGTAAAAGGCGCTGTCCGAATACGGAAGACGGGAGAATCGGGACTTCCGATGGAAGGAGACGCATCCGTAGAGGGGGTCCGCTTCGCACTGATCAACCGGAGCGATCACCCCTGCGTATACGGCGGGAAAACGTACGCGCCGGGGGAGGTCGCAGCGATTCTGGTATGTGACAGGGACGGTATCGCCGGGACACAGGCCGGGGGGCTGTCCTTTGGAAGCTACGAAATAGCGGAACTGAGAAGCGATGCGGAAATTGTCCCGGGAGAAAGCTATGACGGGTCCGCAAACTTAGGCACCTCCGCTTTTTCAAACGGTGCCGGACTATTCTACCGGGCAAACAGTGCGCGGTTTTCCGTTACAAAAGACGGTGAGACTGTAACCGCATCCGAAAGTCACGTCCCGCTCGAATTTACAAACAGTATCACAAGAGGAGGCGTCAGGATCAAGAAGATTGACTGTGAAACGGGAAAGGACCGGGCGCAGGGAGCGGCGTCACTAAGCGGGGCTGAGATTACGATCTATAACAACAGTCCGTATCCTGTGACCGTTTCCGGGAAGGAAATTGTACCGGGAGAAGCGGCTGCTGTGCTTCAGACGGATGATTCCGGGTCAGCCTCGACAGCGGCGGATCTTCTGCCTTACGGATCGTACTGCCTGAGAGAAACAAAAGCGCCGGAGGGTTACCTTCTGAACACAGCGTGGGAAAAAGATTTCTCCATCCGCGAAGAAGGAGAAATTGTGGATCTGTCAGAGGATCCGATTCCGGATGACATTAAGCGCGCGGATCTTTCGTTTTCGAAAATCGATACGGCAGGCAATCCCATGCCGGGGATTCCTTTTCTGATCGAACGGCTGGATGAAAACGGAAAAGCATTGGAAGCGCATGTCGCGGTTACGGACGCGGAAGGCCGTGTGAATACAGCACAGCGTCCGAAAACAGGAGAAAAGGTAAACTGTCTTGACAAGTGCGTTTCAGACGGAGTATTTACAGACGATTCCAAGCTTGATTCCGAAGCCGGGATCTGGTTCGGGGAGGATCTGCCGGAGGATAATGAACGCGGAGCGCTTCTTTACGCAAATTACAGGATCACGGAGATCCGGTGCGCCGAGAATTCCGGTCATGATATGCTGATGCAGGTGGTTTTTGACGAAGAGAGTCTTAAAAACCTGGACAGTATTTTCCCTGACAGTGAGACGGTTGAGCTTGCGGGGATATTCATGGACCGTGAAATCCGGCCGGAATCATCGTTTGCAGTGAGTGAAACCGGAGAGAAAACCATCGTCTTCGGGGAAAATGTGGAGTTTACCGATACAATCCGTTATGAAGCCCTGAATTCCTATAACCGCTATAAAGCGGACCTGGAGGTCTGGTACACAGACGATCGGGGAACAGCACCCAAATGCCTGGGAACCGCCTCGAAAGAATTCAGTCCTCCGGTGCCTGATGTCGGCACGGTTTCGGGAGGAACCGAGAAAATATCAATCAGCTTATCCACCGAGGAACTTCTCAGCGGAAGGCTGCATGCTATTGATCGGTTTTATGTGCTGCATGAAGACGAGTGGACAGAACTTGTTTCGCATAATGCCTCGCTTTCTGATCCCGGGCAGATGATTTTCATCCCCCGGATGCAGACTTTTGCATCAGACGCTGCCACCGGAGAAAGACAGGGCGCTCTGATCCGGCCGGAAATCATCGATACTGTAAGCTATGAGAATCTCGAACCGGGAAGAACATATCTTCTAAGGGGAGAGCTAAGAGACAGCAAAACCGGGAAGCTTCTCAGAGACTCTGAGGGGAAGGACTGCGTATCCGAACAGCTGATCCGGCCCTTCTATGGAGAGGGCGAAAGCCGGGAAGAGGAAGGGATCTTAATCATTCCTAACAGCGGCTCAGTCAAAATGCCGGCTTTCACTCCGGATATCACGGAGGCGGCAGGAAAGACCGTGACTGTGACGGAGTTCCTTTATGACAGCGAAACAGGGGAAGTGATACTGAAGCACGACGACCTCTCGGATACGGAGCAGCAGGTTGTTTTTCCCGATGGAAGGACCATGGCACAGGATGCGAAAACAGGTACGCATCTTGGTGTGGTCGGAAAAACGGAAAAGATTATTGATACAGTCACCTACCAAAACCTGATTGCCGGACAGGACTATACTTTGTCCGGAACCCTGCATTATAAAGAGGATTTCACCGATCTTAACGGAATAAAGCACCTGGCAGGAGATGCGGTCCTGTCAGAAGACGGGAAGCCGGCCCGTGCTTTTGCTCACTTTACGGCGGAAGAACCGGATGGTACCAGGGAATTGCAATATGACCTGAGTTCGGAGCTTCTCGCCGGCGCTTCTGTAGTAGTCTTCGAAGAACTCATGTATCAGGGAACGGTCATTTTCCGGCATGCGGATCTGAATGATGAGAGCCAGACCCTGAGGTATCCGTCTGTCAGGACATCGGCGGTTGAGAAAAAAAGCGGGGAAAAGACGGTGCTTCCAGATAAGAAGACGGTGGTTGAAGACTGTGTTTTCTATGACAATCTGATCCCCGGAGAGGAATATACTCTTACAGGAACCCTGATGATCCGGGAGACGGAGGAAACGCTGAAAAATCCGAAAGGGCAGGCGGTTTCCTTCTCAAAGATCATCCAGCCGGAAAAAAGCAGCGGCATGGAAAAAATAGTGTTCGGGGAAATCGACACAACAGGACTGGCCGGGAAGACGGTGGTTGCTTTTGAGAGTCTGGAATACCGGGGCGTCATCATAGCACGCCACGAGGATTTTTCCGACGAGGCTCAGTCAGTGCACCTCCTGGTCCCCGAAAAAGAAACCGCACCTGAGACGGTAAAGGAAAAAGAGCCGGCAGTGGTTGTGACGGATGACCCGCAGCATCCGATCATCCTGCTCATGATCCTTGGGGCTTCCCTTACGGCCGTCATCGTACTGATTGTACTGTTGAAACGGATAGGGAAAAGGAAGTAAGGCTAAGAAGACAGCGAAAAAGCGGCCGCGGTTTCGAAGCTTTTCTTGACAAAACAGTCCCCGTACGGTATAATCCCAGTGTTTTAAGGGGTAGTACCGGTTTCGACGGGGACTTTGAATCCGGATAAGCCATCCATGTACCGGACCATGCAAAAAGCCGGAAAACTAAATATAAACGCTGAAGATAATTTAGCATACGCTGCCTGATCACAGGCGGCAGTTCGCCCCGGTTTCCCGTAACCGGGTAAGCGGGCTTCGACTTTACGGGGAACTGCTCCTCCTAAGCTTTGCGGCGGAGCAAGATTCATGAAGCTACCAAAAGAGCCTCTCCTGCTTACCGGTGCAGGCTTGCGGGAATAAAAATAGATAAGCTATGATGGTAGAAAGTTCGGTGGAGGGGTTTTCGGACACGGGTTCGACTCCCGTCTACTCCATAGCCAGAAGAAAGAGCCATAAACTCAGGGAAACGAAATATTTTCCAGGGTTTACGGCTCTTTTTTTGAATCCGCTTGTTGCAGCGTTCGGACGGCGCGCTGCTATGAAAAGGTTGATCCTGCTTTCTCGAATCCGTCGTCTCTTGCGCAGGAAAAACTGGATAAGAAAGTGTATCCTGCCAAATACTGGCTGGACGAAACGATGTGCCCGGACCAGAATGAGATTGCGATTTACTGGAACTCCCTGGCGATCTTTATCGCTGCTGCCTTCGATGCTTTTGCCAGGAAAAGATCTGATGCATGAAAAACGGGATTTTTCACATAATTTTTCTTGAATTTTTGCGTGTTTTTATGTAATATGTAATAAAGCATCATCCGGAGCCGTCCGATGGCTGCCGGAAATATTGACTGGAGGATGAAAAGATGAAATTTGGCCATTTTGACGATTCAAGACGCGAGTACGTGATTGAGACGCCGATGACGCCTCAGCCCTGGATCAACTATCTCGGAAATGAGGATTTCTTCTCGCTGATTTCAAACACGATGGGCGGCTACAGCTTCTATAAGGATGCCAAGATGCTGCGTATCACGCGTTACCGCTATAACGATGTTCCGCGCGATACCAACGGCCGGTACTACTATATCCGCCACAATGACACGGTTTTCACGCCGGGCTGGCAGCCGGTACAGACGCCGCTTGACAAATATGAGTGTCATCACGGCCTCGGCTATACCGAGATTTTCTCCGAAAAAGGCCCGATCGCGATGGATCTTCTCGCTTTTGTTCCGTTAAAGGAGTGGCTTGAGGTCAACCGTCTGAAACTGAAAAATACCGGCGATAAGACAGAGACCCTTGATCTGTATTCTTATGTTGAATTCTGCTTCTGGAATGCACAGAGCGACGGCGAAAACTTCCAGCGCAATCTCTCGCTTGGTGAAATCGAGCTGGTCGGCTCGACGATTTATCATAAGACGGAGTACCGGGAGCGCCGCAATCATTACGCCTACTATACGGTCAACAGTCCGATCGACGGCTTCGATACACAGCGCGATGATTTCATCGGCGTCTATAACGGCACCGGCAACCCGAAAGCGCTCGCAGAGAATACCTCCTACAACTCCATTGCATCCGGCGGCGCAGTCATCGGCTCGCATCACATTAAGGTGACGCTTGAGCCCGGCGAAGAGAAGAGCTTCATTTTCCTTCTCGGCTATAATGAGAATCCGATGGACGACAAGTGGGAAGCGCCCGGCATCATTAAAAAGGACGGTGCTGTTGCAGCGATCGCGCGCTATCAGACCGACGAGCAGGTAGATAAGGCGCTCGCAGATCTGCGTGCGTACTGGGATGACCTGCTTTCGATCTACCAGGCAAAGACCGGCGACGAGAAGCTCGACCGCATGGTCAACATCTGGAATCAGTATCAGTGCATGGTCACCTTCAACATGTCGCGTTCCGCGTCCTATTACGAATCCGGCATCGGCAGAGGCATGGGCTTCCGTGATTCCTCACAGGACCTCTTCGGCTTTGTGCATCTGATTCCGGACCGTGCGCGCCAGCGTATTCTGGATATTGCGGCGACGCAGTTCCAGGACGGTTCCGCGTACCATCAGTATCAGCCGCTGACGAAGCAGGGCAATGCCGATATCGGTTCCGGCTTTAATGATGACCCGCTGTGGCTTGTTGCAGGCGTTGCCGCTTACATCAAGGAAACCGGCGACGACGGCATTCTCGATGAAATGGTGGCGTATGACTGCGATATGAGTGTAGCCACAACGCTTCTCGAGCATCTCCGCCGTTCCTTCAATTTCACGAGAACGCATCTGGGGCCGCACGGACTGCCGCTGATCGGCCGGGCAGACTGGAACGACTGTCTGAACCTGAACTGCTTCTCGGAGTATCCGGGTGAATCCTTCCAGACCTTCGGCCCCTCGGAGGGTCCGGTCGCCGAGTCGGTCTTCATCGCAGGCATGTTCGTGAAGTACGGAAAAGAATATGCAGAAATGCTGAAGCTTCGCGGCTTTGACGAGGAAGCGGCCGACGCGCTGAAGGAAGTCGACAAGATGTACGACACGATTCTTTCGGCAGGCTGGGACGGTGAATGGTTTATCCGCGCCTATGATGCGTTCTCGAATCCGGTGGGCTCCCATGTATGCGAGGAAGGCCAGATCTTCATCGAGTCCAACGGCTTCTGCGTACTTGCGGACGTCGGCATTAAGGAAGGAAAGGCGCTTCAGGCAATGAATTCCGTTCGTGACCGTCTGGATACAAAGTACGGAATCGTCCTGCAGCAGCCGGCTTACACGAAGTATCACCTTGAACTTGGCGAGATTTCCTCTTACCCGCCGGGATATAAGGAAAACGCCGGTATTTTCTGCCATAACAATCCCTGGGTATCGATCGGCGAAACCCGGATCGGCAGAGGCTCGCGCGCATTCGAGATCTGGAAGAAAACCGCTCCTGCGTATGTCGAGGAGATCTCCGAAATCCATTCTACCGAACCCTACGTTTACTCGCAGATGGTCGCAGGCAAAGATGCCCCCCACTTCGGCGAAGCGAAGAACTCGTGGCTGACGGGCACCGCAGCCTGGACCTTCGTGAATGTCTCGCAGTACATCCTCGGCATCCGGCCCGAATTCGAAGGCCTGGCTGTGGATCCCTGTGTTCCTGCGGACTTTAAGGAACTCTGCATTACGCGTAAGTTCCGCGGATCGACCTATAAGATCCATGTCACGAATCCGGACGGCGTCGAGAAGGGCATTAAGTGCATGACCGTGAACGGCAAAAAGGTGGAAGGAAACATTATTCCGCCGTCCTCAGTTCCGGGCGAGTACGAAGTCGAAGCGGTCATGGGCTGAAAACCCGGGAGCCGGTAATAAGCGGCGGTTCTGCATGCTTTTAAAGAACGAAACAAAAAAGCCGGCCATCGAGTGATGGCCGGCCGTTTTCATGGGGCTTCGCTGTTATAGAATCATTCGCCGGCTTCCGGCAGACAGTGCATTTCGGTTTTCGTAAGCATACGGAAACCTTCGGCGGTTCTGTGAAAAGACCGAAGACCGAAATCATGCGCCCGGAGCTTTAAGTACAGGGCGATGTCTTTTGCCTCCGGAGAACCTGCGGGATACTGGGTCTTATGGCAGTCGAAAACCGAGGAAAGCTGCAGCTTCAGAAGTCCGGCGGTCCCGACAAAGACATTGGGCCTTGCAGTCATATAGTAAGCGATTGCCTGAACATCGGCGGCTTTCTCTGCTCCGTAGCCAGCCATAATACCCGCGTAGGGCGCGAAGCAGGCGATCTCTCTCGCGGCGAACCCGGCATTCAGATGGTCCTTATGGGACTCGGAGCGGGACAATGGATCCGGCGCGAAAATGACTTCCGGCTGAAAATCGGAGACGACTCCGGCAATGCCTCTTTGCATATCCTTCAGTTCGTATCCGCCGCCGTCACAGAGGTTCAGGAAACGGACGTCACGGACGCCGAGAAGAGCGGCGGATGAGACAGATTCGTGCCGGCGGATTTCTGCAAGGGCTTCGCCTTTCCTGGCCGGGTCTTCCGGTACCGGGGAACCGTCCGGAAGAGAAGTGAACGCGCCGTCTCCGTATCGTCCGTCCGTTAAAATCAGGAAGCAGATATCTTTTCCGAGTGACGCGAGGCGGGCGGCTGCAGCACCGGCGCCGATCTCGATATCATCCGGGTGAGGCCCGATGAAGAGAAAACGGGAGAAGCTTTCGATTTTCGGCTTTTTAAGCGCAAAGCGAAGCGCGAGGCGTGTCAGTCCCATAAAAGTCCTTTCCTGATGCCGCTTATTTCCATGATTGTATCACCATGAATCCCGATTCGCAAGGAGAAACCGGCCCTGCGGCTAAAAAACATGATTTCTTCGGTCTCTCTTTAAGAAAGCTGTCCGATAAAAGAAGCTCTTTTTTAGGTGAAACAGATTGATTTATCAGGGGTTTTTTGATAAAATTTTATAGATCATGTGTTTTTGGAGGCTTATGTGTCAGATATCATCAGTAATATAATTTATACACCTTCAGGGCGCGGCTTTCAGTATGCGCTCTATTCGCATATCGGAAGCAGACCTGTCAATGAAGACTCCTGTGCAGTCCAGGGCGGAAGCTTCCTGACCGGTTTTTTTCTGTGTGACGGACTCGGCGGACACGGGATGGGCGATCAGGCATCACAGCTGGTGATCCGCTCACTGACAGAGGACATTATGAATGCGGCGGATCCCGACTCGTTTATTCCCGCCGCATTTGAGAATGCCCAGGCAAAGCTCCTTCAGGAACAGAAAAGGCTCCGCGCCGAGCAGAAGATGAAAACGACTGCGACCGCGGTTGTCTCGGACGGGAAAAAAGTCAGCATCGGACATATCGGCGATTCCAGGATCTATCTGTGGAAACGTGGAAAGATCCGGAAACGGACGCTGGATCACAGTGTGACGCAGATGATGGTGCTTTCCCATGAAATCAGGGATGAAGAGATCCGCAATCATCCGGACAGAAGCCTTCTCCTGCGTGCCATGGGGACGGAATGGGACGAGCCGAAATATGAAGTGATGAAGCCGCAGAGATTCGGCAAATATGATGCCTTTCTTCTTTGCTCCGACGGCTTCTGGGAGCTGATTACCGAGAAGGAAATGGAGCAGTGTATGAAGGAGTCCTCGGATACGGCGGACTGGCTCGGCAGAATGATTTCGCTGGTCTTCCAAAACGGAGCCGGCAAAAATATGGACAATAATACGGCAATCGCCGTAAAAATTCTGAAATAAACGATCAAGGTACGGATAAAGAGAGATTCATTATGGGAATGGTATTGTGTGAAAACGGGCATTTTTTTGACAACGGGCAGAGTTATTTCTGCCCGGTCTGCGGGAAGGCTGCGGTCGTTGAGAATGAGGACGACTATGTCAGAATCCATGCTCAGTCAGGGAAGGCGCCTTCTTCGGGATTCATGCCCGGACAGGAGGTAAAACAGGAAGCAGCAAAGGAAGCGGAACCGAAAGAAACGAGCTATCCTGCTGCAGGAGAAACGACGGTTCTGTCGGGACTTATGTATCCCGGCACAGCGCCATCCCAGAAGGCTCCGGCTTACCAGGCCCCGTCTCAGCAGACTCCGGTTTACCAGTCGCCGTCCCAGCAGACTCCGGCTTACCAGTCGCCGTCCCAGCAGGCTCCGGTTTACCAGGCACCACCCCAGCAGGCTCCGGCGCCGGATGCAACTACCGTGATTTCGTCTTCTTCGCAGGGGCAGTCAGCAGCGTATAGCTATCAGACAGCGCCTCATCAGAACGCTCCGGTACAGATGACAGCACGGTCCGGCGGTCAGTACTGCTATTACTGTTTTAAAAAGCACACAGAGCCGTTTGTTTACTGTCCGTACTGCGGAGAAGAGAACAACGGACAGCCCAAGCTTGCGATTCAGCTGGCCCCGGGAACCATGCTGCAGAACCGTTACCTCCTCGGACGGGCGGTCGGACAGGGCGGTTTCGGCGTTGTATATAAAGCCTTTGATACGAAGCTTGAAGTTGTCGTCGCCATTAAAGAGTATTTTCCGCGTTCTTTTTCCACCCGTGCGCCCGGGACCGGAACGCTGATTGTCACTCAGGCGGCCTTAAAGGATTTTGAATATTTCAAAAAACGTTTCCTCGCGGAGGCGCGCACCATGGCGCGTTTCGGAAACCACCGCAGTATTCCGAACGTTTTTGAGTTTTTTGAAGAGAATAATACGACCTATTTTGTCATGGAATACCTTGAGGGAATCTCTCTCAAGGATTACATCATCGAGACCCGCGGACAGGTCGACCAGAGCTTTGCCTGCTTTATCGCCACCGAGGTCGCGGCCGCGCTTTGTTCCCTGCATAAAGCGAATATTATCCACAGGGACGTTGCTCCGGACAACATCTTTATCTGTCGGGGGGAGACTCCCCGCGTGAAACTGATGGACCTTGGTGCGGCAAAGCTGACCGACGGAACGGATGACGGCATCGACCGCGTGATGAAGCCGGGCTTTTCTCCGCCGGAGCAGTATGACGAACACGGAAATGTCGGTCCCTGGACGGATATTTACGCGCTCGGCGCAACACTTTACACCATGCTGACCGGGGTAAAGCCGGATGAGTCCACGAACCGTAAAATTGAAACAAGGTCCTGCAGCCATCAGAGATCAATCCGAATATCGGGGAGAATCTGAACAATACAATCATGAAGGCCATGGCCCTGGAGCCGCATATGCGCTTCAGAAATGCCGAGGACATGATTAAGGCCATCAACGGCGAAAAGAACGTCCTTACGCTCGCGAAGGAAAAGAAACGCCGCAGGGCCCGCCAGGTATCCGGAATCGCTGCCGGTGTTCTCGTAATGGCTGTTGCGGCAATCATCGTGATTACCCAGTATCTGGGGAAGCAGCGGGAAGAGGAACTGCAGCCGGCAGATATTTCTGTCTGGTTCTCCGTGGCGGAGGGATCTTCCGAGGAAGAAGCCATGAACATGGTGGTTTCGGATTTTATCGGAGAGTATCCCAATGTGACCATTGACCTTAAGGCAATCCCGGAAGCGGAATACGCAGAAGAAATTGCAAAGGCACAGGCAGAAGGCACGCTTCCGGACCTCTTTGAGTCCAGCGGTCTTCCGGAAAGCGTCCTGCAGGATGCGCGTGATGCGAAGGATATTCTGGATACCATCCAGGCCTCCGATTGCCTCTTCCTGAATCAGTACACACATTACTATAAGGAGTATAAACAGATTCCGCTGGGAATCGAAGTTCCGTTAGCCTATGTGATTACGAACGGCGCTTCCTTCGTGGAATATGATAAAGAATTTTTCTCCGATCCGGCGGACTTCGGAGACATCGGCGACCAGATTTCCGTAGATGATCTTCATAACGCGGTTATTCAGGCGAATTTCCCCGATCTCACGGCAGGAAAAAGCAAGAAGGACTTTATGGATAACACGGAGAACTCAAGTCCCGTCATGCTCTCGACCACCATGTCCCTAAACGAGGTCCGGAGTACGCTGACCAACTACGAGAAGAGCTTTGTCTATTATGACAGCAGCAAGATCAAATGCGGATTTGTGTACGAATGGAGCTTAGGAGCCGGGTCGAAGAATGAAGAAAAGGCCGGCGAGCGTCTTCTCGCCTGGATGCTCGGTAATTCATATCAGAGCTTTTTAATGATTACAGAAGCAAACGATGGGCAGATTCCCTTAAACGAAATTTGCTTCCGCTCCAAAATTGAATCGAAATACCTGAATTCGATCGAGAGCATTTATAAAAAGTTTGTTTTTGAGAGGTAATTTATGAGTAAGCAGTGTCTTGGCTGCATGAATGTATACGAAGAAGGCAATGTCTGTCCCTACTGCGGCT
>CAMVNR010000033.1 GCA_947168905.1 uncultured Lachnospiraceae bacterium
AGTCCATCACAATCTCCAAAATCATCATTTATTCATCAAATTCGGCTACTGCACCGAATACATCATTAATCTGGAGAAGCCCTTCCCCGCGGAAGAAGAGAGAGAATACAAGGCTTTCCTGGAGTCGATCGGCGATTCCATCGTCTGTGTCGCGGACGAGGACTATGTCAAAACCCATGTGCATACCAATGATCCGGGACTCGCTCTGCAGCGGGCGCTGACCTACGGCTCGCTCTCCAGAATTAAGATTGACAATATGCGGGAAGAGCATAATGAACGGCTCTTCAAGAATACTCCCGGAATGGAAGAAAAGAAAACAGCGGCACGGGAACAGCCGAAGGAAATGCCGCATAAGGCTGTCGGCTTTATCGCGGTTGCAGCCGGAGAAGGGCTTGCGCAGATTTTCCGGGATCTCGGCGTGGATTATGTGATCGAGGGCGGACAGACAATGAATCCTTCGACCGATGATTTCCTGAATGCGGCAGGCTATGTGAATGCGGATACAGTTTTTGTGCTTCCCAATAATTCCAATATTGTGCTTGCTGCCAATCAGGCAGTGCATCTTGTAAAGGACAAGAAGCTGATCGTCATCCCGACAAGCACGGTATGCGAAGGCATTTCCTGCCTGGTTTCCTATATGCCGGATGCCGGGCCGGAGGATAATGAGGCCACTTTGAACGAAGCCCGCAAGACGGTTCGTACCATTGAAGTAACCTACGCAGTCCGCGATACGGTGATCGACGGTGTAGAAATTCACAAGAACGATTATATGGCGCTTTCGGGCAAGGGAATTCTCGCGGACGGCAAGGATTTGAATGAGGTGATTCACGAGGCAGTCGGAAAGTGCGTGACGGAAGACAGCTCGGTAGTCAGTATCTATTACGGCAAGGATATGAATGACGAGGATGCGGAAACGCTGGCGGAAGTCCTGTCGGACGTAACGCTGGATGCCGAGGTTGAAGTCAATTACGGCGGACAGCCGGTCTATTACTATATTATTTCCGTAGAGTAAAGCCTTCCGGGGATCACTTCGGAGGCAGAGAGAGTGTGTGCAGCGCGCCCCGGATTTTTAAACGGGACGCGCTTCTCTTTATCAAATCGTTTGGAAGAAAACCCCCTTCCTCTTTCAGGGGGCAGTCCAATGCCTTATCGCAGAAGCCTGTCTTTTTTAGGAGAACGAATGCTTATGAACGAGTCAATGCCCATCCTGGAGCTTCGCGGCATCGGAGAGAAAACGGCGGCGCTTTTCCGGCGCGTCGGCATCCGGACGGTCGGCGAACTCCTTCGCTATTATCCATCCTCCTATGAGGAATTCACGGATCCCGTGACAATTGAACAGGCAAGACGCAGGGACTTTGCATCCGTCCGGGGAGTCCTGATGCAGGCGCCCGAGACCCGCTATGTCAGGCGCTATAAAATCACAAGCGCCGTCATCCGTGACGACATGGGAGCCTCGCTTCGGCTCTCCTGGTTCAATATGCCGTATCTCTCGAAATCGCTTCATGCGGGTTCGCAGTATGTTTTCCGGGGAAAACTGACGGGCCAGGGCGCTTTAAGGCACATGGAGCAGCCGCAGATTCTGAAGCTTTCGGACTACGAAAACCTGAAGAAAACGCTGCAGCCGGTGTATCCTCTGACGAAGGGGCTGACGAAGAAAATGCTGCAGGATGCGGTGCGGCAGGTCTTTTCTGCAGGCTTCGAAATGGAAGAGAGCCTTCCGGAAAAAATGCTTTCCGATTACCGCCTGGAGCCGCTTTCTGCAGCGCTTAGGGAGATTCACTTCCCGAAAACACGCGATACGCTGATTCCCGCGAGAAGGCGCCTCGTCTTTGAAGAGTTTTACCGGTTCATCCTCGGGGTCCGGCAGATGCGGGAGAGTGCGGAAGCGGAACCGAATGCCTTTCCGATTGAGACACATCCTGCGGCGGAGGAATTCCTGAAGCGGCTGCCTTATGAACTGACCGGAGCGCAGAAAAGAGTTCTTTCCGAAATCGAAGCGGATATCTCCGGGCCGGGGGTCATGAACCGGCTGGTGCAGGGAGATGTCGGCTCGGGGAAAACCATCGTCGCTTTTACGGCAATGTATCTCGCGGCGCTTTCCGGTTTTCAGAGTGCGATCATGGCGCCGACGGAGGTGCTTGCGCGCCAGCACTACGAGAATTTCATGAAGCTCTCGGAACAGTACGGCCTCGGTCTTTCCGTGACCCTGCTTGTTGGCAGTATGAGTGCGAAAGAAAAGCGGGAAATCTGCGAGAAGATTTCCATGCATCAGACAGATATTGTTGTTGGAACGCATGCGCTGATTCAGGAGAAGGTGCGCTACGAGGACCTGGCGCTTGTCATCACCGACGAGCAGCACCGCTTCGGCGTAAATCAAAGGAAGGCGCTTTCCGTAAAGGGACATTCGCCGCACGTTCTTGTCATGAGCGCGACGCCGATCCCGCGGACGCTTGCCATGATTGTATACGGAGACCTGGATATCTCGGTGATGGACGAGCTGCCGAAGAACCGGCAGCCGATCAAAAATGCGCTTGTCGATATTGATTACCGTGCGAAGGCGTACCAGTTCATCCGAAAACAGGCGGAGGCGGGGCATCAGGCCTATATCATCTGCCCGCTCGTGGAGGAGTCGGAAGCTTCCGAAGGGGAAAATGTCGCGGACTACGCGAAAAAGCTGTCGGAAGTGTATCCTCCGTCAATCCATGTGGAATATCTGCACGGCAGGATGAAGAACGAGGAAAAGGAAAGGATTATGGAGGATTTTGCCGAAAACCGTATCCAGGTCCTTGTCTCCACTACCGTCATCGAAGTAGGCATCGATGTGCCGAATGCGACGGTCATTCTGATTGAAAACGCCGAACGCTTCGGGCTCGCCCAGCTGCACCAGCTCAGGGGACGCGTAGGCAGGGGAAAAGATCAGTCCTACTGCATCCTTGTGGACACGACGAATACCGAGGAGTCAAAGAAGCGCCTGTCGGTGCTCGCGAGCTCCAACGACGGCTTTTTTATCGCGGGAGAGGACCTGAAAATGCGCGGGCCCGGAGACATGTTCGGAATCCGGCAGTCCGGAGATCTGGCCTTCCGCCTGGGGGATATTTATACGGACGCAGAAATCCTGAAAGAAGCGGTCAGTGCGGCAGACAGGACGGAAGCTTCCGAAAACCTCGGCCATATCGATGCAATTTTGTAGACAAAACCGAAAAAGTGTGGTATGATACATTTCAATTTTATTTATCACTTTAGCATATTAAAGTAAAAAGGAGGGTTCAGTTATGCCGGAACGCAGAGTTTATCTGGACAGACAGTCCAATCTCCTTCAGCTTGAAGAGCATATGTATTCCATGGTGGAAGTAGAGGATCCGGCGGTTTTCCGCAACATGTTCCCCTATTCCGAAATTCCGAAAATCGCTTTCAACGACCGTGTCGTCCCGCACCACATGCCTGACGATATTTTCATCACGGACACGACTTTCAGGGACGGCCAGCAGTCGAGAGCTCCGTATACGACCGAACAGATTGTGAAGATTTATGACTACCTGCACCGCCTCGGCGGACCGCTGGGGAAGATCCGCCAGTCGGAGTTCTTCCTCTACAGCAAGAAGGACCGGGATGCGGTGGTTCAGTGCATGGAACGCGGATACCGTTTCCCGGAGGTTACGGGCTGGATCCGCGCAAGCGAGAAGGATTTCCAGCTTGTTAAGGAGATCGGCATGCCCGAGACGGGAATTCTGGTCAGCTGCTCCGACTACCATATTTTCTATAAGCTTCATATGAAACGTTCGGAAGCGATGAAGCATTATCTTGGAATCGTGCGCCAGTGCCTTGATTTCGGGATTA
Organism: uncultured Lachnospiraceae bacterium; assembly: GCA_947168905.1. GTDB lineage: Bacteria > Bacillota > Clostridia > Lachnospirales > Lachnospiraceae > UBA1267. The sequence continues at coordinate 3,838 of CAMVNR010000033.1, forward strand.
TCCCGCGCTGTCATCTGGAGGACATCACGCGTTCCGATCTGTACGGCTTTGTCATTCCCTTCTGCAATGAACTCATGAAGCTTTCCGAGGAATACGGCATGCCGGTCAAGGTTCGTGTCTGCGATACCATGGGCTACGGCGTAAACTACCCCGGCGCCGTCGTACCGCGTTCCATCCCGGGCATTATCTACGGCATCCGGGTCCACGCGGGATTCCCGTCGGAATGGATTGAATTCCATGGCCATAACGACTTCTACAAAGCTGTCGTCAACTCCACGACTGCCTGGCTGTACGGCGCGGGCGGCATCAACTGCAGTCTTTTCGGTATCGGAGAACGCACCGGAAACACGCCGTTAGAGGCAATGGTATTCGAATATGCCCAGATCCGGGGAACGCTCGACGGCATGGATACGACAGTGATCACCGAGCTTGCGGAGTACTACGAGAAAGAGATCGGCTACCGTATTCCGCCCAGAACCCCCTTCGTCGGCAGGAACTTCAATGTCACGCGTGCAGGCGTACATGCGGACGGTCTCCTGAAGAATGAAGAAATCTACAATATTTTCGATACCGGAAAATTCCTGAACCGGCCGCCGCTTGTCGCGGTTTCGAATACCTCCGGCGTAGCGGGCATTGCCGTCTGGATCAACAATTATTTCCATCTTCCGGAAGCAAAGAAGCTGACGAAGGACGATCCGCTGGTTGTCCGGGTGAAGGAATGGGTCGATGAAGAGTATGAAAACGGACGCGTGACCGTTATTACCGACGATGAACTGATTCTCGTGATCCGTGAGGCCTGCCTCGAGCTTGGAAGAGAGCTTCCCGGCGCGGAGGAGTAAAGGGAGCGCTTACGTAAACTTTTATTTTTTGTTCTTGACAAAACGGGACGGATAGTGTATTATACCATTTGTTGCAGATTTGCTGATGTGGCACAGGTGGTAGCGCACCTCATTGGTAGTGAGGAGGTCACGGGTCCGAGTCCCGTCATCAGCTGAAAGAAAAGTGAGGAAACATGTGAATTTTTGCATGTTTCCTCTTTTTTTGCCTGCGCAGATCTCTTCCTTGCCGATAGAATGACGTGATTCTGCCTGTTTATCATTTTCAGCCGGACGGGTCGATTCAGACAATGAAACTTTTTAATATCCGGCTGTTCCATTTTCGTTTTTTATGCTATAATAATTCCAAATAGCGTTGAAAGGATGATGTGACAAAAGCCGTGCTGACCCGTGTAGCCGTGCTTGTACCAGATTTCGCATCAGGATGTGACTTAATATGAGACAAATTTTCGGTTTTCTTCGTCCCTACAGGGGAAGAATGCTCCGGGGCTTCCTTATCAAAGTAATCGCGACGATCGCAGAGCTTTTGATTCCGTGGGCGCTGAAGGTAATGATTGACTCTGTGGTTCCGACCGGCAGCCTTATGCAGATTATTCTCTGGGGCATTGTGATGCTGGCTTTTGCCGCGGTTGCCTTTTTTGCAAATGTGCTCGCAAACCGCTCCGCAGCACTGGTTGCGCGCAATACAACCGAGAAAATCCGTCTGGAGCTGTTCGCCAAAATCAACTATATGACGCAGCGGCAGCAGGAGGAAGTGGGCTCCTCGTCCCTGATCAGCCGCGCCACGAGCGACACCTATAATGTGCATCAGTTCCTCGGAATGATTCAGCGTATGGGCGTACGTCAGCCGATCATGTTCCTTGGATCTCTACTGATAACATTCTTCCTTGATGTCAGGCTGACACTTCTGATGCTTGCCATGCTTCCGCCGATGGCCGTGTTTGTCTATCTCTTTTCGCATTTCGGCATTCCGATGTTCCGGAAGGTGCAGGCGGCGCTGGACCGTTTTGTAAGGATTGTCCGTGAGGACATTGCGGGCATCCGCGTGATCAAGGCACTCAGCAAGACGGATCAGGAGAGAAAGCGCTTCGAACAAATCAATATGGACGTCGTCACCTGTGACCAGAAGGCCAACACGGTGATGGGCGGAATGCATCCGGTCGTCAATATTATTCTGAACATCGGTCTGGTTCTTGTAATCTATGTCGGAGCGAAGCGCGTCAACAGCGGCCTCGCGGAATCCGGAACGATTCTGGCATTTATGACCTATGTGACGACGATTCTGAACGCGGTGCTCTTTGTTTCCCGTCTGTTCAATATGTACTCGCGTGCATCGGCTTCCGGAAAGCGTATCGCGGAGATACTGAATACGGAAAGCGACCTGGTGACGGAACCGTCCTCTGAGACAGAAGAGGAGGAGGCGGCGCGAAGAGCGCAGGGACTGGTGATTTTCGATCATGTGAACTTTGCCTACGGGAAAGGCGAAAATGCGCTTCATGATATCGATTTTGCGCTGAAGAAGGGCGAAACGCTCGGAATTATCGGCGCGACGGGCTCCGGAAAATCCACAATTGTCAACCTGATGATGCGTTTTTACGATACCACGGAGGGCGCTGTCTATGTGGACGGGAAAAATGTCCGCAGCTACGATGACGAGACATTGAAGTCGTTTTTCGGATCGGTTTTCCAGAACGACATCATTTTTCATGACACGATCGGCGAGAATGTCCGTCTGAGCCGTGAGATTTCCGATGAGGAAGTGCTTCGGGCCTTAAAGTCCGCGCAGGCGGATTTCGCGATGGAACGGGGACTGGATTATGAACTCGCCATCCGGGGAGCGAATATTTCCGGCGGACAGAAGCAGCGGGTTCTGGTCGCGAGGGCTCTTGCGGGCAATCCGAGGATTCTTATCCTTGACGACTCCAGCTCGGCGCTCGACTACGAGACGGACGCGCGGATGCGCGGGGCGATCCGGACGAATTATCCGGATACGACCATGGTGATTGTCGCGCAGCGGATCAGTTCGATCATGGACGCCGACAGGATTATCGTGCTCGATGAGGGCGAGATGATCGGCTACGGAACACATGAAGAGCTGCTTGAAAGCTGTGAAGTTTACCGGGAAATCAGCGAATCCCAGATGGGCGAAGGAAATCATTCGGAGGAGGATCCTCTGCGTCCGCTGTCTTCGGAGCTTTCCGAAGAAGATAAGGCCCGGATCCTGAAAGCCGCAAAAGACCATCCGGTGTTCAAAGATGCGGAAACCTACGAGGACGTGCTGAAGCGTGTCATCGAGGAGCAGCAGAGCATTTCACGGCGCAATACCTACCGGGACTGTATGGATACGGTCCGTATGCAGCGTGAGAAGGAGCGCAATGAAATCAAGGATGTCAACAAACGCCATACCTTCCGACGCCTGTTCCGATATGTCATGCAGCAGAAAGGACTGATGGCGCTCGCGATCGGACTGACCATTGTCGGAAACCTGATCGGACTTCTCGCCCCGAAGCTTTCGGGCTATGCGGTAGACGCCATCGAGCCCGGACAGGGCGCTGTTCTGATGGATGCGGTCGTGAAAAACTGCCTCCTGATGCTGGGAACCGTCGTGATCTCTTCGATTTTAAGCTACCTTCTGACCCTTGTAATGATCCAGATCACGAAGCGGATCGTTTCGGGGATGCGCCGGGAAATGTTTGACCGGCTCCTGAATTTCCGCGTAGGCTTCTTCGACACCCATGCAGCGGGCGATATCGTCAGCCGCATTACCTATGATATCGATACCATCAACACCTCGCTCTCGGGCGATGTTGTAGCGCTCTTTTCCAGTGTCGTCACCGTTGTCGGCTCCTTTGTCATGATGGTAACAATTTCGCCGGTGCTCCTCGTGATCTTCCTGATCACCATTCCGCTGACGATTATCATGGCAAAGACGCGCGCCGGCATTACGCGTCCGCTTTTCAGGGCGCGTTCCGGAAAGCTCGGAGAACTGAACGGCTATATCGAGGAAATGATCAGCGGCCAGAAGACGCTCTCGGCTTATCACCGCCAGATCAATATCATCGGTAAGTTCCAGAAACGGAATGAAGACGCCGTGAATGCCTATTACAAGGCGGATTACATGGGCGCGTTCAACGGACCGATGGTAAACTTCATCAGTAATATTTCGATAGCGCTCGTGACGGTGCTCGGCGCGGTTCTCTATATGTTCAACCGGATTTCGCTCGGCAATATTTCCGCTTTCATGCTGTATTCCAGACGATTCTCCGGACCGATCAATGAAGGCGCGAATATCATGTCGGAAATCCAGTCGGCGATCGCCGCGGCCGAGCGTGTCTTCCGGATGCTTGACGAGCCGGAAGAACAGCCGCTTGCGGAGCATGAGAAGACGCTCGAAGATGTGAAGGGCAGGGTACAGCTTTCGCATGTCCGTTTCGGCTATACGCCCGAGAAGCAGATCATTCACGATCTGTCCCTGAAGGCGGAACCGGGAAAGGTGATCGCGATTGTCGGACCGACAGGCGCCGGGAAGACGACGATTATCAATCTCCTGATGCGTTTCTATGACATCGACGGCGGAAATATTTACGTCGACGGCACCGAGACGAGAAAGTACAGCCGGGACTCTGTGCGTAAAGCCTTTGCCATGGTGCTTCAGGATACCTGGCTTTTCCACGGAACGGTATTCGATAACGTCGCTTACGGCCGGGAAGACGCGACGATAGAGGATGTCGAGCGGGTGTGCAAAGCCGCCCATATCCACAAGTACATTATGCGGCTCGATAAGCAGTATGATACCGAGCTTTCGGATGAAGGCTCCAATATCAGCAAGGGCCAGAAACAGCTTCTCACAATCGCGCGGGCGATGCTCCTGGACGCGAAGATGCTGATTCTCGATGAAGCGACGTCGAACGTCGATACCAGGACGGAGTTCCGGCTTCAGCGGGCGATGGTCCATCTGATGGAAGGGAAGACCTGCTTTATCATCGCGCACCGGCTGTCCACCATCCGGGACGCGGACCTCATCCTGGTCGTAAAGGACGGCGATGTGATCGAACAGGGTACACACGAGGAACTGATGGCTGCCGGCGGATTCTATCACGAGCTGTATGAGGCACAGTGGTCCAGAGGCGAGGCAATATAAGGAGTATTTAAGCAAAATGTCAGTGAAGAGAGGCTTCTTTGGCGGCAGGAAGAAACAGCGCCGCAGAAAAAGAGTAGTCAGCGGTTATGTATCGGTCTCGAGGCGCAGAGAACGCAGCACCGGCAAACTGATCCTGGTGATCGCGGTGATTCTGATGGTGCTCGGTGCCGGAGTGATCGGGGCGTTCACCATTCAGAAGTTCTTGAAGAACCGGCCGGAGAAACCGTCCGGCGCTCAGGAGGTCGCTTCCGTGGAAACAGGCGAAACGGCGGAAGACGCGGAAAGCACGGCGGAAGAAAGTACCGAAGAAACCGGGTCGGATGAACCGGTCCCGCCGGAAAAATCTTCCTGGGAAATCAAGATGGAGAAGCAGCACGCGATCGAAACGGTCGTGCACGCGATCCAGCCGGGCGTTCAGTTCGCTCATTACGCGGGCGAACCGACGCTGAAGGAAACCGGAGATCCGCTTCTTGATGAAGCGAACCGCCTTGCGGCCGGCTATGATTATGACGCTGCGATCGACCTTGTAAAATCGGTTACCGGCTACGGGAACATCGAGCGCTACAATACCGCGATCGCTTCCTACACGGCCGCGAAGAACGCTGCGAAGCCTTTCCAGATCAACAACAATATCACGACGGTGTTCTTCCACTCGCTGATCGCTGATCCGACACGTGCTTTCGATCCCGCCATCGCCGGGGATAAGGTGAACGACTATAACCTGGTCATGACGACAATCGACGAGTTCGCAAAGATCATGGATGCGATGTACGCCAATAATTTCGTGCTTGTCGATATCTATGACGTGGCAAGGATGGAAGAGCAGCCGGACGGGACGCGTGTGATGCGCTACCAGCAGATCCTGCTGCCGGAAGGAAAGAAGCCGTTTATTCTGTCGGTGGACGATCTGAGCTATTATGAGTATATGACCGGACACGGATATCCCTCGAAGCTGGTGATCGGCGAGGACGGGAAAGTAACCAATGAGATGACGCTTACGGACGGAACCGTTATTCAGGGATCCTTTGACGTTCTTCCCTGTCTCGAGGACTTCATTGAGATGCATCCGGATTTCTCCTACCGCGGCGCACGCGCGATCGCGGCGCTGACCGGCTACAACGGCGTCCTTGGCTACAGAACCTGCGATTTCTGGTACAACGACAGCTGCGAATACTATGAGCCGACCGAGTCGAATGAGAAGTATAAACGGGAGGAAATTAGCGGTCCGAACCCGAATATCGAAGAGGACAAGGTAAAGGCGAAGGAAGTCGCCGATGCGATGAAAGCCATGGGCTGGCATTTCGCAAGCCACAGCTGGGGACACAAAAACCTGGGCTCCTGCGCAATGGAAACCTTCAACTGGGATGCGGATATGTGGGACCGGGAGGTCCGTCCGATCCTCGGCGAGGAGACCGACATTCTGATCTTCCCGTTCGGCGCGGACATCGGCTCCTGGCGCGGCTACGAGTATGAAGGCTACAATGAACGCTACGATATTATGAAGAACCGGCATGGCTTCGACTATTTCCTGAATGTGGATTCCAACCAGTACTATATGCAGCGGACTGACGGATATCTCAGAATGGGACGAAGAAACCTGGACGGCGAGCGGCTCTGGGAGGCTGTGAAAGCCGAAGCCGGGGACGAGAACTACAAAGACCGTCTGAACGACCTTTTTGAAAACGCGACCGAGATCATTGATCCCCTGCGTCCGGAACTTGAGTAAGTAGGAGCTTATCATGAAAGAAAAAGAATATGTTCTCTATGAAGAAGGAGAATACAGTTACCCCGCAGCATATGGCTTTGTGCCTTTTCTGCATTCCTATCTTCACGAAGATGAGGAAGTCCGCCCCGTCATGATCATCGCACCGGGCGGCGGATACCGTTTCGTCTCTCCCTCAGAAGGCGAGATTGTCGCAAGAAGCTTTTATGAGAAAGGCTGGCAGTGCTTTGTCCTGACCTATTCGATCAACATGCTGGACCTTTGTGCGCTGAATGAACAGCCTCTTCATGATATTTCGAGGGCAGTGCGTTTCGTACGGAAAAATGCCGCCCCGTTCTTCGCGGATCCGGAGAAACTGGCTGTCACGGGCTTTTCGGCCGCGGGACATCTGTGCGCAAGCCTGGCCGTTCATTATCAGGATGACATTGAAACAAACCCGGAGTACAGCAATATCAGCAACAAGCCGCAGGCGGCAGTCCTCAGCTACCCGGTGATTACCTCCGGAGAGTACGCCCACAGGGATTCGTTTACGGCGCTTCTCGGAAAGGATGCCTCCGAAGAAATGCTGCACTATATGTCCCTCGAAACACAGGTGACTGCAGATACGGTTCCCTGCTTCCTGTGGCAGACGGCGACGGATGAACTCGTTCCTGTCGAGAACAGTATCCTGATGGCGGCCGCGCTGAAAGAGAAGGGCATTCCCTTCGCGCATCATGTCTTTACGGACGGCGCCCACGGCATTTCGGTAGCGACGCAGGACTGGGCAGACCATAAATACGCGCCTCATTATACGATGGCGCAGACCTTCGCCCTCGCAGAAGCCGTGGAGCGCGGTGAGATTCCGCTTCCGGAAGATGAAAAAGCGCGTTTTACGGGGATGCTGTCTTTCTTTAAAGGCGAGATCCCACAGGAAATTGCCGATCAGTTCCGCTCTTATCCGAATCCGGAAGCGGCGGTCTGGCCGGTACTCGCAGACCAGTGGCTGAGGAAGATTTTTGAGAAATGAGCAGCCCGTCAATAGAGCGGAAGGAAAGAGGCGCTTGATGAACTTTGAAACCGTATACAGACAGGAGGACAGATCTAAATGACAGCTTACGAACTGATTACGACAAGAAGGAGCACGAGAAGATTCCGTCCGGACCCGGTTCCGGAGGAGTTCCTCGCTCGGATCCTTGAAGCGGGGCGGCATGCGCCGAGCGGCGGAAACAACCAGTCGACGCATCTTCTGGTAATCCGGAATAAAGATCTGCTTAACGAACTTGCCGTGCTTGCGGAAGAAGAGTTCGCGAAGATGGAGATTCTTCCGGATACCTATAAGTCGCTTGCAAATTCGATCCGCGCGTCCAAAAAGGGCGGCTACGTCTTCCATTATCATGCGCCGGTGCTGATTCTTACCGCGAATCAGAAGGATTACAGCAACAACATCGCGGACTGCGCCTGCGTCCTGGAAAATATGATGCTGATGGCGAATGCGCTGGACCTCGGCTCCGTATGGATTAACCAGCTGAAGTGGCTGAACGGCTCTGATCCGGTCAATGAGGTCCTCTTCAGAATCGGCATGGAAAAATCGGAGCGTGTTTACGGCGGACTCGCGCTTGGATTCCCGGATACAGAAGACGGACTCCCCGTAAGAAAAGCACTCGAAAGAACCGGGAATCCCGTGACCTTTGCGGACTGATTTTTTGGAGCTTGTTAAGCTGCCGTGTCTAAGCGCATTCAGTCAGGAACGGAGGAGATGGATGAACTATTATGCATATGGCCGGGCGGATGCCCGCTTTCTCCTGATCCAGCCGGAAGGAGAGCATCATGCGGAGTCTGAAAAGAAGGAGGCCGAGCTGATCCGGGAGTTTTCGGATGCGGCGGATTACCGGCTCATTGTTGTGCCCGTAAACTCCTGGGACGAGGACCTTTCGCCCTGGGATGCACCGCCGGTGTTTGGAAAAGTTCCTTTCGGCCACGGGGCGAAAGAGACGCTTCGCAGGATCGAAGAAGAACTCCTTCCGGAACTTCTTCAGAAACACCGGGAGGCCTTCGTGAATGAGAAGGGAGCGTCCGAAGAATATCAGCCGCCTTTTGTTGTTCTCGGCGGCTACTCGCTGGCAGGCCTCTTTGCTTTTTACGCGGCTTTCGAATCGGAAAGCTTTGATGCGGTTTCCGCCTGTTCGCCTTCCGTTTGGTTTCCGGGTTTCCTGGATTATGTGAAAGTACATGAGATTCATACACGGAATGTGTACTTAAGCCTCGGGGACCGCGAGGAAAAAGCGAAAAACCGGGTTTTTGCGGCAGTTGGCGGCTGTATCCGGGAATGTGACCGTATTCTGAAGGAACACGGCGTAAACAGCGTTTTAGCGTGGAATTCGGGCAATCACTTTGTGGATGGAGAGATGCGGACGGCGAAAGGCTTTGCCTGGACGATCCGGGAACTCATGAAAGAGGAAAGATAAAAGAGGAGTATTCAATGGAGCAGATAGAACGTATCAGAGAGATGGAGGAGAAGCTTAACAGAGCAAGAGCCGTGCTCGATACTTTTTCGGAAGCACTCAGCGCCTTTTCGGATATCCAGGAAGACGTACGTGCGCTTTCGTCGTACTACGAAGGCGAAGAGTGGCGGAAGGATTTTGAAGACGACGAAGTGGGAAAGCTGCCGCAGGATCTTAAACGCGGTGTTCTTTCCGAGGATGCGGTTTATGATCTTTTGACGGATAACCGCGAGCTTCTTGTCGAAATGCTGGAAGCTGCTGCAGATCTCGCGAAATGGGGGATTGCATAATGAATAAGCCCCGGATCGCAGTTGCTTCGTATACGCTTGGCAATCCAGAAATGGGCCAGCCCTCCCCGACCTATCAGAATGCGGTGTACGAAGCGGGGGGACTTGCCTTTCTTACCGGCTGTGTACGAACAGAGGAGGATGCAGAACAGATTTATCAGGAGTTCGACGGACTGATTTTATCGGGCGGCGCGGATATCAACGCGGAGTTTCTGGGAGAGGCAGCGCACGAAAAGGCCTCCTTTGCTTCCGTGGAGCGCGACCGGACGGAGATGCTTCTTGCACGGCGCTTTATGGCAGGCAAAAAGCCGATCCTTGCGATCTGCCGCGGCGAGCAGATTCTGAATGTGGTGATGGGCGGGAAACATGATCAGCACATTTTTGACCGGCCCGAGGTGAATATTGCCCACCAGAATGCGAATACAAGGCATCCGGTGTCGGTCCTCCCGGGAACGCTGCTTTCGGAAATCTTTCCCGGAAAGGATACGCTGATCGTCAATTCCACGCATCATCAGGCAGTCAGGGAGCTTGCGCCGGGATTCATCCTGAATGCTGTGAGCCCGGACGGCGTCATTGAAAGCTACGCATTCATGGACCGTGTTCTTGCCGTCCAGTGGCATCCGGAAAGGCTGCTTTTGGAGGGCATGAAGCCGGTATTCGACTGGTTCATCGGAAAATGCAGGGAAAAGGCCTGAGGTGCGTAGCTTTTTCCAAAATAAATCATCTGCATAAAAGAATCTCCCGGTACGGCTGTAAAATGCAGCGTACCGGGGGATTCTTTTGGTAAATTAAGCGGCAGATTCTTTCCGCTTAATTAGCGGCGTATTCTTCCGGATTAGCAAACGACGTATTCATCCTTCGCTTCCGCAAACGGTCCGGGGATTGCAGACAGACCTCTGTGTCCGCCGAAATAATCCCGGTTGAAGATGATTTCCGTGCCGTCCGGATTCTCGAAGCGCTGTTCCGGCTCAAAGGCGCAGCCAAGCACATCGGAAGTGATGATTCCGTCCTTGAAGCCCTTGACAAGCTCAAAGATATTCGTCTTCAGGACGCATTTACCGTCTTCGCACTCAAGACGCGCAAAAACCTTGTCGGTATCATTGACAAGCCTGTGCTGGTCGTGTTTGGAGACGGTTGCACCGTTAAAGTACGCGTTTCCGTCGATCCAGACCGGCAGATGTCCGAAATGCGCGCTCGCCAGAGCGCCCATCACCGGCTCCTTTGTAAAGTCGAACTGCGCAATCCATTCCTCGTAGGAGGGGAAGATATCGAAGGGTGCGGTTCCCGCAACTTCATATAAATTGCTTTCGGGCGTACGCTCCGGATCCGTCACCGGATAGTTCTGTACGAAGATATTGTTGTAAATCCGGTCGTCGCCGTGCAGGATTGTCATGAAGCCCATGACCTCCGTGCGGTGATGCATGTGATAAGGCGTGTAACGGGGCTCGCGCTGGCCGTTCACGATGGAATCGACGCCGGAATTCACGGTCACGAAGGAACCGAGCATCAGGTTGTGTACGCAGGCAACACCTTCTGTCGGAATGGAGACCGAAGCTTTCGACATCAGGATGTTATTGTCGATCAGCGTCGGGCCGTGGCCGACTTCGATGAAAATATCGTTGCTGTACATGGAGCCGAGAGAGGGCAGCGTGCCTTCCGGGGGCATATTGTCGTGCATCAGATTCTGTGAGATCCGGGCGCCCTGCGACTGCCAGTCAAGCCATACGCCCATGATGTCGTTGTGGATATGATTCCGGCGGATGGTGACATCAATCGCGGCATGAAGCTTGATGCCGGCGGTTTCCGCACCGCCAAGCTGCGCGGTATTGCAGCAGTCATGGATATGGCAGTACTCGATCGTGGAGAAAACAGCGCCCATACGTCCGACAATGCCCGTCTGTCCGCAGTGGTGAACATGGCAGCGTCTGATCAGATGGGAACCGACTTTTTCCTTAAGCCAGCCGTGGTACTGTCCGCGGCATACAGCATCGCGTTCCATCTGGGTCGGACTCTTGACATGCTTCGTGTAGAAGTACATATCGTTCTCGGGGTCGCGGTATTTGCCGAGCGAGATGCCGCAGCAGCGGCTGTTATAGACCTCGCAGTCCTCGATCACCCAGCCCTTCGACCAGTGCGGGCCGATCGCGCCGTCCTGATAGGCTGCCGGCGGCGCCCAGGTCGTGGCGGCATTCTTAATAACGAATCCGTGAACAGAGATATAGTCGATCCCGTTCTCGTCGGGCATGAAGCAGTTGCGGCGGACAAAGATCTCGACATCCTCTTTTCTGGGGTCCAGACCCTGGAAATTCGCGTAGATCAGCGTGGAATTCCCATCCTGTTCGGTATACCATTTGTAGACGGACTCCTCGGGAACCCAGCTCGTGAAGTCTTTCTCCCCGGCGAGACATTCCTCAAGCGTTACCGCCTCGTACATCATCCGGTCGTTCAGGACCACAGAACCCGTGTGGCGGACAGTCGGTGCGAAATACCAGTCACCGCAGACCATTTCCTTATAGGGGTTATAGGCGCCGAAGGCACCGTTGTCAATGCGGGTACACCAGACATTTCCCTGATAAGGATGCCAGTCGGCGACTTTTTCGGATCCGGTAATGACGGACTGACCGGGGATTTCTGCACGGTAGATGATCGGCGCGTCTTCGGTGCCGGAAAATCTCGGCGTGACCTTTTCGCGGTAGATACCGGGCGCGACGATGATCTCGTCGCCGGGCCGTGCGGCTTTTGCAGCGTCATCGATGCAGCGAAAGGGCATTTCCTTCGTGCCGCATCCTTCGGCGGATGCAGAACCATTGACATAGTAAAGCATGATTTCGTATCTCCTTTTCTCATTTTTCCGCCCACAGAGAGCTTCGTATCTGTTAAAATGAATCATAGCACAAATGAGATCAGAAAGGAAGTGAAAAATAAGGCGGACGCGTTGATTATAAATCTGTTCTATGGTAAAATACCAGGAAAGTGACCATGGAGGAATGATTGATGAATCGGAAAGAAAAGATACAGGAACTATCAGAAGAAATATTCGAAAACCTTGCGCGCCTTGTGAAGCATGATTCTAAACTCTCGGAAGAAAAGCCGGGAAAGCCTTTCGGCGAAGAACCCGCAGCAGTACTTTCGGAAGCGCTTCAGATTGCTGAATCACTGGGCTTCAAAACCGTGAACCTTGATAATTACTGCGGTTACGCCGAGATGGGCGAAGGCAGGGATATTATCGGCATCGCAGGACATCTGGACATCGTACCGGCAGGAGACGGCTGGCATACGGATCCTTTTGCCATGACAAAAATCGGCGACCGTTATTACGGCCGCGGCACTACGGATGACAAGGGGCCGGTGATTGCTTCCTTATATGCGATGAAGCTTCTCAGGGACGAAGGAATTTCTCTGAATAAACGTGTGCGCCTGCTGATGGGCTGCAATGAAGAGACCGGCTCACGCTGTATGGCGCATTATAATGAAGTGGAAGAGCCGATTACGCTCGGCTTTACGCCGGACGGCAATTTTCCCTGCATTTACGGCGAGAAAGGCCACATGGGAATGGTCGCCGAGAGCAAACAGACGAAGATCCTCGACATCCGCGGCGGCTTTGTCTCAAACGCCGTCTGCCATCAGTGCGAGACTGTGATTCCTGCGGGAGAGGTCACGGAGGATGCCCTGAAAAAAGCATTAGCCGATACGCCTCTTCAGAGCTTCAGAGTGACGGAAGAAAACGGAAAAATCACGATCTTCGCGGAAGGCGTGGCAGCGCACGCATCGACGCCGCTTCTTGGCATCAATGCGGCCGGCTGTACGATGGAGGCACTGGAAAAGGCCGGCTTTGACGATGCGTTCGTACATTTTTATAATTCGCATATCGGCACGAAATGCGACGGATCGGGCTGCGGCCTGAAATTCGAGGATGAATACGGCAATCTGACGTTCAACAACGGCATCATCGGAATGAAGGACGGAAAAATCTTCTGCACGATCGATATCCGTGTTCCGGTAACAGTCACAAAAGAGCAGCTTCTTCAGGGAATAGAGCCGTATCTTGACTGTGACGGCGGCACCTTTACCGTCCGCGGCATCGGCGATCCTTTGTTTTACCCGAAGGATTCTCCGCTCGTAGACGCGCTGTACGGGGCTTATACAGAAATCAGCGGAGATACGGAGCATGAACCGATGGTGATCGGCGGCGGAACCTATGCAAAGTCGCTCCCGGGCATCATAGCTTTCGGGCCCGAGAAGCCGGATACGGACTATCGGATCCACAACGCGGATGAGTTCCTGATCATTCCGGAATACCTCCAGTCGATTGAGATTTATATGAAGGCGATTGAGAATCTGCTGAAGATCTGAAAAACAGTTTCATCCCCCGGAATTTTATGATGCCTTATCCCGGGAGGCCCAAAAAGAACTGAAAGAAAACTGATGCGGGTTTTTCTGTCTGCATGTAGAAACGAGTATTTATGATCAAAAAAGAAATCAATGAAATCAAAGGCCTGTACAGGGATCTGCAGGACTGCGGAATCTCCCGCCTGGCAGGCTGTTATGTGAACGGGGAGAAGGAAAAAGTACAGACCTTTTCGGAAAGCTTTCTGAACCTTCCGGATGAGGAGCTCTATAAATACCTGGATATTTTCAGGAAGACCCTGTCCGGAACGCCGGGGCGGAATCTTTTTGATATGGAATTTCCGCTGTCCGAAACGCCGACAGACGGGCAACGCCTGCTTCTCGCGCTCAGAGACAGCGAACTGAAGGACGAAAATCTTCTGAACCTTTTCTATGATGAGCTGATCAAAAATTACGATCATACCGGAAACTACCTGATTCTTCTCGTGAGCCAGACCTATGACGTACCGGCGGTGCGTCTGGACGGAACGACGGACGAGGAAGGGTCAAGCGAAATCTACCGCTACATACTCCTGAGCATCTGTCCGATGAATCTGACAAAACCGGGGCTTGGGTTTGATGATTCGCTTCAGAAAATCCATACGCTGAAGCGGAGCTTCTTTGTGGATCTGCCGGACACCGGCTTCCTGTTTCCGGCTTTCAATAACCGCTCGGCGGATGTGAACGCGCTGCTGTATTATACCAGGAAGACCGACGCGCTTCAGGAGAAGCTTCTCGGAAATTTCCTGAATGTCTCGTCGCCCATTCCCGCCAGGCAGCAGAAGGAGGGCTTCACGGAATTTGTCGCGGATATGCTCGGCGAGGATTCCGATATCGATACGGTCATTACGCTCCAAAGGGATCTGAATGAGCATTTTCAGGAGAAAAAGGCGGAGGCGGAGGGCGAACCCGTTTTTCTGGAGAAAGCCGAACTGAAGGAGCTTTTTGAGAGAAGCGGGATCCCCGGTGAGAAGCTCCAGTCCTTTGACAGCCGTTATGACGCGCAGTTCGAGCGTGAAAACGTACTGAAAAAGCTTCATAAAAAGACAGAAGAAAAGCCGGAAGAAGACGCTGATGAGGAGAGCCTTGTCTATCGGGACCCGGAAGAAGATTCGTTTTCTCCCATCCGAATCGATGACAAACTCCTTGCGGAGAATATCGCGCCTGTAAGAAGCTTTGAAGTGAAGTCTCCGGAAATGACCCTCCGGATCAGCTCAAAACACCTGGATATTCTTGAAACCAGAATCATTGACGGCCGGAAATGTCTCGTAATTGAACTCACGGATGACCTGAAGGTCAACGGCGTCCCGGTTTCGTAAGGAAAAGGAACGAAAGAAATGATGAACGAAGAAGCAGCCTTCAGAAAACGCGTGACGATGGACAGCTCGGGCTTTGTGATTCTGTCGGATTTTGTACCGGGCATTATCCAGGAGATGCGCTATCATTCGAGCTATAATTTTATCGGAGAGCGGATCGACGGCTACGAGGAGCCGGTCGCGCTTCTTACAAGGGAAGCCGCCCGCGCCTTAAAGTCGGCCGCAAATGAACTGAATGTTTTCGGCTACCGGCTGAAGGTTTTCGATGCCTACCGTCCGGCCTGCGCCGTCAGGCAGTTTGTCCTGTGGGGAATTGAAGACACGGATATCCGGATGAAGCCGTATTTTTACCCGGACCTCGAGAAGCAGGAACTGTTTGTGCAGGGATATATCGCGAAAAAGTCTTCCCACAGCCGCGGATCGGCGATTGATCTGACGCTTCTTGATATGAAGACCGGAAAGGAAGCGGACATGGGCGGCCCCTTTGACTATTTCGGGGAGCTTTCCCATCCGGATTACAGAGGAATCAGTGACGAGCAGTTCGAAAACCGGATGCTTCTGCAGAGTGTCATGAGAAGGAGCGGATTCCTTCCGATCGACTGTGAGTGGTGGCATTTTATGCTGGAAGACGAGCCGTACCCGGACACCTATTTTGAGTTTCCGGTATCGTCGGCGTATCTGAAAAAGTGAAAAGGAGAAGAAAGGTATGAAAATCGGTTTTATCGGACTTGGCATCATGGGAATGCCGATGTTCCTGAACATTGCGAAAAAGCATGACGACGCAGTATTCTGCACGGATATTGTACAGGAAAATGCAGAAAAAGCCGCCGAAGAAGCGCGTCATCTGGGAGCGGACGCTTCCTTCTGCCCGGACAATCTGTCTCTTGCAAAGAACGCCGACATAATCATTTCCATGGTTCCGAAATCCGAGGACTCTAAGAAGGTCTATCTCGGCATCCTGCCTGCCTTAAAAAGCGGAAAAATCTGTATCGATATGAGCACAATCGATCCGGCGGTGTCGCAGGAAATCGCGGGATTTGTGAAGGAAACCGGCGCTGAGTTTGCGGACGCGCCGGTCGTGAAGTCCCGCGCGGCGGCTGAGGCTGGAAACCTGGGAATCTACGTCGGCGCTTCCGAGAAACTGTATGAGAGGATTCTGCCGGTTCTTTCCTATATGGGAAGCACGGTCCTTTACCTCGGGCCGAACGGAAGCGGGCTTGTGATGAAGATCTGTCATAACGCGCTGGTCTCCCAGATCCAGAACGGGGTGAACGAGACGAGCGAGCTTGCCAGAAGAAACGGAATTGACGCCCGGACCTATGTACAGGCAATTGCTGCCGGCGGCGGGCAGAACGCGTATCTGGACAATCATGTGAATATGCTTGCGGAGAATGAGTTCCCGGCTTCCTTCACGCTTCAGAACGCGGCAAAGGACGTCCGTATCTGCATGGAGCTGGCGAAGCGGACAGGAATTCTGATGCCGGGCGAGGAAAATGTGACCCGCGTCTATGATAAGGCACTGGAGATGGGGCTTCAGAAGGAAGACTGGGGCGCAACCGTCAAGGCTTATCGGGAACTCTGCGGGGAATGAAAAGAGTGTGGTGAAAGATGGAGTATACGATTAAAAGCCGCAGACTTCAGGCGACAGTCTCGGAGCATGGTGCGGAGCTTACAGGAATTCAGTCTCTTCCGGACAAAAAGGAGTATCTGTTCGACGCGGACGAGCGCTACTGGAAGCGCCACGCACCGGTGCTTTTCCCGATCGTCGGAAGCCTGAAGGATAAGAAACTTGTGATCGGCGGAAAAGATTACCCGATGGGGCAGCACGGCTTCGCACGGGATATGGAATTCACAGCGGAAGAAAAGACGGAAAATTCTGTCCGCTTTGTCCTCAAATCGAATGATGAGACAAAGCAGAAATATCCCTATGATTTCCGTCTGTCGATCGCGTATGAACTCGCGGATGCAGAAATCCGGGTAAGCTGGAAGGTCGAAAACACCGGGGATTCGGTGATGCATTACCAGATCGGCGGTCATCCGGCGTTCTACTGCCCGGTGGATTCCTTCCTTGAAAAACAGTCGGACTACTACCTGAAATTCGACAGTGAAAAGCCGATCAGCTATCGTCTCCTGAACGGAAGCGGCCTCCTGGAAGAAAAGTCCTATGAACTTCAGACAGAGGGTGGCTTTCTGCAGATTCCGGAGGATTTCTTCGACAGGGACGCGCTGATTGTCGAAGGCGCGCAGTCAAAAGCGGTTTCTCTCTGCCGCCCGGACAAAAAACCGTACCTTACCGTCATTTTTGATGCTCCTCTTTACGGGATCTGGTCTCCGGCGAAAAAGGAAGCGCCCTTTGTCTGCATCGAACCCTGGTGGGGAAGAGCGGACGCGGCGGATTTCTCCGGGGAGATCTCAGAAAGGGAATATGACCAGGCCCTCCTTCCGGGAGAAAGCAAAGAGTACTCGTTTACAATCCGGGTGGACGACATCCTGAACCGTCCAGATTATCTGTACTCCCCCGAAAACTGCCCCTGCGAAGGCGGCAGAAAGCGCGGCTGCCCGAATAACCGGCACTGCGATGCCTGCACTGAGAACCACCATAAAAACGGCGGCTTTACCGCCTGCGAACGTAAATTTATGCAGGAGAAATAAACCCGTATATGTTTGACCCGAAAAGCGTGAAATACCCCTACCCGGAAGAAACCGACAAGCATTATCTGGTGGTAAAGAAGAACGACGGGACTGTTTTTGACAGAAATTATCCGTATATCGACCGTTCTGCAGTCTTCAGGAGAAAACAGCTTCTTGTCCGTATCGGACTCTATCTCATCGTCTTTCCGTTGAATTACCTACGGATGGGACTGAGGATCCAGGGACGCGAAAACCTGAAAAAATACCGCGAAGTCATCGACAAAGGGATTATTTCCTGCAGCAATCATGTGCACATGTGGGATTATATCTCCATCATGAACGCTGTGAAACCAAAGAAGACGAACGTGCTGTGCTGGGCGCCGGATGTCAGCGGCGAGAACGGGAAGCTGATCCGCCTGACCGGCGGCATTCCGATTCCTGAAAATGATATCCGCGCGACGGCGGTTTATGTGCGGGAAGTCCGGAAGCTTCTTGATGAGGGCGGCTGGCTGCAGATCTATCCCGAAGGCAGCATGTGGGAATATTACGCGCCGATCCGGCCGTTTAAAAGGGGCGCGGCTTTCTTTGCCTGCCGCTATGATAAGCCGATTCTGCCGATGGCTTTCTCTTACAGGGAGCCCGGCTTTATCCGGAAGCGCATCTTCCGTCAGACGGCGCTCTTTACGCTGAATATCGGGGAACCGATGTATGCAAACGAAGCCCTGCCGGCCGCCGAGCGCGAGGAAGATCTTGTCAGACGGAGTCATGAAGCTGTCTGCAGGCTGGCGGGGATCGAGCCTTCGGAGAATATCTACCCGCCGGTCTTCCAGGATTCGAAGCGCATTGATTATTACGCCTCGGAGTATGGCATCGGATACCGGGGCTCATGGTAAACAAAGAACAGATGGAGGGAGCGGACATGCTGATCAGAAAGCTGAATGACGAGGAGCTGAAAGAAGCGCTTCTCATCGCCTGGACCTGTTTCCACAACCGGAAGGATGCTTCCAGCCTGCAGCCGGATGACTTTGACAGGGCGGCAGAGCAGTGGGCTGCCTTTTCCGAAGACGGCGTGATGATGGGCCGGATGCAGAACAATCATTTTCGCGCGAATATCGACGGAAATATCGTGGAAAACGGCGGAATTGGCGGCGTTTCGACACTTCCGGAGTACCGGGAATCCGGAGCCATCCGGGAAATCTTCCGGGAGCTGCTTCCCGCAGCCCGTAAAAGCGGGGAAGTGATCTCCACGCTGTATCCCTTCAGCCAGGCTTTTTACCGGAAATTCGGTTACGAGACGGTGGTGCATCAGAATGTCTATGAAATGAAGCCGGAGGTGCTTTCCGGATATCATTTTTCCGGGACCGCAGCGCTGTACCGCCCGGGAGATCCGGTCACGGATTTTACCAGGATCTACCAGGCATTTACCGGGAAACGGAATCTGTCATTTGTCCGGGACGACCAGTACATGGCGAAGGAGTGGCTCCATGAGGACCCGAAGAAATCCCGGTGTTTTCCGTACCTCCTTTCGATCGATGAAAAGCCGGTTGCTTATGTAATTTTTACAGACATTTACAACAATCCTCAGGCAATTCTGCAGGTCGATGAGGCCGCGTTTATAAATCGTGAGGGCTTCATGGCGATTCTCGGCTTTCTGGCGCGCTTCAGCGCGGATTACGGTACGATCCGGCTGCCTCTTCCGACGGATATCGACCTTCTGTCGGTGATTCAAAGCCCGAAGGCCAATGATATTCAGAAAAAGCCAAAGCAGGACTATATGATCCGTGTGGTGAATGCAGAAAAGCTTCTTCAGGCGATCGAGGTCCCCGAAGGGAAGAGCTTCGTGATCCGGGTTCAGGATGAACTGCTTAAAGAGAACTGCGGATGTTTCCGTGTGACCGGCAAAAGACCCCAGAATATTGTGGAAACAACGGCGGAGGCACCGGATCTTTGTGTTTCAGAGAAGGCCCTCGGGCAGATGGCCTGCGGAGCAATCGGATGGTCGGAAGCGCTTCTAAGAGCGGATGTACTTTTGTTCGGAAATGAAGAGCTTTTACAGAAGGTCTTTCACCGGAAAGCAATCTATATCATGGATCATTTCTAAAGACTGTCTTATAGATCATTTCTAAAGACTGTCTCATGGATTATTTTTGAGACTGACCGGCAGGAGAAATAGTTGCAGACAAGCCGGACCAGGAAAGGAGGACTGCATCCGATGGAGCAGCAGCAAAATCCGATGGAACAGCCGCATAAGATCGAAAGCTACCAGGAGATTAATTCCCGTACAATCGACCGCTGGATCGAGGAGGGCTGGGAATGGGGACAGCCCATTTCTCATGAAGTCTATGAGAAAGCGCTTCACGGAGAGTGGAGTGTAGTTCTGACGCCGACGAAGCCGGTTCCGAAGCATTGGCTCGGAGATCTGCGCAAGAAGCGCATTCTCGGACTTGCCTCCGGCGGAGGACAGCAGGGACCGGTTTTTCATGCTGCCGGCGCAGAGGTGACCATTCTTGATTATTCGGAAAAGCAGCTTGAAACGGAGCGGATGGTTGCGTCCCGGGAAGGCTATGAAGTCGCGACTGTCCGTGCGGACATGACGAAGCCCTGGCCTTTTCCGGATGAGAGCTTCGATCTGATCTTCTTCCCGGTCGCAAACTGCTACATCGAGTCGATGGAGCCGGTCTATACGGAAGCGTACCGGGTCCTGAAGCCGGGCGGAAGACTGCTTTCGGGCCTCGACAACGGCTTCAATTTCCTCTTTGACGAAGAGGATGAAAGCCGCCTCTCGGGATATCTCCCTTTCAACCCGCTGAAGAATCCTTCGCAGATGGAAGAGCTCCTTGCAGGCGACTACGGCGTCCAGTTCTCGCACAGCATAAACGACCTCGTCGGCGGCCAGATTCGCGCAGGCTTCCGCCTCCTCGACATCTACGACGACACGAACGGCAGCGGCCTGCTGCACGAGCACGGCGCCCCCTGTTTCTACGCAACCATCTCTCTGAAGGACTGAGCCCGTGACCGGCGCCAGGCAACCCTTCCTTCAAAAAACCAACCCCTCCGCCCGGAAGGCTCCTCCTCCCGGGCTTTCGTGTGCCTGCCCCTTCCCGCCGCCAGATGTCCCCCGCGCTTTAAGCGCATCCTTGCTGTTCTTTCGAACGATTTGCGGGAGCGGCACTTAAGAAACCCGGTTTTCCGGCCCTGGGTTCTTACGAGTTGTTCGAGCGATTAAAAAGAAACTCCGTCCGCCTTCCAAGTATTTCTAAAAGTCAGCGGATACGGCAGCAGTGTTCCTTCACTAAAGCTCCCGCGGCACTGAAAGCTTACGGCTTTTTGACCCCGAGTGCAGAAAACTCGCATCGAGCGAGGAAGAAACACGTCTGACGCCGTGTTTCTATTTAACTCGCTCGAACAATTCTGCACAACCCGGGGCCCAAAAAGCCGTGCTTTTATTCGTGCCGCTCCCGCAAATCGCTCAGGAACACTGCTGCCGCATCCGCAGACACAAAAGTGATCTTAAGGGCGGACGGAGTTTTTTCCTCGCTCGAAGCGCGAGTTCTCGTAAGTCGGGGCCGGAAAGCCGCTGTTTCTTGTGCCGCGGGAGCTTTAGTAAGAAAGAACAGCAAGATGCGTAAAAAGCGCAGGCCGATAAGTTCGGCGGGAAGGGGCAGAGGACGAAAAATCACGCCCTGGGAGGAGACTCTTCCGGGCGGGATTTTAGTGGTTTTTGGAAGGTGAAAGGGCCGTTTGGGGCCGGTTACGGGTTGAAGAAGTTGCGGAACGCGGGGAGTGCGTAGGCGAAGTCCCGGCTCAGTTTGTCGATGGCGGCGAAATCGTCTGGAGAGATTTCGAAGCTGCAGGCTTTCACGTTGTCTTCGACCTGCTCGGGGCGCTTCGCGCCGACGATCGGAGCAGTAATGAAGCTTTCCTGCATGCACATGCGGATCGCAAGCTGCGCGAGTGTGACGCCGTATTTCTCGGCGTAGGGACGGAGCGATTCGGTAAAATCGACCGCCTGGTTCAGGTAGGGCTGCTGGAAAATCGCGGCGCGGTTTCTGCCGTCGCCTTCCGGGAAAACCTGATCCCGGTGGAACTTTCCGGTCAGAATGCCCTGGGCGAGCGGAGAGTAATTCATGACGCCGATGCCTTTTTCTTCGGCGTAGGCAAGGCTGTCATTGTCCTGATAGCGCCAGATTAAGGA
This sequence comes from uncultured Lachnospiraceae bacterium, assembly GCA_947168905.1. Classification (GTDB taxonomy): domain Bacteria; phylum Bacillota; class Clostridia; order Lachnospirales; family Lachnospiraceae; genus UBA1267. The sequence goes on from CAMVNR010000033.1 coordinate 25,833, forward strand.
CCAGCAGGGCTGGAGCACATCAATTTCGCCGTACTGTTCGGCTTCGATGATCTGCGCCTTGCTGAAATTCGAGAGACCGATACAGCGGATCTTTCCTTCGGCTTTCAGCTTCATCAGTTCGTCCATCGTATCGGCGATCGGATCTCCCTTCCTGGACGGCCAGTGGATAAAATAAATATCGATATAATCCTGGCCGAGATCACGAAGACTCTGCTCACAGGACGGACGGACATCGGGCCGTGCCAGAAGGTGGGTCGGAAGCTTGGTGCTGATCGTGATCTTGTCACGGTCATAGCCCTTGATCGCTTCCCTTACAAGATTTTCGGAATGGCCTCCGCCATAAGCCGGAGCCGTGTCGAGCGCATAGATACCGTGGTCGATGGCACTCTTAATCGCAGCGATGGATTTGGCGTCTTCAGCACCGGTGAAATAGGTTCCGCCGATTGCCCAGCATCCGAAGACCTGCTCCGGAACCTTTACGGAGCTTTTGCCCAGAGTGTAGTTGTTCATAAAATCTCCTTTCTGAAAATGACCTCCCGTAGTGATCCGTATCCCGGAAGTTGTATTTATCATCATTGTAGTGATACCGGCGGCAGATGTCAACAGATTCTTCCTGCAGGACTGCATTATGACTTGTTATTTTCGGGTACGGATGATAAAATAATATGAATGTTTGTTTCCCGATGCGGAAATCTGAATTGGTAAAAGCACCTTCATGGAATGTGAAGGTTCGAAAAGGGAGCGTGGGAGGACCGAAGTGATGATAAAAAACCTGATATTTGATATGGGAAATGTACTCCTGAGCTACGAACCCGACAGCTATGCGGGGAAACTTTGCAGCAGGGAAGCTGCACCGGTCATTCTGAAGGAACTCTTCCGGGGGCCGGACTGGTCCAAGCAGGACCTCGGGCTCGTCGGCAAAAAAGAACTGTATGAGCTGGTATCGGTCCGTGTGCCGGAAGAATTTCATCCGGATCTCTGGAATGTAATACTCCGCTGGTCGGACCTGATGCGGCCGCTGCCCGGGGCGCAGGAGTTTATACGGAAGATGAAAGAGAGAGGCTTCCGGCTGTTTGTCCTGAGTAATGCCGGGCTGGACTTCCATGAGTATTTTCCGAAACGTTATGATACGGGGCTTTTCGACGGAATTATCGTGTCCTGCGATTTAAATGTGACAAAGCCGGATCCCCGGATTTACAGGCATCTGCTGTCAGAATACGGCTTAACGCCCGAAGAGTGTGTCTTCGCCGACGACCTTCCGGAGAACGTCGCAGGAGCGGAAAAGGAAGGAATCCACGGCTTCCTGTTTTCAGGCGGCTATCCGGCGCTTGAAGCATATATTGACAGCCTGATGTGAACAGACGCGGCTTTCAGAATATCATCCATACCGACGGGGAATGCGGGGCGGGAAAGAAGTCAGAGGAAAAAGGATCAGGTAAAGACAAACCCGCAGATTGATATGGAATAGTCAGTCCTTGGAATTGGAAACAATAAGGGGAAATGTATGAGTAAGCAGTGCTTAGGCTGCATGAATATGTACGAAGAAGGCAATGTCTGTCCCTACTGCGGCTACGTGGAAGGGACGCCTCCCGAAGAGGCGATCCACATCTTGCCGGGGTCGATGCTGCACGGCCGCTATACGGTCGGAAAGGTGCTCGGGTACGGCGGCTTCGGTACGACCTATATCGGCTTCGACCACATCCTTCTGCAGCGGGTTGCGATTAAGGAATACCTGCCGAGTGAATTCGCAACACGCGTACCGGGAGAGATGACGGTCCTCGTTTTCGAGGGCGAGAAGAGCGAGCAGTTCCGTGACGGAATGGTGAAGTTTATCGATGAAGCGAGACGCCTCGCGAAGTTCCAGAACGAGCCGGGGATCATCAAGATCTACGACGCATTTGAAGAGAACAACACCGCCTACAATGTATCTGAGTATCTGGAGGGCGAGACACTTGCGTCCTACATGGAACACGCGGGGGTGATCCCGGAGGATATGGCGGTTGAGATCATGACGCCGATTATGGAGT
>CAMVNR010000034.1 GCA_947168905.1 uncultured Lachnospiraceae bacterium
ACCATCAGCTCTATGGATGTTTCGGAAGAGGAGAGCGTATCCGAAGAACCGGTCTTAGCACCCGCGGAAGAAACCGCAGAAAACACTTCCGAAGATACCGGTGCCGGTACGGAGGAAGTCCTGACAACGAAAGAAATTCTCACGGAAGAGGGATCCGCGGAGGAATCCGCAGACATGCTTTCCGATTCCGTTTCTGAGGAATAAATCGAGGGCGGCTTTTTTAAGCGCCCTTTCGCAGGTGTGGCGGAATTGGCAGACGCGCTGGATTTAGGTTCCAGTGGGCAACCGTGCAGGTTCAAATCCTGTCACCTGCATTCTTTACGAAAAACTGAAAAAATCATTGACAAATGATTTCCTTTATGGTAGAATGCCTTTCGTTGGCAAAAAAACATGCGGAAGTGTCGGAATTGGCAGACGAGCAAGACTAAGGATCTTGTGGCAGTAATGTCGTGTGGGTTCAAGTCCCATCTTCCGCATTTTTTTTACCGGCGGGGTTAATAAATGCAGATATGGCGGAATTGGCATACGCGCATGATTCAGGTTCATGTCCATGTACTTGGGTGTGGGTTCAAGTCCCACTATCTGCAAGAGTCAGGCCGGAGGAATCTTCCTTCGGCCTTTTTGCTGTAAAATCGTGCGTGAAAAGAGGTCTTTTGTGGCGGAGAAAAAAGAAAAAAAATTTCTGAAAGACCGGTTTCTTCTGCACATGCCGTTTGACATCAATCTGATCCTGTGCACGGTCTTCCTGAACCTATTCGGAATCCTGATGATTTACAGCGCCAGTTATTATTATGCGGTCAGCGCGTATAATTATGAATCGACGCATTTCTTTACCAATCAGCTGATGTGGGTGGCAGGCGGCATTGTCTTGATGCTTGCGCTTTCCTATATCCGGCCGAAGGTGTACCGGTTGTTTTTCTGGCTTTCGCTTTTTGGCGCAGCAGCCTTTCTTGTGGCCGTGAGAATACCGGGACTCGGGCACAGCTCGCACGGAGCGTACCGGTGGATCAAGCTTTTCGGCGTGACGCTGCAGGTGGCGGAGCCGATCAAGATTCTGATGATCATTTTCCTTGCGAATGCCGTGACAAAGCTGGATCTTCGTTCCAGAGCATCCAGGATATTCATCTACGGAATGACTTCCCTGATTGCGGGCGGACTCGCGGTCTTAAGTAATAACGCGAGTACGGCGATCATTGTATTTGCGATCATGTATTTTATGATCATGCTGAATTATCCGAAGCAGAAATGGTTCCTGATCATGATCGCGATCGGCATTGCCGCCCTGATCATCGGACTTCTTTTGATTGACAAGATGCCTTACCGGGAGACCGAGAATTTCCGTATCACCCGGATACGCGCCTGGCTTCATCCGACGGATCCGGAATTTTCCGACGACCAGGCTTATCAGGCAACGCAGGCGCTTTATGCAATTGCCTCAGGCGGCTTTTTTGGCAAGGGGATCGGAAGCAGTCTCCTGAAGTATACGCTTCCGGAGCCGCATAACGACTACATCCTGGCGATTATTTTCGAAGAACTCGGCATTTTCGGCGGTATTATTCTGACCTATCTGTTCATTTATCTTCTGTACCGGATCTTCCTGGTGTACCGGGACTGTCGGAACAGGTTCAATAAACAGCTGGTCCTGGGAATCTTCCTGCACATATCGGTTCAGGTGCTCCTGAATTACGCGGTGACGCTCGGCATTTTCCCGACCATGGGCGTGACGCTGCCCTTTATCAGTGCCGGCGGAACGGCCGCGTTTCTGACGCTTCTGGAGCTCGGTATCGTGCTGGCGGTTTACAGGCAGAACGAAGAGGAACGAATGTACCGTGAAGCGGTATCCGAACAGGAAGAGGAGAATCCGGAACTGAAACTGCTGAAAAAGAGCGGTCCGGGAAGAACCCGCGCTGCAAGACGGCGGGCTTAGGAACCGGCTGAAAAAAGGAGTATTATGGCTGATCGCAGCAAAGAACTGTATCTCGCGGAATACGCGCGGATTAAACCCTGTACCCCGGGGGAGAATAAGTCCCTGATGCAGAAGAAAGCGGCAGGAGACGAATCTGTCGTAAACCGGCTTGTCGAAGGTAATATGTTCCGTGTGAATGAGGCCGCGTCGGCGCTTTCCGGGAGTGGCGCGCTTTTCATGGATCTTGTTCAGGAAGGAAGCCTTGCGCTCTTTATGGCGCTCAGGGATATTGAGACTTACGGGGAAAGCTTCGAAGAGAAGCTGGATGCCCTGATTTTTGATTCCATGAAAAGCTTCCTTTCGGAAGAGGAAGACAGTAAGAAGGCAGGACAGGAGCTCTCCGACAGGCTGAACCTGATCGACAGAGCCTGTGTTCTTCTGGCTGAAAAACATGGACGGGAGGCTACGGCGGCGGAGGTTGCCGAGGTCGTGGAAATGGAAGAGGAAGACGTACGCTATCTGATGCGGATTGCGCTGAATGCAGTGAAGAAGGAGTAAAGATAAACTGGTATGATCAGAATTGCCGTAGATGCCATGGGCGGGGATTATGCGCCCGAGTCCAATATTGTCGGCGCCGTGAAGGCGCTTCAGGAAAAAAAGGATATCGAATTGATTCTTGTCGGCCGGGAGGATGCGATTAACGCTGTTCTTTCCGGTCGGGATTATGATAAGAACCGGCTTCGTATCGTGCATGCAGAAGAAGTAATCACAACGGATGAGGAACCGGCGGTCGCAATCAAGAGAAAAAAGGATTCCTCGCTTGTCGTCGGGATGAAGATGCTTCGCGAAGGTGAGGCGGACGCTTTTGTTTCCGCCGGTTCGACGGGGGCCATTCTGATCAGCGGACAGGTGGTTGCCGGCAGGGTGAAGGGCGTAAAGCGCTCTCCTTTGGCCGTTATTATTCCTACGATCCACGGAAAAGCCCTGCTGATCGACGGCGGCGCAAATGTGGACATTCGTCCGGAAAGCCTGGTACAGTTCGCACTGATGGGATCTTTATACGCAGAGCATGCAATGAAGATCGAAAATCCGAGAGTGGGGCTTGTGAACATCGGCGTCGAAGAGGACAAGGGAAATGCGCTTGTCCGGGAGGCCTATCCGATGCTGAAGGCCTGCTCCGGCATCAACTTCATCGGAAATGTCGAGGCAAGAGACGTGCCGTACAGAGCGGCGGATGTCTATGTATGTGAGGCTTTTGCCGGAAATCTGGTGCTGAAGATGCTCGAAGGCGTTTCCATGGCGCTGTTTGAAAAGATCAAAGAGGTCACGATGACCGACCTTCGTTCCAAGACCGGGGCGGCTCTTCTGAAGCCCTACCTGAAGTCAATGAAAAAGGAATTCGACGCTTCGGAATACGGTGGGGCGCCGATGCTGGGACTGAACGGACTGGTGGTCAAAGCACACGGCAATTCGCACGCTCCGCAGATCCGCACGGCGATTCTCCAGTGCGTCGGCTTCTACGAGAATGACCTGAAGAACAGGATTTCAGAATCCATTCAGGCCCATAAGCCCGAAAAAACGTCAAAAGAAGAGTCCTGAAAGGAATGAAAATCAGCATGAACGGCTTTGAACAACTCGAGAAGTCCGTCGGATGGACCTTCCGCGACAGGACGCTTCTTTCCCGGGCGCTGACACACAGCTCGTTTATTAATGAGCATCCGGAGCTTCAGAAGGAGGACTGCAACGAACGCCTGGAATATTTCGGCGACGCGATTCTGGAATTCCTCGTTTCCGAATATCTTTATACAAATTATCCGTCTCTGATGGAGGGAGAGCTTTCGAAAATGCGTGTCGCCCTGGTCTGTGAAATGTCTCTGGCGGACGCGGCAGGAAAGCTCCGGCTGGGAAGCTTTCTCCGGATGGGAAAGGGAATGGAAAAAAGCGGCGGACGAAGCTCCGATTCCATTGTTTCGGACGCTTTTGAAGCGCTTCTTGCGGCGCTTTACCTGGACGGCGGCATTGAAAACTGCAGAAAACTCGTAGAAAGCTGTCTCCTTTCCGACAGCGACGAACGGCGTGTTTTCTATGATGCCAAAACGATTCTCCAGGAAATGGCGCAGGAAAAAGGAAAAAGCGTCAGCTACCGGGAATTTCCGCCCGAAGGACCCGAGCATGACAGGCTGTTCCGCTCCGAAGCGCTCATCGGTGAAGAGGTTTTCGCCGAAGGAAGCGGACACTCGAAGAAAAAGGCGGAACAGAACGCCGCTTACACAGCGATTACCGTCATAAGGGAACATAAAAAATGTATCTGAAAAGTATTGAAGTGCAGGGCTTCAAATCCTTTGCCAATAAAATACGCTTTGATTTTCACAACGGAATCACTGCGATCGTCGGCCCGAACGGCTCCGGCAAAAGCAACGTCGCTGATGCTGTGCGCTGGGTATTCGGCGAACAGAGCGCGAAACAGCTGCGCGGAAGCTCCATGCAGGATGTTATTTTCGCCGGTACGCAGCTGAGAAAACCGCAGAGCTACGCTTCGGTGTCCATTACGCTTGACAATGCCGACCGCGCCCTGAACGTCGACTATGATTCGGTGACCGTCACGAGGCGCGTATACCGCTCCGGAGAGAGCGAATACATCATCAACGGGAACCAGTGCAGACTGCGTGATATTCAGGAACTTTTTTACGATACCGGCATCGGCAAGGAAGGATATTCCGTGATCGGACAGGGCCAGATCGATAAGATCCTGTCCGGAAAGGCGGAAGACCGCCGGGAGCTTTTTGACGAAGCCGCCGGGATCGTTAAATTCAAGAAGAGGAAGGCCGTAGCCCTGAAAAAGCTCGAAAGCGAACGCGCGAGCATGCTGAGACTGACCGACATCATGTCGGAACTGGAGCGTCAGGTCGGACCCTTAAAGCGGCAGAGTGAAACAGCCCAGGAATATCTGAAGCTGCGCGACGAACTGAAGAAATACGAACTGAACGCATATATTCTGGACAGTGCGATCTATACGGCAGAATTAACGAAAATATCGGAAAACCTCGGAAATATCATCGCCGAGCTGGAACAGAAAAATACGGATGAGAAAGCGCTGCATGAAGAATATTCGGCAGTCAGCGAAGCGCTTGGCATCCTTGATTCCAGGATTGAGGCGCTCCATAATGAGATCCTCGGCTCCGGAAATGCCCGAAGCGAAATCGAGAGCCGGGTATCGGAGCTGTCGGCCGAGATCGGGACGGAAAGAAACAACTGCCAGCATTCCGAAGAAAGAGTGCGGGAAATTGATGAAGAGATCCGGCGGCACAGTGAAGAGATCGAGAGCTCACAGACAGAAAAGACACGGCTCTCTCAGTCTCTTTATGATCAGGAAAACGGTCTCGCCGTTTTACGCCTGAAGATCTCGGAGCTCCAGACAAAAGCGCTTGCCTACCAGGAGCTTGTGGAAAACGAGCAGGGCAAGTACATCGACCTTTTGAATGAGAAGTCGGAAATCGGGGCGAAACAGGAACATTTAAGCACGCTGATTTCCGAGAATGAAAAGCGGAAGGAAGAGCTTTCGGGGCAGATGGCTTCCGTGACGGAGTCCGCCGAGTCTGTCAAAAGAGAAATCGACGAGTGGGAAGAAACGATCCGTCAGGACGATGAAAACAGCGAAATAAAGAAAAAAGAGCAGGAAGAGTCGGAAGAGCGGGTTCTTCTGGCGGAGGAAGACTTCAGGAAAGCGCAGCGCGAACAAACTGCGGCGCAGGAAAAACTCCAGCTTTTAAGGAGCCGGTTCGATGCCCTGCATAATCTCGCGGAGCGCTATGAAGGCTATAACAACGCAGTAAGAAGGCTGATGGATGCGCGAAAGACGCTTCCCGGGATTGTCGGCGTTGTCGGAGACCTTTTCAAGGTGGAGCCAAAGTATGAGACCGCAATCGAGACCGCGCTTGGCGGAGCCGTACAGAATATCGTTACGACGACGGAAGCGGCAGCCAAAAGAGCCGTTTCCTACTTGAAGGAGAATAAGGCCGGACGCGCCACATTTCTTCCGATGGACGCGCTGATTCTCAGGGGAAACGGCAGAGAACGGGAGGCTGTGAATAATCCCGGGATTATCGATACTGCCGACCGCCTGGTTTCCTGTGCACCGGAACATGAAATTGTGGTGAAATTCCTTTTGGAGCGCTTCGTTGTCGCTGACAATATCGACAGCGCCCTGAAGCTTGCGAAGAAGTACAACCACAGTCTTCGCATCATTACCCTTGACGGGGAACTGCTGTCTGTCGGCGGTGCGATCACCGGCGGTTCCTATAAAAACGCATCCAATCTTTTGGGGCGCAATCAGGAACTGAAAAATCTTGAAGAACAGCTGGCAAAAAGCCGGAAGGAAGCAGATGAGGCCGCGAAGGAAGTCAACAGAAAACGGCAGATCCTACAGAGCGAAGAGCTGGAGCTGGAGGATATCCAGGACGAGCTTCATGAGATGGAGGTGAAAAGCGCCGCCGATCATGCGGGACTGGACAGCAAACGCAGGGAGCTGTCGATGCTGGCACTCGAAAAAAAGGAGCTTTTGTCCAGGCTTTCTGAAAATGAAGAGGAGCTGAAGAAGGCTACGGCAGAAAAGAACGCGATTGAGGAAGCGGCAAGGAAGATCGCCGAGCTCGGCTCGATTTCTACAGACAGCGCTTCTGAAAGCAAGGCGCTTTTAGAGGAGGTTCAGAAGGAGATCCTGGAGTCGAGAAATTCGGCTGAGGAGATGAACCTGAAAATTTCTGAAATCAATCAGCGGGAACAGTTCCTTGACGAAACCGCAGGGCGGCTTTCGCAGGAAATCCAAAGACTAAAGGAGGACCAGAACCGCTTAAGGCAGGGCTCGGCCGAGTCTGAGGAACGGATCCGGAACCTCTCTTCGGAGATTGCGGCGCTTCAGGAAAGAATGACAAAAGCCGGAAGCGAGCTTTCCAGGCTTGATGACGAATATCAGACGCTCAGCAAACAGAGAGAAGAAACCAATCAGAAGCAGCACGCCTTTTTCGAACGCAGGGAAACGCTGATGAACGAGATTACCGTGTTGACGAAGGAACAGGTCCGTCTCGAATCACAGCAGGAAAAACTGGAGGAGAAGCTGGATGGCGAGGCTGCGCATCTCTGGGATGAATACGGGCTCAGTCCTTCGGAAGCAGGTGCGTACCGGGATGAGTCGCTGACGGCAGTGACTGCAGTGCGGCGAAGAGCCGGCGAACTCAGAAACGCGATCCGGGGGCTTGGCAATATCAATGTCAACGCGATCGACCAGTATAAAGAAGTGTCCGAACGTTATGAGTTCATGAAGACACAGTACGATGATCTGAAAAAGGCGGAAGAGGAGCTTTCCGGTATTGTCCGGGATCTGGACGAGGGCATGCGCCGCCAGTTCAGCGAGAAATTCGCGGAAATCGCCCGGGAATTCGATATCGTCTTCAAGGACCTGTTCGGAGGCGGACAGGGTTCGATCGAACTCCAGAAGGATGCGGACATTATCGACGCGGATATCTCGGTCATTTCACAGCCGCCCGGCAAGAAGCTGCAGAACATGCTTCAGCTTTCCGGCGGCGAGAAGGCGCTGACTGCGATCGCGCTGATTTTCGCGATCCAGAACCTGAAGCCGTCGCCCTTCTGTCTGCTGGACGAGATCGAGGCGGCGCTGGATGAGTCCAATATCGGACGCTTTACCGGATACCTGAAAAAACTGACCAAAAACACACAGTTTATTCTGATTACCCACCGGCGCGGAACCATGGTGGCGGCCGACCGCCTCTATGGAATTACGATGCAGGAAAAGGGCGTGTCGGCGCTCGTCAGCGTCAATCTGGTGGATAAGGACCTGGAGAACTGACCGGGTTTTAAATGCAAGTGGCAAGGTGAAAAAATGGCGGAAGAAAAAAGAGGTTTTTTTAAGAAATTACTGAGCGGGCTTTCTAAAACCCGTGACAACATCGTTTCCGGAATCGAGAACGTCTTCATGGGCGTGACGACCATTGACGACGATTTTTACGACGAGCTGGAGGAAGCGCTGATCCTGGGAGATCTGGGCGCTGGCACTTCGGAGGAGGTCATCGAAAGACTGCGCGAAGAAGTGGAGCGCCAGCACCTGATGCATCCGTCGGACTGCAGGGAAACGCTGATTGAGATCCTACAGGAAATGGTGGAGGTCCCGGAGGGTTCCTACGATTTTGAGAAAACAAAATCGGTGGTCCTTGTCGTGGGCGTGAATGGCGTCGGAAAGACGACGACGATCGGCAAGCTTGCGGCCAAGTACAGAAGGGACGGGAAGAGGGTCATTATGGCCGCTGCCGATACCTTCCGCGCGGCTGCGATTGAGCAGCTTACCGAGTGGGCGAACCGCTCGGGCGTCTATATCATCGCCCAGAGCGAAGGCTCCGATCCGTCGGCTGTGATCTTCGACGCGGTGACCGCAGCGAAATCCCGCCAGACGGATATCCTGATCTGCGATACGGCGGGGCGGCTGCATAACAAGAAGAACCTGATGGAAGAACTGAAGAAAATGAACCGCATCATTGACCGCGAATGGCCCGAGGCGAAGAAGGAGACGCTTCTTGTGCTCGATGCCACGACGGGTCAGAATGCGATCAACCAGGCCCGGGAATTTATGAGCGCTGCCGACGTGACGGGAATCGTCCTGACCAAGATGGACGGAACCGCGAAAGGCGGCATGGCGATCTCCGTACGCCGGGAGCTGGGGATTCCGGTGAAGTATATCGGCGTCGGCGAACAGATCGACGACCTGGAGCGTTTTGACAGCGAGGAATTCATCAGCGCGCTCTTTGACGGGATGGAACGCTGATCCCAAGTTGGAACTGGAGAACAGAATGGACCGAACTTTTCAGGAAGTATTTCCTGCCCTTACAGGCGATCGTGAAGTGCAGAGACTTTTGCCGCTGATGGATGTTTCCGGCATCCGTTACAGCAGAGATAAAAAGTCTCTGCTTATTTTCACGCGCATTAAGCGCCTGGTGGACAGGGAGCTTCTGGAGAGAATCGAAAAGCTCGTGGACAGCCAGGTCCTGAAGGATTACGAAGGCGGTCTGTCGGCCAAAATCTGCGAAGAATATGTGCTCCCCGATACCTACCGGCTTCCGGATATCATGGAAGTCTACCGGGGGAGCCTGATGCAGGATATCGCCGCGGGCAGTCCGATTGCACTGCGGCTGCTTAAGAAAGCAAAATGGACCGTCTCGGATGACAGGATTGAAATCGAAGTGGATGATTATCACATCGCCCGGAAGGAATCCGAAGACTGGGGAAAGAGAATTACAAATCTTCTTGCAGGACGCTTCGGAATTGACGCGAAGGCGGTGTTCTCGTTCAGAAAGCCCGAGGAGCATGTCTTCCTCGTGACACATGAAGAGACGCAGAATGCGGCGGATACAGCGCCTGTACCGGGAGACAGCGTGCCTTTTTCCATGGATACGGAAGGCGGCGCCTCCCTGCAGAAAGAGGCTGCGGACCCTGTTCCTTCGGCAAAAACGGCAGAGGGGCATTCCGAAGAAAAGGCTTCCCGTCCGGCGGCGGCAGCAAAATCGGATTCCCGGGAGAAGGGAAAAGGCCGTAGCGTCAAGGGCAGCTTAAACCGAAGCGCGGAAAACGGCGGGGGCGGAAAAGTTAAAACAGGAAAATCCTTTGTCCCCGATGACCCGGATGTTATTTACGGGCGCAAGTTCAATGACGAAATCCGTAAGATCTCCTCCTACGACCCGACAGAAGAGGGAACGATGATTGTGGCCGGAGAGATCATGGAAGCCGAGATGCGGGAGCTTCGGAGCAAAACCCGGTGCCTGATCACGCTTTCGATCACGGATTATACCGATTCCGTCAGCATCAAGCTGTTCGTGCCTTCCGAACAGTCGGAGGAGGTTTTCGAAAAGCTCAAGAAGGGAATCATCAAGGTGAAAGGCAATGCGGAGTACGATTCCTGCGACAGGGAGATCGCCATTCTGCATGTCCAGGGCATCATGAAATATGACGCGGTTTTCGGAGAGAAGAGGGAAGACCATGCGTCCGTAAAGCGGGTGGAACTCCACCTGCATACCAAAGCATCGGAGAATGACGCCGTGACCGACGTCGCGGATATGATCGCCGCGGCGAAACACTTCGGGCATAAGGCAATGGCCGTGACGGATCACGGCTGTGTCTACGCTTTCCCGGACGCTTTCCACGCGGCCGGAAAAGACGGCTTTAAGGTCATTTACGGGATGGAAGGGTATCTTGTCGACGATACCAAGGAAAACGTCGTAAACCCCCAAAATCAGGCGCTTGCGGACCCCTGTGTGGTCTTTGACCTGGAAACGACCGGCCTTTCTCCGGTGAGGAACCGAATTATTGAAATCGGCGCGGTCAAGGTGGTCGGCGGTAAAATTGTCGACAGGTATTCGACCTTTGTCGATCCGAAGGTGCCGATCCCGTACAGGATCGAAACCCTGACCAGCATCAATGACGAGATGGTCAAAGGCGCTCCCGGGGAAAAGGAAGCTCTGGAAGGCTTTATGGCGTTTTCAAAAGACTGCTACCTGGTCGCACATAATGCCGAATTTGACATCAGCTTTGTCCTGGAAGGCCTGAAACGGGCCGGGATAGAGCATGATGCGCCGACCTATGCCGATACGCTCGGCATCTGCAGGGTTCTTTTGCCGCAGCTGTCGCGCTACGGCCTTGATCCTGTCGCGAAAGAACTGGATGTGGTGCTGGAGCACCACCACCGCGCGGTCGACGATGCAGAGTGTACGGCGCTCATCTGGCTGAAGCTTCAGAAACGCCTTCAGGCACGGAATCTGAACACGCTTCTGGAAGTCAAGGACGGCGTTTCCCCGGATGTAAACGCGATTAAAAAGATGCGGACCAACCATGTCGTGATTCTCGCCGCGAATGAAAAAGGCAGGATCAATCTGTATCATCTGGTGTCCGAATCCTCGCTCAATTACTTCCGCAGACGCCCGCGGATTCCGAAATCCCTGCTTACAAAATACCGGGAGGGTCTCATTATCGGCTCTGCCTGCTCCGCCGGCGAGCTTTTCGAGGCGGTCCTTGAGGGAAAGCAGGATGAGGAGATCGCGCGTCTTGTGAATTTTTACGACTATCTCGAGATTCAGCCGATCGGGAACAACCGGTACCTGATCGCCGAAGACAACGACATTCAGAGCGATGAAGACCTGAAGAACCTGAACAGGCGGATAGTGGAGCTTGGGGAGCAGTACCACAAGCCGGTCTGCGCTACCTGCGACGCGCATTTCCTGGACCCGGAGGACGCCATTTACAGGCAGATCCTGCAGGCGGGCTGTGGCTACAAGGAAACCGAGGGCCAGCCGCCGCTGTATTTCAGAACGACCGAGGAAATGCTTTCAGAATTTGATTACCTTGGGGCGGACAAGGCCTACGAAGTCGTTGTGACAAATACAAACCTGATCGCTGACCGGATTGAAAATATCGCGCCTGTACGGCCCGATAAATGCCCGCCGGTGATTGAAAATTCGGACGAAGACTTAAGAAAAGCCTGCTACAAAAAGGCCAAGGAACTGTACGGGGATCCGCTTCCTGCAATTGTGGAAGCGCGGCTCGAGCGCGAGCTGAAGGCGATTATTACGAACGGCTACGCCGTCATGTACATGATCGCGCAGAAGCTCGTGCAGAAATCCGTGAGCGACGGATACTTAGTCGGCTCCCGGGGTTCGGTCGGCTCGTCTCTTGCGGCTACCATGTCCGGAATCACAGAAGTGAATCCGCTTCCGCCGCATTACCGCTGCCCGAACTGCAGATACAGTGATTTTGATTCCGAGACCGTAAAACAGTTCTCTGAAAATACCGGCGCGGATATGCCCGACATGGTCTGTCCGAAATGCGGGACGAAAATGCTGAAGGACGGCTTCAACATTCCCTTCGAGACCTTTATGGGCTTTAAGGGAAATAAGGAGCCGGATATCGATCTGAACTTTTCCGGTGAATACCAGGCCAAGGCGCATGCCTACACCGAGGTGATTTTCGGGAAGGGACAGACCTTCAAGGCGGGGACGATTGGCACCGTAGCCGAAAAAACCGCGATCGGCTATGTTCTTCATTATTGCGAGGAAAACGGCATACAGAAGAGAAAGTGCGAAGTGAAAAGGATTGCGCATCACCTGGAAGGCGTTCGAAGGACGTCCGGACAGCATCCCGGCGGCATTATCGTACTTCCCTTCGGCGAAGACATCAACAGCTTCACGCCGGTGCAGCATCCGGCAAATGATGAGAATTCCAATATCATCACAACACATTTTGATTATCACTCGATCGATTCGAACCTTCTGAAGCTGGACATTCTCGGACACGATGATCCGACCATGATCCGGATGCTCCAGGATCTGACCGGAAAGGACCCGCGGGACTTCCCGCTGGCGGACCCGAAGGTCATGAGCCTGTTCAAGGATACCTCGGCGCTCGGGGTTACGCCGGAAGAAATCCGCGGATGCCCTTTAGGCGCGCTCGGACTTCCCGAATTCGGCACAGACAACGCGATCAACATGCTTCTGGAGACAAAACCGCAGTATGTTTCCGACCTGATCCGTATTTCGGGTCTTGCCCACGGAACCAATGTCTGGCACGGAAACGCGCAGACGCTGATTGAGGAAGGCAAGTGCACGATCGCAACCGCGGTCTGCACCCGTGACGACATCATGGTCTACCTGATTGACCGCGGAATCGAGAATGAACGCGCTTTCAAGATCATGGAAGATGTCCGAAAAGGGCGTGTCGCGAAAAAGAAAAGCAACGACTGGCCGGAGTGGAAAGAAGATATGACGGCCCACGGGGTGCCGGACTGGTATATCTGGTCCTGTGAGCATATCGAGTATATGTTTCCGAAGGCGCACGCGGCGGCATATGTTATGATGGCGCTCAGAATCGCCTACTGCAAGGTGTTCTATCCGCTGGCGTATTACTGCGCGTATTTCTCTATCCGTGCTTCGGGCTTCAACTACGAGCTGATGTGTCTCGGTAAGGAGGAGCTGGAACGCAACATGGACGAATATATGAAAAAGCCGGAGCTGAGCGCCAAGGAAGAAGATGTCTACAGGGACATGAGGATCGTGCAGGAAATGTACGCCCGGGGATTCTCTTTCGTGCCGATCGACATTTACAAAGTTCAGTCGACGCGCTTTACCATCATGGATGAGAAGCATCTGATGCCGTCCCTGACATCCATCGACGGCATGGGTGCGATTGCTGCCGATACGGTGGTGGAAGCCGTCAAAACCGGCCGTCCCTTTACGTCCATCGATAATTTCAGACAGCGCACGCGCGTCAGTCAGACCCTGATCGAGAAAATGCAGAAGCTGCATATCCTGGAAGGACTCCCGCAGGACGACCAGTTCAGTCTGTTTGACCTGTAAAGTCCGGGATGATTGAAAAAACGGCGGAAGTATAGTATAATATATTTTTCGAATAATCAGGCAGAAGAAGGAAGAATCCGGTCTTATGGGAAAAGATCTCTCATTTATTATACCATGTTATAATGAAGTGGGCAATGTGGAAGCAATTTTCACGGCGATTCACGATGTCTTTGATCCGGAAAAGATCAGTACGGAAATTGTCATGATCAACGACGGCTCGAAGGACGGGACGCGGGAAAAGCTGAAAAAACTTTACCGTGAGAACAGCAGAAGCGGGCTGAAAATCATTGATTTTTCCAGGAATTTCGGAAAAGAAGCCGCGCTCTATGCCGGGCTTCAGCATGCGTCCGGCGAAAGAATCTGCATCATCGATGCAGATCTGCAGCAACGCCCGGAGGTCGCGCTCTTAATGTACCGGATTCTCGACGAGTATGAGGAGTACGACTGCGTCGCTGCCTATCAGGAAAAACGGCACGAAGGGAAAGTCCTCGGATTTTTCAAAAACTGCTTTTACAGGCTTATCAACCGGATGTGCGACATTGATTTCATCCAGGGGGCGTCTGATTTCAGAATGTTCCGGAGAAACATGGCGGACGCGATCCTTTCCGTGAAGGAGTATCACCGCTTCTCGAAGGGGATTTTCTCCTGGGTCGGTTTCGAAACCTTCTTTATGCCCTACGAAGTGCAGGAACGCGCTTCCGGGACAAGCAAGTGGAATTTCTTCAAACTGTTTAAATATGCAATCGACGGCATCATCGGCTACTCAACGGTACCGCTGAAGATTTCGACGGTTTTAGGCGTGCTTCTGTCCGTTTTTTCCGTGGTATACATGATTGTGCTGGTGATTAAGACCCTGATTCTCGGCATTGATGTGCCGGGCTATGTCACAACGCTCGGTTTTGTCCTTCTTCTCGGAGGCATACAGCTTCTGATCCTCGGAATTCTCGGCGAATATATGGCCAAAATCTATATTCAGGGAAAAGACCGGCCGGTTTATATTGTGAAGGAAGTATTGGGTGATTCAGAATCGGAAGGAAACAACAATGGCAGAGAGGAAGACTGATCGAAAGCCCTCATCGGGCGCATCGAAAAGCCAGGCGGCGAAAAAAGCCGCAAAAACCAGAATAGAACGAAAGACGCAGGAGGAAAAGACGCAGGAACGCCGCATCATGCTGATAAAAGAGATTGTCTTTGTCGTGCTTCTTGGCATCTCGGTTCTCGTATTTGTCAGTAATTTCACGGAATCCTTATCCTTTGTGCATAAGATTGCCTATACGCTTTTCGGCACACTCTCGTATGTGTGGCCGTTTGCGGTCATGGTATTTGCCTGGCTTTTTCTCTTTACGGAGAAGAGCGGCCGTCTGTTTACGCGTTTCTTTGCGGTTCTTTTGTTCCTTTTCGCGCTTTCGGGCATTTTTTCGCTCGCGATGGAGCTTCCGGACGGGGGTCTTCTCGGGCGCGGAAACGTTGCGCTTTTTTACAGCTGGCTGAACAGGATCGGCACCTATATTGTGGACGCGGTGATTATGGTCATTGCCGTGATTCTGTTTACCGGCTTCTCTGTCTCGGAATCCCTGAAATATGTCGGTGGCAGGACGGAAGAGGAGAAGCGGCTGCATTTCAGACAGAGCGAACTTGAAAAAGAACAGCGTGCGCTTCTGAAAGAGGAGGCGGCAAAGAGAAGGGCGGCGAAGGAACGCGCCCGGATCGAAAGACTTGAGCAGGAAAACAACGCGATCCGTGACAGGGCAAATGAACGCCTGATGCGGGACGAGAAGATGCGTGACCGCTTCCAGCCGGTATACGGAATCGGAGATACGACGATACGCGGCGAGGAAGCTCCCGCGAACACTTCCTTCGGGAACGGGGAAGACGCGCTGAAAAAGAACGAGAAGCTTTTCAGCAGTTACACCAACAGCGGCAGAACAAAGCCCGAGCCCGTGAAGCAGGAGCCGGAGGCCTTCATCCCGGCGATCAAGATCCCTTCGGAATTCTTCGGACCGGACGAGGAAGCAGGCGAACCCAAGAAGAAGGAGCAGGAAGCGCCCGAGGAGATTCCCTACACCCTTGACAAAGATGACGAATATGTCAAGACGGTGATTACCTCAACAGGCAAAATTGTTTCCAAGGAAACGGACGGGAATATTCTTGCGGGAAAGGAAATCATTCAGGGAAAGCCGGTTTCTGTGATCAAACCGGACGATCCGGACGATGAGCCCGAACCCGAAGAAGAAAGCGCGCCCGCGCCGGTGAAAAAGCCTGTTTCCGCACAGGCTTCGGAAAAAGCCGCAAATACGCCGACGGTCAAGGATCAGGAGGAAATCGTTAAGGAAATCCGTGAGGAGCCGAAGAAAGAATACAAATTCCCGCCGATCCGCCTGCTGAAAAAAGGCAGCGGCACCGGACTCTCGAAGGCGGATCTTGAGAAGGAACTGAAGGACACCGCGGCGAAGCTGCAGGAAACGCTGCGGATTTTCGGCGTTGGCTGCACAATCACGAATATCACCTGCGGCCCGTCGGTAACACGCTATGAGATTCAGCCGGACGTCGGTGTCAAGGTGTCGAGAATCGTTTCCCTGACCGATGATATCAAATTGAACCTGGCAGCTGCGGATATCCGTATGGAAGCGCCGATTCCCGGAAAATCCGCGATCGGCATCGAGATCCCGAATAAAGTCAAGAAGGGCGTCGCCCTCCGGGATCTGATTGAAAGCGAGGAATTTGAAAACGCGAAGTCGCAGCTGAGCTTTGCCGCGGGACGCGATATCGAGGGCCGGACGATTATTGCGAATATCGAAAAGATGCCGCATGTCCTGGTCGCAGGCGCGACAGGATCCGGCAAATCGGTCTGCATCAACACCATGATCATGAGTATTCTCTATCATGCGAAGCCGACCGATGTCAAGATGATTCTGGTCGACCCGAAGGTGGTGGAGCTCTCTGTCTATAACGGCATTCCGCATCTATTGCTGCCGGTGGTGACCGATCCCAAGAAGGCCGCAGCCGCACTGAACTGGGCGGTCGCGGAAATGGAGAACCGCTACCAGCAGTTCGCGAATTTCGGCGTCCGCGGAATCGAGGGCTTTAACCAGATGATCGAGCGCGACGCGCCGGAAGGCCCCGACGGCTATCCCGTGAAGCGCATGCCCAAAATCCTGATTATCGTGGATGAGCTGGCGGATCTGATGATGGTCGCTTCAAATGATGTGGAAACGGCCATCTGCCGTCTGGCGCAGAAGGCAAGGGCGGCGGGAATCCACCTGGTGCTCGCCACACAGCGGCCGTCGGTGGATGTAATTACCGGACTCATTAAGGCAAATATCCCTTCAAGAATCGCATTTGCGGTTTCTTCGGGAACCGATTCGAGAACGATTCTCGATATGGTCGGCGCCGAAAAGCTTCTTGGCATGGGCGATATGCTTTATGCACCCGCAGGCTCCAATAAGCCGATCCGCGTCCAGGGCGCGTTCGTGTCCGACGACGAGATCAGGGAGGTTGTGGAATTCCTTGCAAAGGAAGGCGAAGTCAAGGGCAGCGGAACCGCTGAGAATGTCGATCTTTCGTCGCCCTCCGGCATGACCGGCGGAAACGGCGGGGGAGAGGACCGGGACGAATATTTTGAGGCCGCAGGCAGGCTGATCGTCGAAAAGGAAAAGTGTTCGATCGGAATGCTGCAGCGGCAGTTCAAAATCGGTTTCAACCGTGCCGCAAGGATTGTGGACCAGCTCTCGGCTGCCGGCGTCGTCGGCGAAGAGGAAGGCACAAAGCCGCGGAAGGTCCTGATGAATATGGCTGAATTCGAGAGCTATCTTGAGCAGTAACGCAGGTGGAATATGAAAATTCAATGGTATCCCGGTCATATGACAAAGGCGAAGCGTGCCATGCAGGAGGACATCCGGCTGGTTGATCTCGTGATCGAGCTTCTGGACGCCCGTGCGCCGCTTTCCTCCCGGAATCCGGATATTGATACGCTTGCATCCGGAAAGTTCCGTCTGGTGCTTCTGAATAAGGCGGACCTGGCGGACGAAGATGCAACGAAGGACTGGATCGAATTCTTTAAAGAGACAGGCATCCGTGCGCTGCCTCTGGACTCGAGAAATACGGGCTCCGCCCGACAGCTGAAAGGTACGATTCTCGAGGTCTGCAAAGAGAAAATCGAGCGGGACAGAAGGCGCGGAATCCTGAACCGGCCGATCCGTGCGATGGTCGCCGGAATTCCGAATGTCGGAAAATCCACATTCATCAATTCCTTTGCGGGGCGTACGGCGGCAAAAACCGGCAACAAGCCCGGCGTAACCAAGGGAAACCAGTGGATCCGCCTCGATAAAAATGTCGAGCTTCTGGACACGCCGGGGATCCTGTGGCCGAAATTTGACGACGACACTGTCGGAACGCATCTCGCGTTTTTAGGCTCCGTGAATGATGATATCGTCGATAAAACCGGTCTTGCCTATGAGCTTCTCGAATTCCTTGACCGGGAATATCCGGAGTCTCTTCGCATGCGCTACGGAGAATTTGCCGAAGAGGAAGACAGGAAAGAGGCTTCGGAAGAGAAGAGCAGGACCCTTTTCCTGATGGAAGAAATCGCTCGGAGGCGAAATTGCTTAAAGAAGGGCGGGGAGGCGGATCTTGACCGCGCGGCTCTTCTCATACTTGATGACTTCAGGTCGGGCAGAACCGGCAGGATTTCGCTGGAAAAGAAGGAGAATTAGACCATGGCAGACGATGTCGGCTCCGAAAACGGGAAAGAACAGAAAAAAGAGAGCAATAAGAACGAATACCTGAGCTTCCTGATCGAACTGGTTATCGTGGTGGGGCTCACCTTTCTCTTTATCCGCTTTGTGGCTTTTCGTTCCGTTGTCCGCGGATCCTCGATGCTGACGACACTGAACGACCGGGACAATCTGATTGTCCAGAAGATCAGCTATTATTTTCACGATCCGGAGCGCTTTGATATCATTGTTTTCAGGCCTGCTGTCAGGCAGGACGGCAAGGAATATTTTATCAAGCGGGTGATCGGACTTCCGGGAGAAACGCTGGAGATTAAGGACGGGCTTGTCTACATCGACGGGGAACGCCTTGAGGAGGACGTCTACGGCCATGAGGTCATGTATGACAGAGACGGAACGCTCCTTGACTTCGGACCAGTGGAGGTGCCGGAGGGAGAGGTGTTTGTCCTCGGAGACAATCGGAACAATTCCAAGGACTCCAGATACCCCGACGTCGGGACAGTGACAAAAAAGCAGATCAGCGGAAAGGTATTTGTCCGTTTCTGGCCGCTGAATGCATGGAGGCACTTTTAGGGCGGATGGTTTAATGTCCCGGGAACATTCGGCAGTACATTTTAACTTGGAAATATCGGAGGACGATCAATGAAGCTGCAGGAAATCGAAGCGGTTCTTTCAGACTGCCCGATGGAAAAGCTGAATGCCGCACTTCGGGACTACGAAACCGATCCGCGCGCCGGCGTACAGAAGCTGATCCTGAAATACCGCAGGAAGCATGACGACTATGTCCGGGAACTCGAACGCCTGGACCGCATGATGCTGTATGAACGAAAATACGCGGATTACGGCATTATCTGCGGAATAGACGAAGCGGGCCGGGGGCCTCTTGCCGGCCCGGTATGCGCAGCTGCGGTGATCCTTCCGAAAGACCATCCGATCCTGTACGTCAATGATTCCAAAAAGCTTTCGGCTGCGAGGCGCGAAAGCTTATACGACGTGATCATGAAGGATGCGGTCAGCGTCGGCGTCGGACTGGCCTCGGAAAAGGTCATTGATGAAATCAATATTCTGCAGGCAACCTACCGCGCAATGCGACAGGCTGTTGCCGGGCTGTCTCCTCAGCCCGATCTTACTTTAAACGACGCCGTGACCATTCCGGATCTTATGGCGCGTCAGGTGCCGATCATTAAGGGCGACGCCAAATCCTGTTCGATCGCCGCCGCATCGATTATTGCGAAAGTCACAAGGGACCGGCTGATGATCGAATACGACCGCCTCTATCCGGAATATGGCTTCAGGGATCATAAGGGCTACGGCTCCGCAGCACACATCGAAGCGCTGAAGAAGTACGGCCCCTGTCCGATTCACAGGACATCGTTTATCAAAGGAATTCTGTCATGAACAAACGCGAAAAAGGAAGCCGCTACGAGGAAATCGCGGCTTCTTTCTGCATCGCTAAGGGATACCGCCTGCTGGAGAAAAATTACCGGAGAAAGACAGGCGAAATCGACCTCATCCTGCAGGATGGGAGGACCGTCGTCTTTATGGAGGTCAAATTCAGAAGCCGTACGAGAAACGGATTTCCGGAAGAGGCGGTGAACAGCGCCAAACAGCAGCGGATTTACCGGACAGCGGAGTGGTATCTGAACGAAATGCATCTGCCGCCGGATACGCCCTGCCGTTTTGACGTCATCAGTATTCTAGACAGCAGAGTAGAACATATTGAGAACGCTTTCGGCGGTTTCTGAACATTATGATTGGAGAGAAGCTATGATCCGGGACAAAGGAATTACCATTATCCGCGAACAGAATGCAAAGGAGCACATGGCGTTTCATGACGGCAGCGTACCCTACTTTAGTATCCCTGTCTTTGACAGCCTCGGTGTAAAGAACGGCTTTTCCACGAAATTCGGAGGTGTCAGCGAGGGATATTTTGCCGAAATGAACCTCGGAATGCTGAAAGAACCCGAAGAAATCGTACGGGAAAACTACCGCCGGATGCTTAAAACCCTCTCTATGAACGAAAAAAGGCCTGTTTTAAGCTGGCAGACGCATACGACGAATATCCGCCGGGTTACGGAGGAAGATGCCGGAAAAGGGCCTTTTCGCGAAAGAGACTACAGAGACGTTGACGGGCTTGTCACGGATCTTCCCGATACACCGCTCGTAACGCTCTTTGCCGACTGTGTTCCGCTGTACTTCTATGATCCCGTGAACCGTGCGATCGGGCTTTCGCATGCCGGCTGGAGAGGAACCGTCGGAAGAATGGCAGAGAAAACCGTGCTTCGGATGCATGAGGAGTTCAATTCGAATCCCGCGGATATTTATGCGGCCGCCGGACCTTCGATCTGCGGAAGCTGCTACGAAATCGGGGCGGAAGTGGCGGAGGAGTTCATCGAAGCCTTCGGGAATTTCCGTTCGGAGCGCTTCCTCCAAAAAAAGCCGGCCGGGAAGTACCTCCTGGATCTGAAGAAAGCCAATGAGACGGTGCTTCTTCAGTGCGGGGTGGAAAAAAGTCATATCTTTCTCAGCGATATCTGCACGAAATGCAATTCTGGCCTTCTGTATTCCCACCGGGTGATGGGAAAAAAGCGCGGAGTGATGGGCGCATTTCTAAGTCTCTGACAATCGAAAATTTGTTCGAATTCCCTCTTGACAAACATCTGTTCGGGCGCTATAATAATGCCATACCAAACAGATGTTCTTCTGCTTCATGAAGACAGAAGGAAAGAAGAGGAGAGTCACAGATGAATCGGAAGCTTATGGTATTATTCGGAGTTCTGCTTGCGGCGCTGGCTGCCGTGATTATTATACTTTGCTGTACAGTCAGGGGTTCGGCGAGCCCGTCAAAGGATACGAAGGAAACGCCCGTATTTGCATCTGTTGAGGTTCAGGCGGATGAATCCCTGTGGAGCATTTCCGAGAGATATGCGGCTTCCTATCACTGTGAGGTCCGGGACTATATCAAAGAACTGAAGAGGATCAACAACCTGCAGTCCGACAGGATCAACGAGGGAATGCACCTGATCGTTGTAACGTACTGATTCTTTCCCGGAAGAGAAAGAGGAATACAGCGGTTTTTTTGTTCAGGGACTTGATTTTCAGTGCAAAATTCGGTAAACTTAGCCTGTCCGAAGAGAAAGCGGCGCTCACATGCCGTTTCTCAGACGGACAGGCTTTTTTACGCGGCAATTTGCCGCTGAATCAGAAAAAGAAAGGAAGATAAGGATCATTATGCCTGATAATAAAGCAATAGGCAGCGAACCTGTCTGGAAAGACAGAAAGCACTGGCTCTGGCTCCCCTGGAGTTTTACGAAATATTCGTACGCCAACGACCGGCTGTATACGACCTCCGGCTTCTTTAAAACCCATTATGATGAACTTCTTCTGTACCGGGTAACGGATCTGTGTCTGGAGCGTACACTCGGTCAGAAAATCTGCGGCACCGGAACCATTACGCTTACAACGCGCGGTGATTCGAGTCCGACGGTCAAGCTGATCAACATCAAGGAACCCGAAAAAGTACGCGAACTGCTTTCCACGGAAATCGAACGCGTCCGCCGCGAATCCAATGTCGTCGGCTCCGAGCTTTACGGCAATATGCCCGGAATGCCTCAGGACCGTACTCTGTTGAATACGCACAATACAATCAATGACACTTCCTATAAGACGCCTCAGCATCATCACTGAGATTGGATAATGGATCCATTTATTCGCTAAACTCAAGTTTAACGAAGTTATGGTCCCTGATTATGGGTATAATCAGGGACCATGGTAATTATATGGCCAGGGACCATGACATTCGTTAAACTTGATGGTTTACGTGATCGTTTTTTTGGCGCCATGATATTCGTTTATCTTGACGATGGTTTTTTGATGCCCATGACATTCTCCAATGAATCCTACAATCGTTTTTCGAGTTCTTCCAGCTTATTTCCGTCCCATAACAAAATGTTAAACGCTTCAGCGAGTTTCGCAGCGCCCGACGTAAAGCGTTCGTTTGTCATTACAACGCCTACCATGCAGTGATAAAAATCTCTTCCCGCGTAGATTTCCTGTACGGCCTTGGTTCCTACCGGATGATTGTAGCGCTTGCACTGGAACGCGTATGTGAGGCCGTCTTTTTCCGCGAAGATATCCACACCAAAATCCGCGGTTGCGGGCGTCATTTCAATCTCTGTAAATCCGTTTGCCTCGAGAAGCCCTGCGCAGTAATCTTCAAATTCGGTTCCTTCCATATCGAGGTATGGATCCTCTGGCTCGGAATTTCTGCGGCGTTTTCGTGTGAGAATCAGGATCAGGACGGTCAGAAACAGCAGAAAAGCGATTACTGCGATCAGGATCAGCAAATGGAAATTATTGTTTATGTATTCGTTAAACCTGTTCATTACGGTATTTTCCCTTTTATTAACATTTTCTCCGTAATCATATCACACCCTTTATTTTTTGCAAGATCTATGTTATAATCTGAGCGTTTAACGAATAGTTTAGGGGAATCATACATACGTGAAGGACCAGCAGTTATTAAAATATCTTCGGAAATGTATACAGGAATACGACCTGATCAGGGAAAATGACCGGATTGCCGTCGGTATTTCCGGCGGAAAGGATTCGATGATTCTCGCGGCGGGTCTGTCCATGTTGCAGAAATTCTATCCGAAACCTTTTTCTATTATCGGAATAACGGTGGATCCGGGCTTTCATGCGGACTACTCTCCTGCCGCTGCCTTTCTTGAAAAGCTGGGAATTCCGTATTTTATCGAGGAAACGGATATTGCGGAAATTGTTTTTGATGCGCGAAAAGAGCCCCATCCCTGCGCTTTATGTTCCAGGATGCGCCGCGCGGCGCTCACAGCGGCCGCAGAACGCGAAAATTGCGGGGTTTTAGCCCTTGGACACCATAAGGACGACTATCTGTCCACCCTGATGCTTTCACTCGTATTTGAGGGCAGATTTTACACATTTGCGCCGCTGACGGAATATGATGACCGGAAAATCAGAATTATCCGGCCGCTTCTCTACGTGCCGGAGGGTGCCATTACCTCCTATGTCCGTGAACACAATATTCCGGTCGTGAAAAACCCCTGTCCCGCGGACAGACAGACGAAGCGTGAAGAAATGAGCGCCCTCATCCGGGAACTTCAGTCCCGTTATCCGGAAATAAAGGACCGGCTGCTGCATGCGGTCGAGACTTCGGATATTCCGGACTGGAAGGACCTTCGCAAAACGGACGCGTAAAGTATACGCATGCAAAAACCCGGAAGAACCGGAACTTTCCCGGCCGCCGGAAATATCACAGGAAAGGAAACACATTTTCCATGCCCGATCAGAGCTATCATAAAGAACAGGATCTGAAAAACACAAAAAAACTCCGGGAGCTCATCTCTGATCTTCCGCCGTACGTGCGCGATTTTTTCCGCGGGATCGAGCCGCAGACCTCCTCCAGGACAAGGATTGCCTACGCCTATGATCTTCGTGTTTTCTTCAACTATCTGCACGACAACAACAGCGAATTCGGAAAAAAGGAGCTGAAAGAAATCTCCCTCGCGGAGCTCGAAGCGCTTCAGCCGGTCGATATTGAAGAATATCTCGACTATATCAAGGTTTATTCCGGCAGAAACGGCGGGGAAAATTCCAACGGACTCACGGCAATCAAACGCAAGCTTGCTTCTCTTCGCTCCTTTTATAAGTATTTCTACATGCGGGAAGCGATCACCTATAATCCGGTGGAGCTCGTGGCGATGCCCAAGCTTCACGAGAAGAATATCATACGCCTCGATGCCGACGAAGTCGTAGAGCTTCTGGACAGTGTGGAATCCGGACAGCTGCTCACGAAGAAACAGCAGGATTTTCATGAGAAGACCAAGGTTCGGGATCTGGCGATCGTAACGCTGCTTCTCGGCACGGGCATCCGCGTATCGGAGTGCGTGGGATTAAATCTTTCGGATGTGGATTTCAGAAACTCCGGCATCTCGATTTACCGGAAAGGCGGAAAGGAATCCGTTGTCTATTTCGGAGACGAGGTGGAGGAAGCGCTGAAGGCTTATCTTGAGGAGCGTAAAGGGATCATTCCGTATGAAGGACATGAAAATGCGCTCTTCCTGTCCTCGCAGAAAAAGCGCATCAACGTCCGTACCGTGGAAAACCTGGTCAAAAAGTACACAAGAACGGTTACGACAAGTAAAAATATCACGCCGCACAAGCTTCGTTCGACCTATGGCACTTCGCTCTACCGGGAAACCGGCGATATTTACCTGGTGGCGGACGTCCTCGGGCATTCCGATGTTAATACGACCAGGAAGCATTACGCTGCGCTGGAGGATGAAAAACGCCGAAGCGCCAGGGATAAGGTGCACCTGAGGAAGGATTGATAACTGAAGAATCAGAATTACGGGCAGCCGCAGTGAAGGGATGCCCGTTTCAGTATCCGTTTTCAGTGATTGAGTAAATACTCTTTTCCGTCGATCACAACCGAACTCATCAGATCCGTCCCTGGGAGGTCCGGGAACAGCGCCGAGAGATAACCGACCTTATCGCGAACCCATTCCTGACCTTTGCAGAGAACGGTTCCGTCGGCAAATTCCGCGCGTGTTCCGCCGATCCTGTTTCCGTCGTTCAGCTGCACATAAAGGTCATGTGCGGGCCAGGCATCCTGAATGGTATTCTCTTCCCCGGCAAGCGTATGGTCCTCCACCCAGACCGAGAGCATCGACACGGCGATATTTCCGAAGTCGTCGTCACCGTCACTGTGCAGTGCAGGAAGCGGCGACAGCTTCACTTCCATCCGGGAATCGGGGTCAACCGTGCCGCTTCCATGCCAGAGACTTAAGTGGACGGTATCCGCTTTTCCGGTGCATGTGGCATAAATGAGCTTATAGCTTCGGCTGCTTTCTTCCTGATACGAAAGATTGTACACTTCATTAAGCAGGAAATTCACATCTTCCGATGCCAGCCGGGGGCTAAAGATGCTGCCGGTTCCCGAACGGTTCTGTTCCTCTGAAAGCACCATCATCACCACATGCTCATCCGACAGTACGGATTCGACACGGATGCCCTCGTAGGCGCCCTGAAACTCGTATTTTTCCGTCAGAATGTACGGTGCGAATTTCTCAGAGAATTCTTCACCGAAAAGCTCTGCGTAGGCTTTTGCCGCCTCCAGCTGCTCCGGACGCACCTGCGAACCGGTAGGATCGGCCGGCGTGAGCGTCTCCCCGGCGGGGACTGCATGGTCTGGGTTTTCGTACACAACACTCCACAGGGTGGAATCGATCGAGACTGAAAGTCCGGGCCTGTCGTCACGGCCGTACAGGACAATTCTCATCAGGTTGGTTTCATCCGGAAAAGTCAGTCCTATGCCGGGGGTTCGCTGGTTTATGAGCTCAACTGTCGCCTGAAACCGGCCAAGAGCTTCTTTCGGAAGCGAGGAAATCCGCCATGCCGGATAATCATACTGATATTCCAGGTTATGTTGAACCGCATCTTTTGCCGAATCATCCAGCATGGACTCATTCTGGTTTTTGAGAAAGGTGATGTTTGGCCCTTCTTTTTTAGAGTCGAATTTCCCATATGTTTTTGTGAGAAGTTTTTCGCCTTCCTCTATGCCGCTGACATCCGGAACAGTGAAAAAAATCCAGCTGAGACCGTCAACATAACCAAGAGAGGACTCGCCGCCGTCCGACATTTTGACGGGAATCGTTGAGAAATAAAATCGCGCTTCCGAAGCTGTGCCGAAAACCGTCTGAATCGGTTTACTGTAGCGGTACTCATATTGCATTTCTCCTTCGGCCGGCGGATCCGGCTCTCCGAGAATTTGCGTCAGCTCTTCACGGCTCATTGCCGGACGGATACGCGAATCATTCAGGGGGTATTCTCCCATGGAAAGCTTTGCCGTCTTCGGCATTGTCAGAAACACAACCCCAGCTGCAGCACCGAGGATGAGGACTGCAAGGATGATCCAGAAGGGGGCTTTTTTGTAATTCAGCACTTCTCTGACACGGCTTTTCACATCGTTCTCGCCGAAAGCCAGCGGACAGGGCGCCAGTCTGCGGTGTCCGGAAGAAAAAGCAAGAAGCACTTCCGAATAATCTGCCCGTCTGCTTTTGTCGAGACGAAGCTCGCGGATCACACGTTCATCGCAGGCCATCTCCAGATCTCTCGTGAAAAGAAGCCAGGCAGCCCACACCAGGGGATGAAACCAGTACAGCGACAGCAGAAGAAAACCGCCCGCTTTGAAGATATGATGCAGGCCTTTTATATGCGCTTTTTCGTGGGCAAGAATCATCTCCCGCTCTTTGCCCTGGATTCCTGACGGCAGATAAATGCGCGGCCGGATGACGCCCAGAATGAACGGTACCTCGATCGAGTCACAGAGATATACGCCGTCTTCTTCGATCGAAGCCGAAACGCAGCGCCTGAGTTTAAGATAAGAAAGAGACGTATAGATAAGCATTGACAATGTACCGAAAAGCCAGAGGATAAAAAGGCCTGTCTGGCCCCGCTTTCCGGTGAGCGCCGCGGACAAAAAGGTCCTGAAGGAAGCTGCTCCTGAAGCCTGCTGCGCTTTTGAGAAAATGGAAGCAGAATCCGTGCCGGAAGAAACGGCCGCACCGTGAGAGCCTCCTGCATCTTCCATAGCTTTTTCTTCCGCCGGATGATTTCCTTCCTGCATATTCCCTTTAGGAGCCGGGACTTCCGAAGGAAAATCACCCGTGAGACCGGCTTCAAAGAATGTGTCCGTTTGATCGACAATAAACTCCGGCATCAGCGATACCCGGGACTGAATTCCAACAGGCAGCAGGAGACTTAATGCCGCGATTCCCCACAGAACGAGTCTTGTCCATTTCGGAGCGCGCCCGAAAAGAAGCCTTAGAAGCAGCACTGCGGCAATTACAATCGAAGACCGGATGCTGACAAACAGTACCGTCTGCATAACGCCCGTCATCTCTTACTCCTCCCTGCGGCTCTCATCGATCAGCCGCTGAATTTCCGATACCTCCTCCATAGAAAGTTTCCGCCGCTTCGTAAATGCGGCAATAAAGGCCGGAAGCGAACCCGAGTAGCTTTCTTCGACAAACTGCTCTCCGCGCATCGCCTGATAGTCCTCCCGGCTGATCTGTACGCGGACCGTCCCGCCGTCATTGATAAAGAGGCCTTTTTCGCAAAGCTTGCGAAGCACATTGTAGGTTGTCGGCCGCTTCCAGTTCAGCTCTTTTTCGCAGATCACCGAAAGCTCCCGGGAACCGATCGGCGCATTTTCCCAGATCAGATCGGCAAACCGGGACTCCACGAATCCCAGACTGATATTATCCACGGATCATCACCTCCATTTGTTTATTGTTAATGAACTGGCTTTAGTTTATCATGAATAAACAGATCTGTCAAGATGTAAGAAGCTCTGAATTCATATAAATGCATCCTAATAGTACAGAGGTGAATTTTGTATAGAAACCTGCTAACAAAAGTCAAGAGCTTTTCAGCAGGTTTTTATATTTCTC
>CAMVNR010000035.1 GCA_947168905.1 uncultured Lachnospiraceae bacterium
CTTGACGACCTTCTCCCGGAAGCTTATGCGACAATGCGTGAGGCAACGCGGCGCTGCATCAACCAGGAACATTTTGACGTGCAGGTGCTGGGCGGCATTGTACTGCATCAGGGGCGTATCGCCGAAATGAAAACCGGTGAAGGAAAAACGCAGACCGCGCTTCTGCCGGCGTATCTGAATGCGCTCACGGGCAAAGGGGTCCATGTGGTAACCGTCAATGATTACCTGGCTTCGCGTGACGCAGAGTGGATGGGGCAGATGCACCGCTTCCTCGGTCTTACCGTCGGCTGCGTGCTGAACGGCATGAAGCCGGAGGAACGCCAGCAGGCCTACGCCTGTGATATCACCTATGTCACAAACAATGAGCTCGGCTTCGACTATCTGCGTGACAACATGGTGATTTACGCGAAACAGCTGGTGCTTCGCGGCTTACACTATGCCATCATCGATGAGGTTGACTCCATCCTGATTGATGAAGCGAGGACGCCGCTGATTATCTCCGGCCAGTCCGGAAAGTCCACGCAGCTCTACGAGGTCTGTGATGTGCTTGCCAAACGTCTGAAGCGGGGCGAGAACATGACCGATATTTCCAAGATGGACCTGATCATGGGCGAGGGACGGAAAGAGTCGGGAGACTTCCAGGTCAATGAAAAGGAAAAGGTTGTCAACCTGACCGCGGAAGGTATTAAAAAGGTTGAGGAATATTTCCGGATCAGTAACCTTGCCGATCCGGAAAATCTGGAAATACAGCATAATATGACGCTCGCCCTCAGGGCAAACTATATTATGCACCGCGATATTGACTATGTCGTAAAGGACAACGAGGTCCTGATCGTTGATGAATTTACAGGACGCATCATGCCGGGGCGGCGCTATTCGGATGGCCTGCACCAGGCAATTGAAGCGAAAGAGCATGTAAAGGTCAACCGGGAATCGAAAACGCTTGCGACGATCACTTTCCAGAATTTCTTCAATAAATACGAGAAAAAAGCCGGTATGACCGGTACCGCACTGACGGAAGAGCGCGAGTTCAGGAACATCTACGGGATGGATGTTATTGAAATTCCGACCAATGTCCCTGTACAGCGAAAAGACCTCGAGGACGCGGTTTATAAGACCAAGAGAGAAAAGTATGCGGCGGTTGTGAACGCGGTAAAGGAAGCCTATGCGATCGGACAGCCGGTGCTTGTCGGCACGATTTCGATTGAAGTATCCGAGCTTCTGTCCGGCCTTCTCAAGCGTGAGGGCATACCGCACAATGTGCTGAATGCGAAGTTCCATGAAATGGAGGCGGAGATTGTCGCGCACGCCGGAGAATTCAAGGCCGTAACGATTGCGACGAACATGGCCGGGCGCGGTACCGATATCAAGCTGGATCCCGAAGCGAAAGCGGCCGGGGGCTTAAAGATCATCGGAACGGAGCGCCACGAAGCCCGCCGTATTGACAATCAGCTGCGCGGACGTTCCGGACGTCAGGGCGACCCAGGTGAGTCGAGGTTCTACATCTCACTGGAAGACGATCTGATGCGGCTGTTCGGTTCCGAGCGGATCATGACAATGTTCAACGCGCTCGGCGTAGCGGACGGCGAGCAGATCGAGCACCGGATGCTGTCCGGCGCCATCGAGAAGGCCCAGAAACGGATTGAGGGCAACAACTACTCGATCCGTGAGAACCTGCTGAAGTTTGACGAAGTGATCAATGAACAGCGCGAGATCATTTACAAGGAGCGCCGCCAGGTTCTGGACGGCGAGAATATGCGCGATGTGATCATGAAGATGGTGACCGATATCTGCGACAATATCGTGGATATGTTTATTCCGGATGATCAGGATCCTTCCGAGTGGGACCTGAGCGAACTGAACCAGAATCTTCTGTCGGTCATTCCGATGGATCCGCTGACGGTTCCGCCGGAAGTGCACGGGCGGCAGGGAAAGAACGCGCTGAAGCATCTCGTGAAAGAGAATGCCGTAAAGCTCTATGAGCGGAAAGAAGCGGAATTTCCTGACATAGAGCAGATGCGTGAATTGGAGCGCGTCGTGCTCTTAAAGACGATCGACCGCCACTGGATGGATCACATTGACGATATGGACCAGCTCCGCCAGGGCATCGGTCTTGTGGCGTACGGCAATAAGGACCCGCTGACGGAATACAAGATTGCCGGCTTCGATATGTTCAACGGAATGATGGCGGGAATCCGTGAGGGCACGGTGCGCGCCATTTACCACGCCCGCATCGAACGCCCGGAGGAGAGAGAACAGGTGGCCAAGATCACCGGAACCAACAAGGATGACTCCAAGGCAAAGGCGCCGAAGAAACGCGCCGGCATGAAGATTTATCCGAATGATCCCTGTCCCTGCGGATCGGGAAAGAAATACAAGAACTGTCACGGAAGACCCGGTGCGCCGGCGCTTTCATAAAGGAATTTCACCCTGATTTTAATAAAGGATGACGATATGGTAGAATACGATCAGTTTAAATATACGCTTTCGCAGTATGAGACGCCGCTTGCGGAGCTTCGTTCCGCGCTTGCACTCGATGCGAAAAAAGAACAGATTTCGGAGCTCTCTATGTATATGGAGGATCCGAATTTCTGGAATGATGCGGATAAATCCGCTGAAATTACCAAGAAGCTGAAGAACCTCCAGGATACGGTCAAGGAATTTGACGAAATCGAAAAGCTTTACGAGGATATGAAGTCCATTATAGAGATTGCCGAAGAGATGGAAGACGGCTCTCTGGTCGCAGACGTACAGAGCGACATGGACAGCTTTAAGGAAAAATTTGACGCACTGCGCATCACGACCCTCCTCTCAGACGAGTTCGATCATAACGACGCGATCCTGAGGCTGAATGCCGGTGCGGGCGGAACGGAGGCCTGTGACTGGGCGGGCATGCTTTACCGCATGTATACACGCTGGGCCGAGAAAAAAGGGTACTCGATTGAAGTGCTCGACTATCTGGACGGCGATGAGGCGGGAATCAAATCCGTGACGATCCAGATTACCGGGGAAAATGCCTACGGTTATCTGCGTTCCGAGCACGGCATTCACCGTCTGGTCAGGATTTCTCCCTTTAATGCTGTCGGAAAGAGAATGACGAGCTTCGTATCCTGTGATATCATGCCTGTCATTGAACAGAGCCTGGATGTGGATATTAAAGACGACGATCTGAAGATCGATGTCTATCGTTCATCCGGCGCGGGCGGACAGCACATTAATAAAACATCTTCCGCGGTACGCATTACACATATCCCGACCGGAATCGTGGTAGCCTGTCAGAATGAGCGCTCCCATTTCCAGAACCTGGATAAGGCGATGGAAATGCTTCGCGCCAAGCTGTATCTTTTGAAGAAGCAGGAAAACGAAAATCAGCTTTCCGATATCCGGGGAGAGGTCAAGGACAACGGATGGGGATCACAGATCCGCTCCTATGTTTTCCAGCCCTATACGATGGTCAAGGATTTAAGGACCCAGGCTGAGACCGGAAATATACAGGCAGTGATGGACGGGGATCTTGACCTGTTTATGAATGCGTATCTCAAGTGGATTCACACGGACCGTACGGTCAACGAGTAAGAGGAAGCGATGAAGGCAGAAGTCCGGCTTGACAAAACGGATCTTTTCCGTTTTATGTTTTACCATATGTATATGCGTCCGACAGGACTGATTTACCTTCTTGTCGGACTGATTTCTCTTGGCGCCGGGATATGGTTCCTGGTTGACGGGAACAACAGCGGCATTTTCCTGATTGTTATTTCCGCCGTATATTTTGTCCTGCAGCCGGTGTTTCTGTATTATAAAGCTGTTCAGCAGTCCCGACAGGAAGTGCTGCAGCGGACGACCGTGTATGTGATTGACAGCGCCGGACTTCACGCCTATCAGGGTACGGACTCCTCCGTACTCCCGTGGGAGGATGTCCATAAAGCCGTCATCTTTTCGGGAGAATTAATTGTTTACATGTCAGACGTCCGTGCAAATGTGATACCGCTTGCGTCGCTTCACGACAAAGACGAAACGATCGCATATCTGCAGGAAAAACTGCCGAAGAAGAAAAGAAGAGGCTTTTAATTGATGACAAGCATATTCGAAACATTTTCTCCGGAAGAAACGGAAGCTATCAGCAGACATCTTGCCGAATCCGCTTCTCCCGGAGATATTATCTGTCTGAATGGGGAACTGGGCGTCGGAAAGACGGTGTTTGTCAAGGGCTTTGCGAAAGGCCTTGGGATCCGCGAGCCGGTCGTATCCCCGACCTTTACCATCGTTCAGGAGTATTATGAGGGCAGGCTGGCACTCTATCATTTTGATGTCTACCGGATCGAAGATCCTTCGGAAATGGAGGAGGTCGGAATCGATGAATATTTTTACGGAGACGGCGTCTGCCTGATCGAATGGTCCGCCCTGATTGCGGAAATGATCCCGAAGGGGGCGATCAGGGTTCTCATCGAGAAGGATCCCCAAAAAGGGAACGACTATCGGAAAATAACCCTGACAGTTCCGGAAACCGTTTCCGACAGACTGCGTTTGTAAAAAACGGGAGGTATACTCTCTATGCTGATTCTCGGAATCGAAAGCGCATCACTGACCGCTTCCGCGGCACTTCTTCTGGATGATACAGTGATTGCCGAATACACAACGAATTTCAAAAAGACACATTCGCAGACCATTCTTCCGATGGTCGATGAGATCCTGCGTATGACGGGGAAAGAGATGAGGGAGGTCTCGGCGATTGCAGTCTCGGAGGGACCGGGTTCCTTTACCGGACTCAGAATCGGAGCGTCTCTCGCGAAGGGCCTTGCATTCCCGGACAGCCTGCCGATCATACCCGTTCCGACACCTGATGCAATCGCTTACGGTGCCTTCGGACAGAACTCGGTGCTTTGCCCTCTGATGGATGCACGCCGGAGCGAAGTCTACAGCGGGCTGTACAGCTTTGAAGGGGAGAATTTTATCATTCATGAGCCGGCTGTCGCGCGTCCGATTACCGACCAGGTCAGGGCAGCGGAGGCGCTTGCAGAAAAGCTCGGAAAACCGGTCATGTATCTCGGAGACGGACTCCCGGTCTTTGCCGACGAGATTCGGAAGATTGCTTCCG
The DNA here is from genome assembly GCA_947168905.1 of uncultured Lachnospiraceae bacterium. Taxonomy (GTDB): domain Bacteria; phylum Bacillota; class Clostridia; order Lachnospirales; family Lachnospiraceae; genus UBA1267. The sequence goes on from CAMVNR010000035.1 coordinate 5,096, forward strand.
TTCCGTATCTGTTTGCCCCTGCGCACCTAAGATGCCAGCATGCCGGCGCTGTAGCTTCGCTCGGGGCCAGGCTGTATTTAAGCGGCCGGAAGGAATCATGTTATACCTTCGAACCGGTATACCTCAGGAAATCGCAGGCGGAGCAAGAACGCGAAAAGAAAGGCCTTGACTGATGGGTGAAAAAAGTATGCAGGATCGGGCTTTTCAGATCCGGCCAATGACAGAAGGAGATCTGGAAGCGGTATCTGTGCTTGAAAACCTGTGCTTCACGATGCCCTGGAGCCGGGAAGAGCTGAAAAGAAGCTTTGAAAACACCGGCCTCTACCGGTTTTATGTGGCGGAAGATGGCGGGAAGATTCTCGGATACACCGCCATGAGCCTTGTGGTGGACGAGGCGGATATCGACAATCTGGCGGTCTCACCGGAGGAAAGAAGAAGAGGCATCGGCAGGGCGCTCCTTATAAAAGCCCTTACGGATGCTTCCGAACTCGGGATGGAGACGGCGGTTCTGGAGGTGCGCGACAGCAACCTTCCGGCGATTTCACTCTATGAAAGCCTTGGCTTCCGGCAGATCGGCTACCGCAAAAAATATTACACGAATCCCGAAGAAGGCGCCCGTCTTTACGGACGGATCTTTTCCGGGAGCTTTCCTATTCTGAACTGACGAGGTTATTCATGCTGGACGTTTTTCTGATCGGAACGGGCGGAATGATGCCGCTTCCCTTTCGTTTCCTGACATCACTTGTTCTGCGCCTGAACGGTTCGACCATGATGATCGACTGCGGAGAAGGAACCCAGGTGGCGCTGAGGAAAAAGGGCCTGTCGGCAAATCCGATCGATCTGATCTGCTTTACACATTATCACGGCGACCACATCAGCGGCCTTCCGGGTCTTCTGTTGACCATGGGAAATTCCGAAAGGAAGGAGCCGCTCACCCTCATTGGGCCGAAGGGACTGGAACGGGTGGCAGGAGCGCTTCGCGTGGTGGCTCCGGAGCTTCCTTTCCCGATCGTATACCGCGAATTTACGGGGCAGGAAGCGGATTTTTCCATTGCCGGCTATGAGATTCACGCCTTTAGGGTCAATCATAATGTTCCCTGTTTCGGTTACTGTGTCGAAGTGCCGCGCCTGGGGCTCTTTGACCCGGAGCGCGCCAGAAAAAACGATGTTCCGCTGAAATACTGGAACCGGCTTCAGCACGGTGAAAGTATCGAAGACGGGGACCGGATATTTACGCCCGATCTCGTGATGGGGCCGCAGAGGAAAGGCCTGAAGCTGGTATATTCAACCGATACGCGCCCGACGGACTCCATTCGGAAATACGCGAAAGACACGGATCTTCTGATTCTGGAGGGCATGTACGGGGACAAAACCAAATTGCCGTCTGCCCGTGAAAAAAAGCATATGATGATGCAGGAGGCCTGCGAAATCGCCGCCGGGAGCGGTACGAAGGAACTGTGGCTGACGCATTTTTCTCCTGCACTGACGCATCCTTCGGATTACGCGGAAGAGCTGAAGGCTATTTTTCCGAACACCGTGATTCCGAAGGACGGACACAGTACGGTTCTGATGTTTGAGGATTAAAATGAATCAGGATATATTAATACTCGGTATCGAAAGCTCCTGTGATGAGACAGCCGCCGCGGTTGTAAAGAACGGCAGGGAAGTGCTTTCGAATATTATTTCTTCACAGATTCCGCTGCATACGCTTTACGGCGGAGTTGTTCCGGAGATTGCTTCAAGAAAGCATGTGGAAAAAGTGATTCCGGTTATCTCGGAAGCATTGAGTGCTGCGGGTGTTACGCTGCAGGATATCGATGCCGTAGCGGTGACGTACGGACCCGGGCTTGTCGGTGCGCTTCTTGTCGGGGTCTCCGCGGCCAAGGGGCTTGCCTACGCCGCCCATAAACCGCTTGTCGGGGTGCATCATATTGAAGGCCATGTCGCGGCAAACTATCTGGAGCATCCGGATCTTGAGCCTCCGTTTGGCTGTCTGGTTGTTTCCGGCGGACATACGCACCTTGTCGAAGTGCTGGATTACGGAAAGTTTTCCATTATCGGACGCACCAGAGACGATGCCGCGGGAGAGGCCTTTGATAAAGTGGCCAGAGCCATCGGCCTCGGCTATCCCGGCGGACCGAAGATTGACCGCAAGGCAAAAGAAGGCAATCCGGATGCGATCCCTTTCCCGAGAGCATCGGTGGAAGGCGCTTTCTATGACTTCAGCTTTTCCGGACTGAAGTCTGCGGTGCTGAATTACCTGAATCATGAGAAAATGCAGGGAAATGAAGTGAATGAAGCTGATATCGCCGCTTCCTTCCAGAAAGCGGTCGTGGACGTGCTTTCCGGAAAAGCGCTTGCGCTGATACGCGAAAAAAAGTATACGAAGTTTGCTTTAGCCGGCGGTGTGGCCTCCAATTCTGCCTTAAGGGAAGCCATGAAGGAGGTCTGCAGCAGGGAAGACGTCGGATTTTACTGTCCTTCCCCGGTGTTCTGCACGGACAATGCTGCGATGATCGCCTGTGCCGGATACTATGAGTATATGAACGGAGTCCGTTCGGGGCTTGACCTGAATGCGGTTCCCAATCTGAAACTTGGAGAAAGATAATGGAAGCGATTGCAAGCTGGTATGAAAGTACGCTCGGAACCTGGATGCCGAAACAGATTTTTGTGTTTCTGGTTTCGATGATTCCGCTGATCGAGTTGAGAGGAGGTCTGGTGATTGCCCGGCTTCTGGACATGTCGTTTGTACAGGCCAACATTTTCTGCATTGTGGGCAATATTGTCCCAATCCCGTTCATTCTGCTGTTCATCAGAAAAATCTTTTCCTTCATGAAGAAGCATAATATCCTGAAGAAGATGGTTGAGAAGCTGGAAAACAGGGCGGCCAGGAAGTCGAAAGGGGCAGAGCGCGGAGAGTTCGCGTTTCTTCTGACATTCGTCGGTATTCCGCTGCCGGGAACGGGAGCGTGGACCGGTTCTCTCATCGCGTCGGTCATGCAGTATGATATCAAAAAGGCTTCCCTGGCTATTTTCCTCGGAATTCTGATGGCGGCTGCGATCATTGATATTCTGGCTTACGCGCTTCCCGGACTGATTCTGTAATACGGTTCCCGAAAGAAATCAAACGAGGCGGAGGAGGCACACTATGGAAAATGTTCGCGCGCTGGTTCTGGCAGCGGGGAAGGGCACAAGAATGGGAACAGAGGTGCATAAGCAGTTCCTGACATACCGGGGCGAGGCGCTTTTCCTGAAGAGCGTGCGTGTCTTCCTGTCCTGCGGCATACCGGTGACGGTCGTTACGGGCGAAGAGGATCTTCCGGAAGCAAGAAGACTTCTTGATGCAGCGGATTTTCCGGAAATCAGAGAGGGCTTAACGCGCCCGGACCTCGCTGCAGGCGGGGCGCTCCGCTGTCTGTCATCCTATCAGGGCCTGCTGCATATCAAAAATACCGGAGGAGCCAAGACGGTGCTGATTCATGATGCCGCCCGTCCTTTTGTGACGGCCGAAATCATCCGGTCGGCACTCGAAAGCGTGGAAAAATACGGAAGCGGCGTTTCGGCGGTAAACAGCAAGGATACCGTTAAAACCGCGGATCCAGAAGGTTTTGTCCTGGATACACCGAGGAGAAGCTCGGTCTTTCTGATACAGACCCCGCAGGCTTTCCTGTTTGACGAGATCCTCGCGTCCTATGAGCGGATGCTTGCATCCGGGATCGACCTCAGCGAAATCACCGACGATTCTTCGGTGATGGAGCAATTCTCTGCAAGGCACATTCACCTGTCTCACGGCAGCTATGAAAACACGAAAATTACAACACCGGACGACCTGAAATATCTGGAATAGGACGGCCTCCGGCAGAGGAAGGGAATATGCTGAAAAAATTCATCTCTTATTATCGGCCCGAAAGAAAAATCTTTATCCTTGACATGCTGGCTTCTCTGATGATCTCTGTGATCGGGCTGGTTTTTCCGGTCATGACGCGGCGCATGCTTAACACCTACATTCCTGACCGCAATATCCGAATGATCGTGTTTGCGGCTCTTTTCGTGTTATTCATGTATCTGATTCGCTCCTTTCTGCAGTATTTCATTCAGTATTATGGCCATATGATGGGTACGAGGATTCAGGCCCAGATGCGGCGTGATATGTTCGACCATCTCGAAACCCTGCCCTACAAATACTATGACAATCATGAAACGGGCAAGATCATGTCCCGTATGACCAATGATCTGCAGGAGATCTCGGAGCTCGCGCATCACGGACCGGAGAATATCATTATTTCTTCGATTACGATCGTTCTCTCCCTGATTTATCTGTGCACCATCGACGTATGGCTGACGCTTCTCGTATTCTCCTGTGTGCCGATCCTGTTCGTGATCACATTTCTGATGCAGAAAAAGATGCGGCGGGCCTTCGCGGAGAGCAGGAAGGCGATCGCGGAGATCAACGCTTCGGTTGAATCCAGCGTGCAGGGGATCCGGGTGACTAAAGCCTACAACAACGCGGCAAAGGAACGCGAGAAATTCGAGGTCGGAAACGAGCGCTACATTGAGGCGAAGAGGCTCGGATTCAAGGCCATGGGACAGTTCAGTGCGTCCACACAGTTCGTGACGAACCTGTTCAATATTGTCGTTCTCCTCGGAGGGGGACTGTTCATGTACCAGGGGAAGATTGACTTCGCGGACTACTCGGCTTTCTTCCTGTCCGTTAATCTTTTCATTAATCCGGTGACGACGCTGATCAATTTTATGGAGCAGTACCAGAACGGCGTGACGGGATTTGAACGCTTTGTCGAGATCCTGAATGAAGAGCCGGAAACCGACTCCAAAAGAGCGGAGGATGCGGGAATTCTGCTCGGAGACATCGAATTCAGAAATGTTTCCTACAGCTATGACGATAAGAATGAGGTGCTTGAGCACATCAATATGAAAATCGGCCGCGGGAAGAAGTACGCGCTTGTCGGACCTTCCGGCGGAGGAAAGACGACCATCTGCCATCTCCTGCCGCATTTCTATGACATTCAGGAAGGCGAGATACTGATCGACGGAAGGAATATCCGCGATTATACCATGGAGTCCTTACGGCGGAATATCGGAATCGTCCAGCAGGATATCTATCTGTTCAACGCATCGGTACGCGACAATATCCTGTATGGGAGGCTGGATGCAAGCGACGAGGAAGTGATCGAAGCCGCGAAGCGTGCGAATATTCATGATTATATTATGCAGATGCCAAACGGATACGATACCGAGATCGGAGAACGCGGTGTACGGCTGTCGGGCGGGCAGAAGCAGCGCCTGTCAATTGCGCGTGTCTTTCTGAAGGATCCTTCGATCCTGATCCTTGACGAGGCGACGAGCGCGCTTGACAACACGACAGAGCTTCTGATCCAGCAGTCCCTGGATGAACTCTGCGAGGGAAGGACAACGATTGTCGTCGCCCACCGGCTTTCGACGATCAAAAATGCGGATGAAATCGCAGTGATTTCAAGAGGGCAGATCGTAGAGCAGGGCTCACATGATGAGCTGATGGAGAAGAACGGCGAGTACGCTTCCCTGTACCGCCTTCAGTTCAGAAATCAGGAGAAGGACGGAAAGGAAGCCCTTTCGCTGGAGCTGGGTTAAAGCGGAAATCTTTTTTATGATTTCTTCTGTCAAATCAGATTGACAAATTCTCGTCCGTGTTCTAAACTATAAAAAGACTGTCGGCAGTCGGTAATTTTAGCGTTTTCTGTGTGTCCGAAAGTGCTGTTTCGGACGACACTTGATCTGATAGATTTTTCGGAGGTTTGATTTATGGGTGTATTCGGCGGCGGCGCTGATATCGGTATTGATCTCGGCACAGCAAGCATTTTAGTATATATAAATGGAAAAGGTGTGGTATTAAAGGAGCCTTCGGTCGTGGCTTACGATACCAATACAAATGAAATCAAGGCAATCGGCGAGGAAGCGCGGCTGATGATCGGCCGTACACCGGGCAATATCAAGGCAGTCCGTCCTCTCCGGCAAGGTGTTATTTCGGATTATACGATTACGGAGAAAATGATCCGCTACTTCATACAGAAAGCGCTCGGAAAGAGGACTTTCAGACGGCCGAGGATTTCTGTATGTGTTCCCTCGCATATCACTGAAGTGGAGAGAAAGGCAGTTGAAGATGCGACGATCAACGCGGGCGCGAGAGAGGTTTTCATTATTGAGGAACCTGTGGCGGCAGCGATCGGCGCAGGGATCGATATCAGTAAGCCCTGCGGCAATATGATCGTGGATATCGGCGGCGGAACGACCGATATCGCTGTGATTTCCCTCGGCGGGACGGTGGTTTCTGATTCTTTAAAAGTGGCCGGGGACGATTTTGACGAAGCGATCGTCCGCTACATGCGAAGAAAGCATAACCTTCTGATCGGCGAACGGACGGCGGAAGAAATCAAGATAAAAATCGGGACCTGCTACCGGGCGGATGAGGAGCTGACACTCGATGTGCGCGGAAGGAATCTTGTCACCGGACTTCCGAAGACGGTTACCCTGACTTCCGATGAGACCCTTGAGGCATTGACGGAATCAGCAAATAAAATTGTCGACATGGTTCATTCTGTGCTTGAGAAAACACCGCCGGAACTCGCGGCGGATATTGCCGACAGGGGGATTGTGCTTACCGGCGGCGGAGCGCTTCTTTCCGGTATGGAGAAGCTCCTTGAGGAAAAAACCAGTATCCCGACCATGATCGCCGAGGATCCGATGAACTGTGTGGCGATCGGAACCGGCAAATATATCGAGTTCATCCATAATGCTGATCTTGGCTCGGTTGACGACTGATTTTTTGGATGGATAAAACAGGACTGTCTGACATGTTCTGTACACAATTATATTCAGGCGAATGCTCCCTTACAGGATAATGGACGGAGCATTCGCCTGACGGCTTTCATACAGGGAAAAGTACACAAATATGGATACAGTTTCAGGCTTTGTCGAGCGGATTACCTTCCGCAATGAAGAAAACGGGTATACTGTACTGACGCTTCAGGACGGCGGAAAGGAAACCGTACTGACCGGTGTGTTTCCTGCGGTTTCCGAGGGCGAATACATCCGCGCGGAGGGAGAACTCGTTGTCCATCCGGTATATGGCGAGCAGCTGAAAACAGACCGCTATGAGTTCGTGGCGCCGACCGATGAGGCGGCGATGGAAAAATATCTCGGTTCCGGCGCGATCAAAGGGATAGGGCAGGCGCTGGCTTCCCGGATTGTCGCGAAATTCGGGAAGGACACTTTCCGGATGATCGAAGAGGAGCCGGAGAGGCTGGCGGAAGTCCGCGGAATCAGCGAACGCTCCGCGATGGCAATAGCAGCGCAGATCATAGAAAAACGCGAGGTCCGAAGCGCAGTCATTTTCCTGCAGCAGTACGGAATGAGTTTCCGCATGGCGGCGAAAATCTACCGGGAGTACGGGAACCGGCTCTATACTGTTATCCGCGAAAATCCTTACCGGCTGTCGGAAGATATCGAGGGCGTCGGTTTCAAAACGGCAGATGCCATCGCCAGACAGAACGGCATCGAGCCGGATTCGGAATTCCGCCTCCGGGCAGGACTCCTTTATACACTCTCTCAGGCAGTTGCTTTCGGGCATACATATCTCCCGAAGGAGGAGCTTCTGATCAACGCGGGGAGTCTTCTCTCGACGGAAATTACTTCCTATGACGAACTCCTTGAGGGGCTTTTGGCAGACAAAAAAATCAGGATTGTGAAGGACGCGGACACAGAGCGCGTTTACCTGAGTTCTTTTTACTATATGGAACAGAACAGCGCCGTCATGCTCAGCAGGATGAATCTCTCGGATGACAGTCTGTCCGACGGGGAGATCGACAGGAAAATCCTGGCGCTGATGAAAGAGAAAGAGATCGAATTGGATCCGCTTCAGCAGAAGGCTGTGCATACTGCGGTCAAGAACGGGGTGACTGTTATTACCGGCGGGCCCGGAACCGGAAAGACGACGATTATTAATATTATGATCAGTTATTTCCTGCGGGAGGGGCTCGATATCATGCTGGGCGCGCCGACAGGCCGCGCAGCCAAGAGAATGACCGAGACCACCGGCTATGAGGCCGAGACGATTCACAGGATGCTCGAAGTCACGGGAGACCCGTCCGGCTTTCAGGGAAGCCGTTTTCAGCGGAACCAGGCGATGCCCCTGGATGCGGATGTTGTCATTATCGATGAAATGTCGATGGTCGACACCTTTCTTCTGCATGCGCTTCTTCAGGCTATGGTGCCCGGAATGCGTCTCGTGCTGGTCGGCGACGTCAACCAGCTGCCGTCGGTCGGCCCGGGAGAAGTCTTAAAGAGTCTGATCAGCTCCGACTGTTTTCCGGTGGTTCGTCTTACGCGGATTTTCAGGCAGGCGGAGGAAAGCGACATCATTGTCAATGCACACCGGATCAACGAGGGAGAGATCGTTTTGCAGAAACCGTCCAGGGATTTCCTGTTTATTCCGCGCACGCAGGCAGGTCAGATTACAGGGGCGACAATTACGCTTCTGAAGGAAAAGCTTCCGTCTTATGTCGGGGCGAACATGAGCGAGCTTCAGGTCCTTTCTCCGATGCGAAAAGGTCTTCTCGGCGTGGAAAACCTGAACAGAGTTCTGCAGGAGGCACTCAATCCCCCTTCACCCGGGAAAACCGAGAAAGAGTTCTCCTTCGGCATTTTCCGGGAAGGAGACAAGGTCATGCAGATCCGGAATAACTACCAGATGGAATGGGAGATTGAAGGAAGCTACCCGAAAGTAAGCGGTACCGGGGTTTTCAACGGGGATATGGGTGTGATCAAAAGAATCAGCTTTTTCGAGGAAAACGTTACCGTCCTGTTTGACGAGGACAAAACGGTGGTGTATCCCTTCTCAGCCTGCGAGGATCTGGAACTGGCCTATGCGGTTACGATTCATAAGGCACAGGGAAGCGAATATCCTGCCGTAATTATTCCCCTGCTTTCCGGTCCGCAGCTCCTCATGACGCGGAATCTTCTGTACACCGGAGTCACGCGTGCGAAAAAATGCGTCTGCATTGTCGGAAGCTACGACACATTCTGCCGGATGATCGAAAATGACCGTGAACAGAAACGCTACAGCGGACTTTCGGATATGATCCGCGAACAGTATGGCGATCATTGATATTGTCTATCCGAAGCACTGCCCGGTTTGTCTGTGCGCGCTCATGCCGGGAAAAACACTGATCTGCGAGCCGTGCAGGAAGAAGCTGAAAACCGTCCAGGATCCGGTGTGCTTTAAATGCGGGAGACCGCTTCGTTCCGCTCTCAGGGAATACTGTCCGGACTGCGAGAAGAATCCGCCTGCGTTCATTTCCAACACCGCATGGGCGGAATACGGCTCCTTCTATATCCGGCGGATGCTCTCGGAAGTAAAGTACCACGGGAACCGTCAGCTTCTGGATTATCCCTGCCGGGACTTTGCCTCCCGGCTGATGCCGCTTGTAAAAAGGTGGCAGGCCGAAGCGCTGATACCCGTACCGATTCATAAAAACCGCCTCAGGCAGCGCGGCTATAATCAGGCGGACGAAATCGCTGTCCGGCTCGGAAAACATCTGAAACTTCCCGTAGACAGCACAAGTCTTGTACGCCGAAGTGAAACTTCTGCCCAGAAAACGCTCGGCCGCGCCGAGCGTGCCTTAAATCTTCTTTCTGCCTTCTCCTGGCAATCTGTTCCCCGCAAATACCATTCCGTTATCCTGGTGGATGACATCTATACCACCGGTGCGACGCTGAATGCCTGCACAGGTGTCCTTCTGCGTTCCGGTATTGAAAAAGTGTATTCCGTATGTCTGTCCATCGGCCGTTCATAACAGGAATTTATTTTTTCTTCAAATCTGGTTCAATTTTCGCTTGATTTTTTAGTGATGTCTGTTATTATGAAAATAGTGAAAATGGGGGAGAACGAGGCCCCAAATAGAGAAGAAGGAGAATACGTATGGAAGAAATCGTAAAAGGCAATTTTAACAGATCTTCCGCGCCGAGCGAACTGAGAATTACGGATATACGTTTCACGGATATCGTCGGCGCTCCGATGCACTGCACCCTGATGAAGATCTACACCAACCAGGGAATTGTCGGTCTTGGCGAAGTACGTGACGGCGGCGACAGAATGTATGCCGAAATGCTGAAATCAAGACTTCTTGGGGAAAATCCCTGTGACGTAGAGCGTCTGTTCAGAAGAATCAAACAGTTCGGCGGCCCCGCACGTCAGGGCGGCGGGGTCTGCGGCGTTGAAATCGCTCTCTGGGATATCGCGGGCAAGGCGTACGGTATTCCGATTTATCAGATGCTTGGCGGAAAGTACCGCGATTCGATCCGCTGCTACTGCGATACGGATGTGGACGGCAAGCATACCGGTACGGACATGGGCAATGCGCTGAAGGCGCGTATGGAGAAGGGTTTCACCTTCTGTAAGATGGATCTCGGCCTCGGCATCCTGATGGGCGAGCCCGGTACGCTGACCGCACCGCTTGGCTACCTGGAGAACCAGAGGGAGCTCTGGAAGAAGGCGCGCGAAGCGAAGACGCCCGAAGAGCAGCGCTGGTGGCGGAACCGTGCCTATGATCAGCAGAATATCGAGCATCCATTCACCGGAGTTCATGTCACGGAGAAGGGCTTCGATATGCTCGAGCAGTACGTTTCGGAAGTGCGTGATGTCGTTGGCTATGATGTCCCGATTGCGATCGACCATTTCGGACACATCGGCGTCGAAGACTGCATCAAGCTCTGCCGCAGAATCGAAAAATACAACATCGCCTGGGCAGAGGATATGATTCCGTGGCAGTATACCGATCAGTACAAGAGACTGTCGGATGCCACGACGGTTCCGATCTGCACCGGCGAAGACATTTACCTTGCGGACGGCTTCGAAGATCTTTTAGAGGCCCGCGCAGTCTCGGTCATCCATCCGGATATTCTTTCCTCCGGCGGTATTCTGGAGAACAAGAAGATCGGCGATCTGGCGGAGAAGCACGGCGTAGCGATGGCTGTTCATATGGCGGAGACCCCGGTTTCGGCTTATGCCTGTGTACATTCCGTTGCGGCTACGAGAAACTTCTATGTGCTTGAAAACCATTCCGTAGATGTTCCGTGGTGGGATGATATCGTCATCGGCTCTCCCGCAGAGGGCAAGATCGTGGATCACGGCTTCATCAAGGTTCCGGACAAGCCGGGTCTTGGCATCGATGACTGGAATGATGAAGTCATTAAAGAACACCTGCATCCGCAGTTCCCGGAAATGTGGGCAGAAACCAGCTACTTTGACAGAATGGTCTCGAACGACCGTCTCTGGAGCTGATCCAATTAACTTTCCCATTAAAACAGAAAGACCGGCTGCGAAATAAGCGCAGCCGGTACAGGCATATAAGACGATGGAAAATAAGGACAAGATCGTCGTAATCACCGATCTTCGAACCGAAGAAGCAAAGTCTGCAGCGTCATATCTTTCCGGGCTCGGCTACACGATTGTCTCGCCGCCCGATTCGGTGCGTCTTTGGAAAGAGGAGGAGATTACGGCCTTTGCCGCTCCTTTGAAGGAAAATCTTTATGCGGTTATTCATCCGGCGCCGCCGCTTTTCAAAGGCGGTATTATGGAAGTGACCGAAGAAGACTGGGAACGCATGAGCAATGAAGGCGCAATTGCCGCATTCATGGTGACAAAGGCGTTCTGCACGATTTTCCGGGAGAAAAAGAGCGGGATTATGATTTACCTGAACAGTATTCACGCGGAGAAGCCGATGGGAAAGGGGATTCTTTATTCCATGAACTGCGGCGCTGTCGACATGCTCTCCAGAGAGGCCGCACAGGACTACTCCGAGAGCGGCGTGAATGTGTTCTTTATCGAGCGCGGCATAACCCAGTCCGATGACGGTAAGTCGGATGCTTCCGCGCTGTACTATGGAACCGACATGCGTTATCCGAGACGCGAAACGCCGAAAGCCGACTATCTGAACGGGCTGATTGCATTCCTTTTGACGGATGCGGCGTATCCGCTGACCGGACAGCCGATTCTCTGCGATGCCGGAATGACCGGTTTCTATAACCAGCACCGATTTAAAGTGGAAGGGAGGGAGTACTTTGATTTCAGGAAGTTCAGAGAGCTTAGAGAAAAAGAGTCCGGAAAATAGAGTCGCTCTCATCACCGGTTCGGGAAAAGGCGTCGGCGCCGGAATTATCCGTGTATTTACAAAAGCGGGAATCCGCTGCTGCATCAACTGCAATACGAACCGCGCTATGGCTGACGAGCTTCTGAAGGAGGTTGAGAGCTACGGCGGAGAAGCATTCATCTATCAGGCGGACGTTACGGATCCTGAGATGCGAAAGGGGATGGTCGACGCCGTCTTAGAGCATTACGGCAGGCTGGATATTCTGGTTAATAATGCCGCAATGCAGCCCAACCGTTTTATCGACGGCTATGATGAGGAAACCTTCCGCTGGCTCTGGAACATCAATATCGGCGGCTATTTCCATATGGTGCGCGAATGTCTGCCGTACCTGAAGGAGAGCCCGGAGGGTCGGATTATCAATATTTCAAGCGTCCACGGAAAACGGCCGACTTCTTTTGATGCGGGCTATGCGACGACCAAAGGAGCGATCCGGATGTTCACCAGGGAGCTGGCGCTTGAACTTCTGCCGACCGGTATTACAGTCAATGCGATCGATCTTGGCGGATGTAAGATTGAGTTCAAAACCGGCAACGCGAAGTGGGTGACCTATCATCCGATGGAGATCAACAATCCCACGATGAAACGTGTCAATCTGCAGGTGCTCCCGACAGAGGTCGGAGACGTGGTTTATTTCCTGTGCAGCAAAGAAGGAAAGGCGATTAACGGACATGCGGTCCGGGTCGACAACGGATTGCTTTTAACCTGAGTCATTAACAACGATCTGTTTCTAAGGAGACTTCAAAATGTTTTACAACGATCCAGAATATATTAAGAAACTGACGCCGTACTGGACGGGAGAGCGTCTTCCGGACGGCCGTCCGATGGTTCCGGAAAGTGTTCTTCAGCGGCTTCGCGACATCACATTTGAAGAAGCCTGGGGCCCGCTGTGGCGTGAAGGATACCGCCATAACTGGGAGTGCAATTTCCGGATGTCGCATGGCGACAACATTCTCGTCGGACGCGCGGTAACAGCGGTCATGGTGCCGAGAAGGCCGGATCTTGACAATGTGCTCCTCGATATCGGCCAGAAGGAAGAAGGCCATAAAGGCTTTTACAATCAGTGGGTGATCGACAACCTGATGGAAGATGATGTAGTGGTTGTAGACCTGTATGACAAGATTTTCCAGGGGACTTATGTCGGCGGAAACCTTTCAACCGCAATCAAAACCCGTACCAAACGCGGCGGCGCCGTGATCTGGGGCGGAGTTCGGGATCTGGCGCAGATTGTTAAGATCGACGGACTGCAGATTTATTACCGCGGCCAGGATCCGACCGGCATCGGCGACTGCTCAATGATCGGCTACAACACCCCCTGCCGGATCGGCGAAGCGATCTGTATGCCTGGCGATGTTGTACACGGCTCGATTTCGGGCGTCATCTTCATCCCGGCACAGCATGCGGAAATGGTGGCGGAGCATGCGGAGAAGTCGCATATCCGCGACGTTTTCGGCTTCGACCGTCTGGCTTCGAAGACCTACACGACCGCTGAGATCGACCGGCCGTGGACGGTTCCGATGATGGAAGATTTCATCGACTGGTTCAAAAACGACGAGAGAGCAGCAAAGTACCGCTATCTTACCTGGGATAAAGAACTTGAAGACGCGAAGAAACGCGAAAAGGAAGAGGCAGAGCGTACGGCTACAATCCTGTAAGCATTCGCCTGCCGAGGCTATAAAAGAAACGCTCTGACTGATCATCAGAGCGTTTCTTTTATAGCCTCGGCAGTGTAGAGATTCGGCACGCCGAAAAAAGGCTGGTTTTTCATTTTATATCCGCGGTGACGGAAGACGGAGGCGAGTGTCCGGAGGAAGAAACCGTGCATGACAATCACATAATTGCCGTCTCCCCGTTTTTCGAGCATGTCGATAAACTTTGCGGCGCGTTCGCGGGAAGCTTTTCTTCGCTCGGGCTGCCGGGAAATCGGCAGGTACCATTGAATGCGCCCCAGGATATTCAGAATATGACGCTCAATGCGAAGCTGCGTGTCCATGAAGGACCTTAATGGGATCTCGTCCAGCAGGTCCTTGACAATGATATAGTCATGAACGCCTAAAAACTGCTCGGCGGTCTGATGGGTGCGCTTAAAACCTGTCACAATGACAGTTGCGTCCGGAGCGATCTTCAGATGCTCCGTGATCGGAAGAATATTATAAGTATCATAATCGAGCCAGGCCTGATCATATTCCTTGGAATTGTATCTTTTGACCCAGGGCATATCGACTTTTCCGTGCCGGATCATGGTAACATGCATATTTGTCTCCCTGTTTTCCTTAGTGCTTTTGAGAGTATAACACAGGGGAAGGGCTGTTGACAAGGTGAAAAACGCGAATTATAATGAATATATTTTAAATATTTGATGAAGGAGAATTAAGATGTTTTGTCCAAATTGCGGAGCGGAGCTCCGGGAGGGCGTTCGGTTCTGCCCAATATGCGGAATGCAGTTTGCGAACGCGGAAAACAGTGCGGCGCCTGATCCTGCAGCGCCGGTTCAGCCGACACAGGAGGCATATCCGTCGCAGCCTGTCTATCCGGAGGCATATCCGTCGCCGCCTGTTTATCAGGAGGCGTATCCTTCGCAGCAGGATTACCAGGCGCAGCCTGTTTACCAGGAGACTTATCAGGCGCAGCCCGTCTGGCCCGACTCGGTGAACTATGCTGAAGCTCCGTCGCCGGCGCAAACGCGTTATCAGGGGATGAGCTACATGCAGGGCTTCCGGATCTGCTCGGGACTTCTCATTCTGTTCTCCGGGATCACCAGCATCTTCAGCATGGTGATGCTGCCTCTGATGAACGGAGCCTCCCTTCAGATGGTGATGAATCCCGTATCCTTGCTGAATCTGTTTCTCTTTACATTCCTTGCGGGACTGATGTCACTGATTCTTTCCAAACCTGACCGCGTGCGGAGTATCATTCTTTCCGTCGTTCTGGGGCTGATTTATGCAGTCAGAGTGTTTTTAACGGTCTTCAGTTTGGTGAATACGAGGGCGCTCTCAGGGACTTTGTCCGTGCAGACGCTGATTAGCGGACTGAATTTGCCGCTTCTTTTCTGCCTGATTATGGCTCTTGTATCGATCGGTCAGCCGGAAAGGTTGGTGGGTGTACCGGAGGCGACAGCCGGCAGACCCTGGAAAATTATTAGCGGTATTCTGCATCTTCTGTCCGGTTTTCTGGAGCTGATTGCGGCTGCCGTTCTGCTGATCCTGGCATTTGCCGGGGCCGGCACGGGCTTACCGGCGAGCACCCTTACGTCGGTCAGTATGTTTTTATTAGCGCTCTCTGTTCCCGTCATCGCCGCCGGATTCACATCTGTGCGCGCCGGAGGCGGAAGAAGAGCGGCAGATTTTTCCAATATATACACACATATGCTTGTGCTGTTGAATATCCTGACAAGCACTTTCAGCGTGCTCGCACCGATGATCACCATGGGGACGCTGAATTTCAAATATATGGATGAGAATATCGCAGCAGGACTTGCTGTCGGAGGAATCGTGCTCGGCCTCCTCGTCCTGTGGTACGTTGTCTGCTTTATCGTCGCGCTTGCAAGTTTCTTAAAAAGAAGGCACTACTGATGGCCGCAGATATTCTGAATCTTGAACACTGCGCCATATGTCCGAGAGGCTGCGCAGTCAACCGGCTGAAAGGGCAGCACGGTGTCTGCCGCGCATCCGGTGAAAATGTCATGCTGTCAAGAGCGGCGCTGCATTATTATGAGGAGCCCTGCATTTCCGGAGTGCGGGGCTCCGGTGCTGTATTCTTTTCGGGCTGCAGTCTTCGCTGTCTGTACTGTCAGAATCTGGAAATATCGCGGCTGCGGATCGGGAAAGAGGTAACGGTAAAGCGCCTTTCGGAAATCTTTCTTGAGCTGCAGGAAAAAGGCGCGCACAACCTGAACCTCGTAACACCGACCCACTATGCCGTACAGATTAGGGAGGCCATCCTTTCAGCCAGATCCCGGGGCCTGACGCTTCCGACGGTCTGGAACACCTCCGGCTATGAAAAGGCGGAGACGCTTCGGGCAATGGCGGATGTAATCGACATTTATCTCACGGACCTGAAGTATCTGGACCCGGCGCTTTCCGGCGCTTTTTCAGGTGCTCCCAACTATCCGGAATATGCGAAGGCGGCGCTTTCGGAGATGCTTTACGAGAAGCCTGCCTGTGTTTACGATGAGGACGGGATGATGACAAGCGGTGTGATCGTGCGCCACCTCGTACTCCCCGGACATGTGAAAAATACAAAGGCGGTCCTGGATTTTCTCACTGCTTTTCCGAAGGAGCAGTTCCTTCTGAGTCTGATGAGCCAGTACACGCCGCTTCGTGAAATTCCGAAATACCCCGAGCTGAACCGGCGCCTTACAAAAAGAGAATATGAAAAGGCAGTGGACTATGCGCTCGAGCTGGGCTTTTCGGAGGCCCTGATTCAGGACGGAAAAGCCGCAGAGAAGAGTTTTATCCCCGCCTTTGATTATGAAGGGCTATAATTCGAGCCGGGGCTTCCGGGACGATACTCGCCCAGGAAACCCCGACCCGGTGACTGAACATATTTTTTGAAACCGGTCTCCGGCAGACCGCCCGCTCAGCTTTTGCCGACGTAACGCGACGAGCCGAGTCCGAGAATCATGACAAATAAGGGCTCAAGGAACAATAATCCCAGAAAATACGGGAAGCCGTGGCCGTAGGCTTTGGATACCTTGTAGGTTTCTATAATGGTAATGAGGCTCGCAAGCGCGGAGCAGATTTTGCCGCCGATCTGGCAGAAGCTGGAATCTGTATTCTGAAAGAACAGCGCCGACGCGATTAAGAGTGCGGCCAGGATAAAGAAAGCGGTCCGCGACCAAGTAATCTTAAAGAGCGTATAGTAATTGTAGACAGGGATCAGCGACTTCCAGCCGCCTTCACCGGCCTTGGTGAACAGTTTCCATTGTGCGATGATCTGCAGCAGATAGAACAGGATTGTCAGAATCAGAGCCCAGAGACCGGCGCTTAACAGCCAGGCAAAAAACTCGCTCATAATAAAACTCCTTTCCGTCCGTGAAAAGATTTCCGGAACGAAAGAAGAATAGCATAAGCGTTTGAAAAAGTAAAGCAAATGTTCGTTGCGTCCAAAAATTTTTAGTTGACTTTTTTTCGGCCGTGTGATATCATATTCGAGCGACTTATGGAGAGGTATCGAAGTGGTCATAACGAGGCGGTCTTGAAAACCGTTTGCCGGAGACGGCACATGGGTTCGAATCCCATCCTCTCCGCTTTCATCAAATTTCATATCACAGGAATTTGACTTTCTTTGGAGAAGTACTCAAGAGGTCGAAGAGACACCCCTGGAAAGGGTGCAGGTCGTTAATAGCGGCGCGCGGGTTCAAATCCCGCCTTCTCCGTTTCACAGGACCCGGAAATCAGTGCATCAGGCAGGTTTCCGGGTTTTTCTTTTTGGCGTGGGAGAATCATTTGATACTAAAGAAGGCTGCATATTGCAGCGCGGTTCTTTGGAAGGCGAAGAGATGAATAAAAAGCAGAATGAACAGACAAAAGGCGGCGCGGAAGAGCGGATTCTTAAGGCAGCACTGAAGCTTTTTTCCGCCCAAGGTTATGAAGGCACAACGACGCGTGAGATTGTACAGGAAGCCGGTTCCAGTCTCTCGATGCTGAATCTTCACTACGGCTCTAAGGAAAAGCTCTATGATAAAGTGCTGGAGCGGGTATTTGAGGTTTTCTATTTCAGTAAGCTGCCGTTCTATATGGAGATTCTGGACGCGAGAAAAGAGCATCCGGAAGACCGGGAACTGAACCGGGAACTTTTAAGACGCTACATTGATATGATTGCGGATACTGTGCTTGACCCCAAAAACCGGGAGGTCGTGCTGATCCTGAACAGAGAGTTTTTGAATCAGGCGCAGGATCTCAGGAAAATCGAGCCGATGCTGATGCTCTTCATGAATATGGAGCTTTTGCTTCAGTCCTGTGCAGGGTGCAGAAAGTCCACAGCCTGGACCCGTGAATTCAGCTTCCAGCTGGTTTTATCGATGTTCAGCCATGTCAATTACCCGGGAGTCGCGGAATTCCTTTCGATGGATAAAGGAGAAGATTCCGGACAGACCCGGGCGCTTGTGAAGGAATACCACAATCTGAGCGTGGATGCCGTGCTTCTGAAATACGCTGAAAAAAGTGATAATTTTTCTTGACAGAATGAGGAAAAAGCCTATAATAGAATCAAATGATTCTGTTATAGGCTTTTTTAACGCGGAATACGGTTTTGCGCCGCTTCCGGTGATTTGAAGGAAGGAGGTGCTCCGTGAAGGAGAGAAGGAAAAAGCAGGCAGAGACCGCCGGAAAACCGGGCTTTTGCTCATTCTTATATCTGCTTCGGCACGGGAGACTTGCCTGGGGACTGATCATCGCAGGAGAACTGGTTTCTCTCGGAGCCGGTTCTGCGGCGCTTCAGTTTACGAACCGCATGTCGGACCTTGTCGCCGGAGACTTTTCGATGCCGACCCTGTACCGATTCATCTGGATGACGGTTCTGTACGCGGTCTTCACCGGACTCAGCAATGTCGTCATGACGATTGCCCAGACGAAAAGTGTGCAGCGCCTCCGTACGGTATGCTGGGACAGAATCATGCACATGAAGCTCTCGTCGAAATCCGCCAGAAAAGCGCCGGAGCTGGTTTCCATCATCAATTCGGACGCGACACTGTCCATGCAGTATATTATCATGAGCCTGGTCGGCATACCTGCGGCGGTATATTTTGTTGTCATGGCAGCCGTTCAGGCCTCCCAGATGTCTTCGCGCTTCCTGATCCCGATTTTCTGCCTCGTGCCGGTCTATATACTTTACGCGGTTTTTATGGGACGCTGGAACGAGAAGACGAACCTTTTCGTCCGTGTCCGGATCGGCGGCCTGACCGGGTTCCTGTCGGAGCGGCTTCGGAATCTGGATCTTCTGAAAGCCTATGGAGCGGAAGAGGAGGAGAAGAAACGGGGAACCGAGACCGCAAAGAAGCTTTATAAAGAAAATGTAAAGCTTCGGGTTGTCAATACGGTGACAACAGCATATATACTGTTCTTTGATGCGGTTTGTATTATTATAGCGATTCTTTTCGGCTCCTCCATGATCAAAAAGGGCACGCTGCGTCCCGCGGAATGGGCAAACTTTTTCCTGCTTCTCCCGATGGTCAACAATATGCTCCGTTCTGCCAGCGGTATGTGGGTGAATGTGAAAGGGGGCATCGGTTACACGGCGCGCATCGCCGAACTCCTGGAGACGCCGGATGAAGAAAGCGGAAGCCTGGAAGCGCCGGAGCACGGGAAACTTGAAGCCGAGCATCTTTCCTTCTCTTACGGGGCAAAAGAGGTTCTGCATGACGTTTCCTTCTCGGTACCGGAAGGAAAAACAACGGCTATCGTCGGACGATGCGGCTCCGGGAAGACAACGATTCTCAATCTTCTCGAGGGCTTTGAACAGCCGGATAAGGGAAGCGTTCGATATGCCGGGAACAATATTTCGCTGTATGCACTCTCAAGCTATCGCAGCCGCATCGCTTATGTGCAGCAGGACAGCGGAATGTTCTCCGGGACCATCCGGGATGCACTGCTTTACGGTATCGGCAGGGAAGTGTCCGAGGAGGAGATCTTGAGCACACTGAAAAAAGTGCGGGTTGATAAAGATATTGAAGCTCTTCCGGAAGGACTTGATCAGAAGGTTGCGTTCTGGGGCGGCTCGCTTTCCGGCGGACAGAGGCAGAAGCTGGTGATTGCCAGGGAACTCCTTCGCGGGTCGGAAATCATTCTTCTGGACGAGCCGACCGCCAGCCTGGACATTTCTGCTAAAAATGCGGTTTTCAGCGCCGTTCGTGAGGCGTTTCGCGGGAAGACGCTTGTGGCGGTTACCCATGAACTTCAGATGATCCGCGATGCCGACTGGATCATTATGATCGAAGACGGCAGGGTTCTTGCACAGGGCTCTCATGAAGAGCTGATGAGATACTGCCCGGCTTACCGGGAACTGGTTCTGGAATGCGCCTATGAAGAGGAGGTGGAAGGACGATGAAAAAAAGAGAAATCGGTCTTTCTTCATTCCTCCGGAATTTCAGCGGCATCCGCCTGCCCTGGGTGATCCTGGCTGCGGGGCTGGCGAT
Source organism: uncultured Lachnospiraceae bacterium (assembly GCA_947168905.1). Lineage (GTDB taxonomy): Bacteria > Bacillota > Clostridia > Lachnospirales > Lachnospiraceae > UBA1267. The sequence goes on from CAMVNR010000035.1 coordinate 25,430, forward strand.
GTCGGTCGGAAATTACTTCGTGACCCTTCGTGTCGCTGAGCTTACCTCGGATGTTGTCGACCAGAGCGGCAATATTGCCCGGGGAGATCTCAGTGCCTACATTGTTTCCGCGCTCGCGATGGTGCTCTGCACCGCCGGCGCGTTCCTTCTCTCGGGCGTGGCATCGGAGAAAATCAATCTCTCTCTTCGAAAAAAACTCTGGGCAAAAATGATGCACCTTCACCGGGCTTCCTATGAGGCGGATCAGGGCGAATCCCTCGTGAGCAGGATTACGGCGGACTGTGACTTTGCGAGTACGCTTTTTACAACCGTAATTGAGATGCTTTCGGCCGGGATCGGCATTGTGATCTACTATACGGAGCTGTTCAGTAAGAATGTCAGAATCAGTATCCTGACGCTTTTGCTCCTTCCGGCAAGTGTTCTGATAGGCTGTCTCTACGGACGGCTCCGCTACCGGATCTCCGAAAAGAATCAGCAGAAGCTGTCGGAAGCCACCGGCTATCTTATTGAGAGAATCTATAATCTGAAGCTTGTGCGCTCTGCAAATATGCAGGAGCACGAGCGGCAGACAGCATATGAGAAATTCGGGGAGCAGTACAGATTCGAACTGCGGCGCGGGCTGCTGGACAGCCTGGATTCTTTTATCAACGCGGCTTTTCCCGTGATCTCGATGATCATCGTCTTTCTTCTGGGCGGCAGCTTTGTCAGCAAGGGCATCATGAGCGCGGGCGCGGTGTACGCATTCTATCTGGTTGCGAATAATGCTTCGACGTCATTCTCGAACCTGATCCATGATTTCGGCTCGATCAAGGAATCTTTCGGAGCGCTCGCAAGAGTAACGGCGACATTTTCCGAGGCGGAGGAAATACTGGACGGCGGTAAAGCGCTTCAGGAAAGCCTTGACAAAATTGTGCTTTCCGGGGTGTCCTTTTCCTATTCTGATCATGAGGTGCTTCGGGACCTGACGCTCCGGATTCCGGAAAAGAGAATCACGGCGCTCATCGGCGGAAACGGGGCTGGAAAGAGCACGCTTTTCAGACTGCTTCTCAGATTCTATGAACCGCGTTCGGGCGGGATACAGAGCCGGGAAGTGAACTGCCGGGATCTGGCGCTGCGGTTTCTCCGGGAAGAAATCGCTTACATTCCTCAGGACCATATGGTGCTTGGCGGGACGCTTCGCGACAATCTGAATCTTGGGGGACAGACATTTACTGATCAGGATTTTGACCGTGTTTTTGCGGAACTTGGACTCATCGATTTTGTCAACGGGCTTCCGGACCGCTATGATACAGAGTTTCTTCCGGACGGGGCGAATCTCTCCGGCGGTCAGAAGCAGATGGTCGCACTCGCAAGAGCCGCACTCAGACAATCAAAGCTGCTTCTTCTGGATGAAGCGACCTGCAGCCTTGACAAGAAAACCGAGAAAGCAGTATCCGAGGCGCTTCTTCGGAGTATGAGGGACCGCACCGTTGTCCTGATCGCGCATGACCTTCGGATGATCCGTCTTGCCGATCGCGCGGTAATGCTTCGGGACGGACAGGTGTGCTATGACGGA
>CAMVNR010000036.1 GCA_947168905.1 uncultured Lachnospiraceae bacterium
TGAAAGTGCGAAGCACGAAACGCTCCGGATATCACCTTTTGACCTTACCATCATAAATGCATTATAGCACGCGGGAGCGTTCGTTTTCAAGAGCCGCGCGGGACAGAATCGGTCTTTTTGCAGCCGGGTAAATGCTCAGGGGACAGAGGTTTTTTATCCGGCACAGGAAAGATTGCCTGTTGAATTTTCGCTCTGAATGAAATACAATGGGACCTAAGAGTAAACCGACAAAGAAAGAAGGACCAAAATGCGCTGTATTATGGTTATGTACGACACGCTGTGCCGGCATTTTCTTCAGCCGTACGGAAATGACTGGGTGAAGACGCCGAATTTCACGCGTCTTGCAGAAAGAGCCGTTACCTTTGACACAAACTATGTCTGCTCGCTTCCCTGCATGCCCGCCCGGCGTGATCTGCATAATGCGCGGGCAAATTTTTTGCAGCGCGACTGGGGACCGCTGGAGCCGTATGATGACAGTATGCCGCAGATTCTGAAGGAGCACGGCATTTACAGCTGCCTTGTGTCCGACCACTACCATTACTGGGAGGACGGAGGTGCCACCTACCACAACCGCTACAACTCGTGGAGGGCGCACCGCGGACAGGAGGGAGATGCCTGTTCATTTGATCCGGAGGTCGTACGTTTCCAGCAAAGTCTCGGGAAAGATGTGACGAATCCGCAGAGGATGAAGGAGCTTCTGAAAAACCAGGACCGTACAAATCGGAAGCATCTCCGGACAGAGGAGGAGATGCCTCAGGCCAAAACCTTCAGGGACGGTATGGAATTCATTGAGGCCAATCATGAGCTTCAGGACTGGTTCCTGCAGATAGAATGCTTTGATCCGCATGAGCCCTTCTTTACACAGCCTGAGCGGCAGGAACTGTATCCGGAAATCGCAGCATATTCCGGGCCGAAGGATGACTGGCCGGGCTATGAGCCGGTGCGAAACGAGACGGCAGCGGATATCCGGCATGTCCGGAACCTCTATGCCGCGCTTGTTTCCATGTGCGACGATTATCTTGGAAAAGTTCTCGACCTCATGGACCGCTTTGAAATGTGGAAGGATACGATGCTGATCGTCAACACCGATCACGGATTCCTGCTCGGCGAGCACGACTGGTGGGGCAAGAATATTATGCCGGCTTATGAAGAAATCAGCCACACCCCGCTCTTTATCTATGATCCGGTGAGCGGAATCCGCAATGAACGAAGGTCTGTCCTGACTTCGGCAATCGACCTGCCGGTGACAATACTGGATTTCTTCGGACTGGAACCGACCGCCGATATGCAGGGCGTGAGCCTGCTTCCGGCAATCCGGGAGAATAAAAAGGTCCGTGACAGCGCGCTCTTCGGCTTCCATGCGAGCCACGTCGCAGTTACGGACGGCGAATATGTGTATTTCCGCGCGCCGCTTGCCGGAAGGGAAAAACAGAGCTATGAGTACACGCTGATGCCCACAAGAATGCGGCAGATGTTTGACGTGCGTGAGCTTCAGAAGGCGGAGCTCGTGCCTCCCCTTCCGAACTCCAAAGGCTGTCCGGTGCTTCGCATCCCGGGACACGGCAGCTTTATCAGCCCGGTCAATTTCGGTACGAAGCTGTTCCGTGTATCAGAAGATCCGAGACAGAAGGAGCCGATCGCGGACGGAGAGACAGAGGCGCGCATGGCGAAGCTTCTGAAAGAAACGATGGAAAAATACGATGCCCCCATAGAGCAGTTTGGCCGTCTGGGGCTGGATATTGAGATTACGCCGGAAGCGATCGTAAGGCAGCATACAGAGGACGACGCCGTGAGAACCCCGGGATTTATTCCGGATGCGAAATGGACACGCGATGCCGTGAATTTCTGGTGCGCGATGGAAAAAATGCTTCCTGAAGAAGCACTTTCGGCTTTCCGGGAGAGTGTTTCTGACATTCACGGGGAACACGGCGGGGAATCGGTTTCGTACGAAGACCTGGTGTCTGCCGTCCGCAGAATTCTGCCGAAGGAGCGTGCGGACGAGCTGGTATATTTCTCTCTCCTGGTTTCAAGGAAAGATTAAGACGTGCTTAAGAAAAAGAAAAGATAAAGGAGAAAAAGATGATTTATTATGTGAATGCGGATGCCCGCCGGGCAGGGGACGGCTCAGAAGAGTATCCCTTTCAGACCATTCAGGCAGCGGCGGAGCTTGCCATGCCGGGCGACGAAGTCCTGGTATTTCCCGGTATCTACCGGGAGTATGTGAATCCGAAGCACGGAGGAACGAAAGAACAGCGGATTACCTACCGCTCCACGGAACCTCTTGCGGCGGTGATTACCGGTGCTGAGTCCGTGAAATGCTGGGAAAAGCTGGAAGGCGCGGAAAATGTCTGGTATGTGCGGATTCCGAACGGATTTTTCGGAAATTACAACCCCTATACGACACTCGTATCCGGCGACTGGTTTATCGCGACCTTTATCGCACACACGGGAGACGTCTATCTGAACCATAAGTCCATGTACGAAGTGACCTCCCTCGAGCTTGTGAAGAATCCAGTGCAGTCCCCTGCGTCCTGGGATCCGGAGTTTTCGCTCTATGTCTGGTACACCGAGCAGGATGAAGCGAAGGACGAGACCCTGATCTATGCGAATTTCCGGGGGCTTGATCCGAATGCGGAGGATGTGGAGATCTCCGTCCGGCAGGACTGCTTCCTTCCGGAAAAAGAGGGCATCTCCTACATTACGCTCTCCGGCTTTACAGTCCGCGAGGCCGCGACTCAGTGGGCGCCGCCGACTGCCTATCAGGACGGCATGATCGGCCCGCACTGGTCGAAGGGCTGGATCATCGAGGATTGTGAGATTTACGAGTCCAAATGCTCCGGCATCTCGCTCGGAAAATACCTGCAGCCAAATAACGACAACAAATGGCTCAGGTGGAAATACAAGGACGGAACGCAGACAGAGCGCGACTGCATCCTGCAGGCATCCTACGAGGGCTGGGACAAGGAGCACATCGGTTCGCATATCGTGAGGCGCTGCCATATCCATGACTGCGGCCAGACCGGCATTGTCGGACATCTCGGGGGTGTGTTCTCGCTGATCGAAGACAACCACATTCACCATGTAAATTTCAAACAGAATCTCGCAGGCGCGGAGATCGGCGGCATCAAGATGCACGCAGCGATCGATGTGATTTACCGCAGAAATCATATTCATCACTGCACGAGAGGACTCTGGCTCGACTGGCAGGCGCAGGGCACACGCGTCACGCAGAACCTCTTCCACGACAACTGCCTGCCTTTCTCTCTTGCAGATAAGGGCCAGGAAAACATCCGGGCGCTTGTCCAGGCAAACGGTGAGGATATCTTCATTGAGGTTTCCCACGGACCGACTTTGGTCGACAATAACCTGCTTCTTTCGGATCGCTCTTTGAAGCTTGCGACCCAGGGCGTTGCGGTTGTCCATAACCTGATCGCCGGATCCTTCGCGGCGGTCGGCATCGGCACCGACAACGGCGCTGCGAATAAGCCCTCCGTCCGCTACACGCCATATCATGAAGTGCACGGAACCAAGGTCTGCGGCTTCATGTCGATCCTGCACGGCGACGACCGGATCATGAACAATATCTTCGTCCAGAAGAAGGACCTCGATCCGGTGAAATGGATGCTGAGTAAGGCCGGAAAGGAGCATCCGAACAGCTGGGATGATATGAATTTCGCTGTCGGAACGGATGTTTTTGACGAATATCCGACAGAAGAAGCCTGGAAAGCCCAGTTTGAGGGCTACTGCGGCATGGGCTCCGAGACGGATTATCCGGACCGCTACTACGACCATCTGCCGGTATGGGTTGAAGGAAACGTCTACTTTAACGGAGCGAAAGCCTGCGTGAAGGAGAAGAATGCCGCTGTCACGGAACAGGAAGTGACGATCGGCGTCGAGGAGAAAGAAGACGGATGGCATTTAACGGGAAATGTCTTCGAGCAGCTTCCGAAGACCTGCTGCCGCACGGTTTCCACCGCAGTTCTTGGCATGGCCTTCGAGCCGGAGGAGTATTATGAGAATCCGGACGGCACCCCGATCACATTTAATTTAGACTACTTCGGAAAGCGGCGGGAGATCTGCCCGCTTCCGGGACCGTTCGCGGATGTAAAGGCCGCGAAGGAAAAGCTGTTCTGACAGGGAATTCTTTTGAAAGGCTGAGAAGTGAAAGCCCTGCATAAAAGGACCGCCGGGAAATCTGCGAAAAGCAGAAGATTCCCGGCGGGTTTTTGTGACTGCCGCTTCCAGTGACTCAAAGTGCCGCTTTTGGAAGCATCGGCTGCCCTGCCATAGACAGGGCCTTCAATCCTGCGATTCTCCTGCGTTCACAACGGATTCCTGATTGACGGAACGGGCGGATTCTGGTAAAATATATAAAGCTATGCACTTTTATTGATGCGTCAAAGAGAAAGGAGCCTCCGCTAAAGTAAAATGAGCACGACAGTTGCAAAATTCGGCGGCACATCCCTGGCGGATGCGGCACATTTCATAAAGATCGGGAACATCGTCGAAAAGGATCCGTCCAGACGTTTTATCGTCGTGTCCGCGCCGGGAAAACGAAACCCGTCGGATACAAAAGTGACGGACATCCTGCTGGAAACCTACGAAAAGGCCGCGGAGGAGATCAATTTCGAGCCCTGTCTTCTGCAGGTGAGAGACCGTTTCCTTGATATTATCCGGGGAATCTTCTCCGGAGAAAAGAGGGAGGCGGAAGAGGAAATGCTGAACATCGAAATTGCGAAGCTTCGGGACAGCCTCCTTTCGGATCCCGGGAGGGATTATACCGCAAGCCGGGGAGAGTATCTCGCGGCGCGTATTCTGTCGGATTATCTGGGCTTCACCTTTGTCGACCCCGAATGGTGCGTCTGCTTCGAAAAGGACGGAGTGCTGGACCTTCCGATGACTTTAAGGACCATGGGTGCGGCATTAAGACCGCTGAAAAACGCGGTGATCGCCGGGTTTTACGGCGCGGATCCGGACGGAGTCATCCGTACCTTCAACCGCGGCGGCTCGGACGTCACAGGCGCTCTGGCTGCCCGCGCGGTTTCGGCGGATCTTTATGAGAACTGGACAGATGTGCCGGGACTTCTTGCCGCGGACCCGAGGATCGTACCGAAGCCGAAAACGGTGGACTATCTTTCCTACCGCGAACTCAGGACGCTTTCGTATATGGGCGCCTCTGTCCTGCATACCGATTCGGTGCTTCCCGCGTCGGATCTCGGCATTCCGATTAATATCCGCTCGACGGAGGAATCCGAGAATCCCGGAACAATGATCGTCCGGAAGCTTCCGAAGGGAAAAGCGCGCCGTGCGGTGACGGGAGTGGCGGGAAGAAAAGGCATGTCGGTGATCCAGGTCGAGAAGGTCATGACCTCCGACGGCTCGGGCTTCGCTTCCAATATTCTGGAAAGCCTTAAAAAGCGGAGCCTGCCTTTCGAATACTGCCTGACAGGAATCGACACAATTACGGTGGTGATCCGCTCAGAGCTCCTGCAGCCGCTGCGGGAGGCGCTGATTTCGGAGCTTACGGAGGAGCTGCAGCCCGATTTTCTGTCCGTCAGAGACAACCTGTCGACCATCGCAGTGACCGGGGAAAAGGGCACGGACGCGACGGATGCCAACGTGCAGGTCCTGAATGCGCTGACTGAAGCGGGGGTGGAGATTACGACGATCAACCAGGGCGCGGGCAAACTGAATCTTCTGATCGGCGTTCCGGAGGAAAACTATGAAGACGCCATCCGGGCGATTTACCGGATGATCGAGAAAGAACTCGGGTGAGAAAGCCGCTATGAATATTATCGAAATCCTTCACCTGATCCACGAATACAAAGAATATGATGAAAATGAAACGGAGACCGAAACTGTCCGCGCGATCGATGATGTCACACTTTCGATCGAGGAGGGGAGCTTTGTCACGGTTTTAGGGCATAACGGCTCCGGGAAATCGACGCTTGCAAAGCATGTCAATGCACTTCTCCTGCCGACCGGAGGCACCGTGGTGCTCTGCGGACAGGATACGCTGAAGACCGGGGAACTGTGGCAGCTTCGGAAAAACGCGGGCATGGTGTTCCAGAACCCCGACAATCAGATTATCGCGAGCGTCGTCGAGGAAGATGTCGCTTTCGGGCCGGAAAACCTGGGCGTTCCGACGGAAAAACTCGAGCACCGCGTCGAACGCGCGCTGGAGAAGGTCGGCATGACGGCTTTCAGAATGAATTCGCCGAACCGCCTTTCGGGCGGACAGAAGCAGAGGATTGCGATCGCGGGTATGCTCGCGATGAAGCCGAAGGTCATTCTGATGGACGAGCCGACGGCCATGCTCGACCCCGTAGGGCGGAAGGAAGTCATCGAGACCGTGCATGAACTGAACCGGGAGGAGGGAATTACGATCCTCCTGATCACACATTACATGGAGGAGGCGGTCGACGCCGACCGGGTAATCGTGATGGACGGCGGAAGGCTGATCATGGACGGCACGCCGAGGGAAGTCTTCTCGCGGGTGGAAGAACTGAAAGAATGCAGGATGACGGTTCCGCAGGTGACGGAGCTCGCCTTTGAACTGAAGAAAGAAGGCCTGCCTCTTCCGGACGGAATTCTGACGACAGAGGAGTTTGCAGAAGCGCTTATGAAGCTTCGGACATAAAGAGAAAACGTCACATGGAATTAACGCTGAAACATATTTCCTACAGTTACAATCCGGACGCGAAAGAGCCGAAATACGCGGTGAAGGACGTCTCGTTTACCATACGGGAGGGGGAATTCTGCGCGCTGATCGGCCATACGGGCTCCGGAAAATCGACGCTGGTGCAGTTCTTAAACGGACTGATGCGGCCGACCGAAGGCCTCGTGCTGTTTAACGGTGAGAATATTTTCGAAAAGAAATATCCGCTGAAGACCCTGCGCCAGAAGGTTGGACTCGTCTTTCAGTATCCCGAGCATCAGCTGTTCGAGGAGACGGTCTTAAAGGATATCTGCTACGGGCCGAAAAATATGGGGCTCGGAAAAGAAGAGCAAATCGATTCCGCGCGCCGCGCGATGGCGCTTGTTGGCCTTCCGGAAAGCTATGAGGAGAAGTCCCCGTTCGAGCTTTCGGGCGGAGAGAAGCGAAGAGTCGCGATCGCGGGTGTCCTGGCGATGAACCCGGAGTGCCTGATTCTCGACGAACCGACCGCGGGGCTGGACCCGGCCGGCAGGGACGATATTCTGGGAACCGTGCGGGAGCTCTCCGATAAGGAGAACATTGCGGTCGTCCTGGTGTCCCACAGCATGGACGACGTGGCGGTGTATGCGGAAAGGCTCCTTGTGATGAACAGCGGCGAGCTTGTCTACGACGATACGCCGCGCAATGTGTTCAGACATTATAAGGAACTCGAGAAAATGGGCCTGTCGGCGCCGCAGGTGACTTATATTGCACATGAACTGAAAAAACGCGGCCTTGACATCGACGAGAACGTGATGACGATCGCCGAGGCGAAGGCGGAAATTTTAAGGATATTCAAGAAATGATCAGAGATATTACGATCGGGCAGTACTATGACACGGATTCGGTGATTCACAGGCTGGATCCCAGAGTCAAGCTGGCCTTCACCTTATTATATATTATCTCGCTTTTTATCGGACACGGGCCGGTCTGCTATGCATATGCCGCGGCTTTTCTGGTGCTCGTGATTGTGCTGTCGAAGGTTCCCGTCCGGTTTATGGTCAAAGGCCTTCGCGGAATGCTCGTCATCCTGATCATTTCGGCGTTGTTCAATGTCTTCCTCGTCCAGGGCGAGATCATCTTCCGCTGGTGGATTTTCAGCATATCGAAGGAAGGTGTCCGGACCGCGGTTCTGATGGTCGTACGGCTCGTGTTTCTTGTGATCGGCTCGTCCCTGATGACGCTGACGACGACACCGAATGATCTGACTGACGGGCTGGAGCGCTCGCTTCGCTTCCTGAAGGTCATCCGGATCCCGGTGCACGAAATCGCGATGATGATGTCAATTGCGCTGCGCTTCATTCCGATCCTGATCGAGGAGGTCAATAAGATCATGAAAGCGCAGATCGCGCGCGGCGCGGATTTTGAGTCGGGCGGGCTGGTTAAGAAGGCGAAGGCGATGGTCCCCTTACTGATTCCGCTTTTCGTCTCGGCCTTCCGGAGGGCGTCGGATCTGGCGCTTGCAATGGAGGCGCGTTGCTATCACGGCGGCGAGGGGCGAACGAAGCTGCACCCCTTAACCTATCAGAAAAGGGATTTCCTTGCCTACGCGGTGCTTCTTCTCTACTTCGGCGGAATGATCGCCATGGCGGCGGTGCTGCCATGAGAAGAATCCTTCTGACCGTTGCCTACGACGGTACGAATTATGTGGGGTGGCAGTATCAGCCAAACGGCATTTCCATCGAGGAAGTTTTAAACGGAGCCCTGAAAAAGCTCCTGAAGGATCCTTCGGTCTATGTGATCGGCTGCAGCCGGACGGATTCGGGGGTGCATTCCGACGGAAACCTCTGCGTTTTCGATACGGAGTCCCGAATTCCCGCGGATAAATTCACCTTCGCGCTGAATGAATTTCTGCCGAAGGATATTGTGATCACGGAGAGCGCAGAGGTACCGCCGGACTATCATCCGAGGAAAAGAAACTCCCTGAAGACCTACGAATACCGGATCCTGAACCGGAAAATACCGCTTCCGAAGGAACGGAACTATTCGTATTTCTACTACTATCCGCTGGACGAGAAGAAAATGCAGAAGGCGGCGTCGGTGCTTGTCGGCGAACATGATTTCAAATCCTTCTGCTCCATCCGCACAAGCGTTGAGGATACGGTTCGGCGCATCACGAGGGCTGAGGTCGTACGGGACGGCGATCTGATTACCTTTACGATCAGCGGGAACGGTTTTCTGTACAATATGGTCCGGATTATCGCGGGAACGCTGGTTAAAATCGGGAACGGAATGATCCCGGAGGACTCCATGGAGGAGATCCTGGAGGCACGGGACCGGGCAAAAGCCGGGCCGCGCGCCCCGGCGATGGGGCTGACCTTAAAGTCGATCATAGAGGAGCCGCCGCTTACCGGGTTGATTACGGAAGAAAACCGGCACTGGGCCTATACCATGGACTGCCGGATGCTGTCTTCTTCGGGGAAAGCGTTTCTTTCCATCTGCCGTTCGGACGAAAGGGACTTTGAGGCGCTTCTCCTTCGAAACACCAAGTTCCTTTCCCGGAACGGGGCGAAGGAGATTTACCTTCTCGACCGGACCAGGCGGGTAACGGACGGAACACAAAGCGCGTATTTTACCTGGCATGGAATAAATCCCGGGAGTGCTCCGGAAGAATTTGAGCTTTCGCCGGACGCGGAGGTATTTGTGACGCGGGATCTCCTGAAATACCAAGAGGAAGATGTGTAAAGAGAATTGACAGAAATATGAAGGGGCAGAACATGGAGTTTCAGATTACACTGACAAACGTTCTCGTCACTCTTTTTTATATCATTCCGGGTTTTCTCCTAAGGAAGGCGAAGATCGTCTCCGAGAAGGAGCTCGGAACCGCTTCGGGAATCCTGGTCTACGGCGGCACGCCTTTCCTTGTCATCAACGCCTTTCTGCAGATGGATTTTTCCTGGAAGGATTTCGGCGAGATGGGACTCTTCTTCATCATGACCTTCTTCCTCCAGGCGGCTTTTATGGCGCTGATTGCGCTGGTGCTGAAGAAAAAATTCGGCGAGTCGAAATACCGCCTGATGACCATCGGATCGGTGCTCGGAAACGTGGGCTTCTTCGGACTTCCAATAGTGCGCGCGGTTTTCCCGGAAAACCCGGAGGTGGCATGCTTTGCGACGATGAATATGATGTCGATGAATGTGCTTCTTTTCACCTTCGGCGTTTTCTGCCTCACCGGCGATCGGAAGTATATTTCCGTGAAATCTGCGCTGACGAACCCGACGGCGCTCGGGCTTTACATTGCGCTTCCCGTCTACATTTTCGGGGTGAAGCGCTTCCTGCCCGCAGCGGCGCTTACGGCGGTTTCGACAATCAGCAGCATGACCGCGCCGCTCTGCATGATGATTCTCGGAATCCGTCTCGCGTCCGCGCCGCTGAAAGAGATTTTCACCAACCGGCTGGTGTATCCGGCGATCGCGCTGAAGCTGATTGCCTTTCCGCTGTTTTCATATGCAATTGTATACTTTCTCCCCTTTACAAATGCGTTCAAATCGAGTATTCTGATTCTGGCGGCAGCACCCGCCGGATCCGTAATTTTAAGCCTGGCGGAGATGCATCACGGGGAGACGAAGATGGCCGCAAATATCCTGCTTCTGTCGACGGTATGCTGTTTTATCACCATACCGCTTCTGGTGCTCTTACTGTAAGCGTTTACAATGGGAGCGCATAAAAGGCGGTCTTAGGGAGCGGGTTATTCAGTCAAGCATATCTGAAAGGGAAAACGATCATGAGACTCGGAATGAATTTTGGGATGAAGGCGAAAAATCCCGAAGCCTGGGCGGAGGAAATGAGCCGTTACGGCGTGAAGGCGGCAAGCCTGCCGGTAGACTACCATGCAGACTTCCATCAAATCGAAGGCTATATGAAAGCGGCGGCCGCATATGATATCGTGATCGCCGAGGTCGGCGCCTGGTGCAATCCGATGGCGAAGGACTCAAGAGAAGCGGCGGCCGCTTTTGAAAAGTGCGTCGAGCAGCTGAAGCTTGCGGATTATGTCGGCGCCCGCTGCGCCTGTAATATCGTCGGCTCCGCAGGACCGATCTGGGACGCATATTATCCCGAAAACTACAGCCCGGACTTCTACAAAAGGATCGTGGAAACGACCCGGAAGATTATCGAGACGGCGAATCCGAAGAATACCTTCTATGCGATCGAGCCGATGCCCTGGATGGTTCCCTCCTCGCCGGATGAATATCTTGCGCTGATTGATCATGTCGGATCCGACCGCCTGGCGGTTCATCTGGACATCATCAACTGGATCAACAGCTTCGAACGCTACAGAAACCAGCGCGCATTCATGGACGAGGTCTTCGATAAGCTTCACGGACGGATTGTCAGCTGCCATTTCAAGGACTGTATTCTGAAGAATGACCTGACGTTCCAGGTAAAGGAGATGCCCGTCGGTGAAGGCGCCTTCGACATCGACTATTACGTGGAAAAAGTCAATGCCGAGAACCCGGATCTTCCGCTGATGATCGAGCATCTGCCGAATAAACGCACCTATGTAAAGAGCATGAAATTTATCAACGACAGATACATTATTAAGAAATAAGCTGCGGGGATGATCATTGGCCGTCCGGGGGAGAAAGACCTTTTCCCGGGCGGCTTTTTATGACCCGGAACTGAGGCTGTATACCGCTTCCCGTGATTGCACGATGCATCCGGAAAGTGCGAACAACCGGCGTACAAAAAATCGTACGGAAGATTTGTGAAAAGGAAAATGCCTGTATGAGATTTATCAATCATATCCGCAAAAGCTACCGGCATACGATCTATGCCTGCTATCTCGGATATATAACCCAGGCGGTCGTGAACATGTTTCCGCCGCTGCTGTTTCTGATCTTCCGGGACAGTTTCGGGATCAGCCTCGGACAGATCACTTCCCTGGTGACCGTGAATTTCTGCGTTCAGATTGCGGTGGATGTTATTGCCGGGAAAATATCGGACAGAATCGGCTACCGGAGGCTGGCTGTCTTCGCGCATTTTATCGCTGCCTTCGGGCTTTCGGGCTTTGCCTGGATTCCCTTTGTGCTTCCGAATGCCTATGCGGGACTTCTGGTGTGCATCGTCCTGAACGCTGTTGGGGGAGGAATCGACGAGGTGCTCATCAGCCCGATTGTCGAAGCTTGCCCGGAGGACCGCAATAAGGAAACCGCGATGGCGCTCCTGCACTCCTTCTACTGCTGGGGCGTCGTGGCGGTGGTGATTCTTACGACGGTTTTTCTGAAGGTTTTCGGCAAAGCTTCCTGGCGGACAGCCTGCCTTCTCTGGGCCCTGGTTCCGCTTCTTGACATGCTGTATTTTATGCTGGTTCCGATCTGCAGCATGAATGAAGGAGAGGTAGGCATGAGCTACCGGGATCTCGTAAAATCCGGGACCTTCTGGCTTTTGATTGTCCTCATGATTACTGCTGGCGCCTCCGAGCAGGCGATGGCGCAGTGGGCTTCTGCCTTTGCCGAAAAAGGGCTCGGCGTCAGCAAGATGACCGGAGACATTCTCGGCCCCTGCATGTTCGCGGTCCTGATGGGCACTTCCCGTGTCATTTATGCGAAAATCGCGCCGAAAATCGATACGCTTTTATTTACCGGCATCTGCGGGGCACTGTGCATTTTCGCGTACCTTCTTGCGGTTTTTTCGCCGCATCCGATGTTGTCGCTTGCAGGATGCGCGCTTACGGGGCTGTCTGTAGGAATCTTCTGGCCGGGCTTTTTCTCCATTGCCGCCGTCCGGCTCCCGAAGGGCGGAACCGCGCTGTTCGCGCTTCTGGCCTTTGCGGGCGATATCGGATGCTCCGGAGGCCCGACGCTTGTCGGAACGGTCTCGGGGCTTTTCGGCGAGGATTTGAAATACGGGCTTTTCGCGGCGGTCATTTTCCCGCTGACCCTGATCATAATGAGCCTGGTCCTGAGGAAGCGGCGGAAGAGCTGAAAGCCGCTTCTTAAAAAGAGAGAGGGGCGGAAGAGCTGAATGCCGCTTCTTAAAAAGAGAGAGGGACGGCAGCTTCTGCCGGCGGGCCGCTTTTTGCCATGATTGATTTTCCGGTGAAAATATGGTAATATTTTCTACGGCTTTTTAAGATGCCGCATAAGAAATGACAGGTTTTTTAAGATGCCGCATAAGAAATGACAGGCTTTTTAAGATGCTGTATAAGAAATAACGGACATTTTTAAATGAGCTGCGGAATGGCTGAATCTTATTTATTCAGCGGACAGGGGGCGAAAAGTGCGCTATCCGGAGTTTTTAAAGCAGAATCAGACAATCGGCTTTGTGGCGCCGTCGATGGGCGCGGCGACGGAGCCTTACGCCTCGGCTTTTCAGAATGCCGTGAAGACCTTCGGGGAGCGGGGGTATCTGTGCCAGTGCGGGCCGAACGTTACGCGCGCGGACGGAATCGGTATCAGCGCTCCGCCCGAGGACTGCGGACAGGAGCTGACGGAAATGTACTGCTCTTCCGCGAACCGGGCGCTCATCTCGGTCGGGGGCGGGGAGTTGATGTGCGAAATCCTCGACCATGTCGACTTTGAACGCATCAGAGACGCGGTCCCGAAGTGGTATATGGGTTACTCGGACAATACGAATTTTACCTTCCTTCTGCCGACGCTGGCGGACACTGCCGCGATCTACGGGCCTTGTGCCGGTACCTTCGGGATGGAGCCCTGGCACGAGTCTGTGACAGACGCCCTGGATCTTCTCACGGGACAGAATCTGGCGGTGCACGGCTACGGGCTCTGGGAAAACGAAAAGCTGAAGGACGAATCCTCCCCACTCGCACCCTACAATCCGACGGAACCAACGATCGTGAAGTCCTTTCATTGGGGCGGAAAGCCGCTTTCCGGCCGTTTTATCGGCGGATGCACGGATTGCCTCGTGAACCTTACCGGAACGAAATATGACCGTGTTTCGGCCTTCACAGAGCGCTATAAAGAAGACGGAATCATCTGGTTCCTGGAGTCCTGCGACCTTTCGGTGTTTGCGATCCGCCGCGCCATGTGGCAGATGAAGCACGCCGGCTGGTTTGAGCACGCGAAGGCCTTTATCATCGGCCGGCCGCTTGTCATGGGACAGGAAATCCTCGGCCTTGACCAGTATGAGGCTGTACTCGGCGTGATTTCCGATCTCGGCGTCCCGGTCATCATGGACGCGGACCTGGGGCACCTTCCGCCGATGATGCCGATGATTTCCGGCGGCTTCGGGACAGTGGAAAAGTACGGGGAAAACAATATCCGGATTTGTTTCGAGACGGTATAGAAAAAGGAGAACGATGAAAAAGACATATTCAAGATGCGGATTTGCGGTGGTGCTTTTATATGCGGCGATGTCAGTGGTTTCCGGCGTGGCGACGGGGATTCTCGGAGGGATCGGCCTTGGCGTCATGCTCGGAAAACTCGGGGATATGTCGCAGCTTTTCGGAAGGGATCCGTCTGAAACATTCAGCCGGGTAATGAATTATATCATGTCCTCCGAGCTGATGGATTTTATCCTGATCGGTTCCGTGATCGGGTCTCTCGGGGGAATGCTTCTTGGCATCCTTATTATGAGAAAAATGCTGCCCGAGAAGAACAATATTCCGATCGAAAAGAAAAATCTGTCCGCAAAGGAGATCCTTCTCATGGCGCTCATGTCCTTCGGCCTCTGGGGCGTCGGGGCATTTATCGGAAATCTGGCGGAATGGTTCGGCTTTACCGTGGAGAACCCGCTTCTTGAATCCGGAAGCAAAATGATGATCCTGTTCCACCTCTACGCGGTTTTCGGCGCTCCGGTTGTGGAGGAGCTTGCTTTCAGGAAGACGCTTCTTGATGCGGTGCACCCCTATGGAGAAGTCCCGGCGGCCTTCCTCTCGGCGCTTCTTTTCGGCCTGATCCACGGAAACGCGGCGCAGTTCATGCTGGCATTCATGCTCGGCCTTCTGCTGGCCACGGTTTATCAGCGCACCGGCAGGGTGATCTACACCATCGCGATGCATTTCATGATCAACCTGACGGCGACCATTCCGAACTTCTTCGATATGGCGGGAATCAATATCATGACCGGCTGGTATATCGCGGTCGGAATCCTGGTTGTCGCGGGCGTTGTCATTCTGATCATTTTCAGAAAACAGGAGTTCTTAAGCCTCTCGAAGTCCGGCAATCCCGATCCGAATGCTGCGGAATTCAAAAATCCCGGCATGCGCCTTGCCGTGATCGGCGGGACCGTACTTGTATGCGGATATGAGGCGCTGATGATGTATAACGGAATCGCTTCGGGAAGCTTCGGCGTCACGGGCGTTGTCCTGAGGCTGGTTCCCTGGATTCTCAGCCTGTGCATGATTATACTGACGACAAAGCTTGTCGGAAAATACAAAACACCGACAGAAAGTCCGGAGCCGATGTAAAGCTCCGGACTTTCCTTTGCATAGAGAAGCACAATAGAACTGCCGTGTAATCATTGAAAAAATGTCAAAAACAGTCTGAAAATCGTTGAAAAAGTGTCAAAAACGCTCTGAAAAACGTTGAAAAAATGTCGAAAACGGCCGAAAAAGTCTTGAAAAAGTGTCGTATAAAGTATATACTCAAGCTATGAGAAATTCAAATTTCCTTATATTTATTGGGAATGAAGAGCTTCAGAAAACTATTGCCGGAGGAGTATTTGTAAGATGTTGTTTCGAAAAGCCGAAAAAAAGATTGTCGAATGGATCGATGGATCCAGACGTGCTCTCCTTGTGAGCGGTGCACGCCAGGTCGGAAAAACAACGCTGATCCGCCATTGCCTTAAACAGAAGAAGCAGAAATTTCTGGAGATCAACTTGATCGAACATCCGGAGATCGTTCAGATTTTTAAGCAGACACGAAGTGTTCAGGATCTGGCAATCAATCTGTCTGCCGTTATGGATTTTACATTTACAGCCGGGACAATTCTTTTTATTGATGAAGTCCAGGAGTTCCAGGACATTGTAACCCGGGTGAAATTCTGGGTAGATGAGGGAAGCTACCGATATGTTCTGAGCGGGTCTCTTCTTGGGATAGAGCTGCGAAATCTGCGCTCCGCCCCGGTAGGATATCTTGAGGAGCTGCAGCTTTTTCCCCTCGGTTTTGAGGAGTTTCTGACTGCTTCCGGAGTGACCGGCCAGACCATCGATTATTTGTATGAGTGTTTTTGCGGAATCAGAGAACCGTCCACTGTGATTCATGAAAAAATGATGACACATTTCCGGCGGTATCTCCTTGTCGGAGGCATGCCCGCAGCTGTCCAGGAATACGTAACCAGCGGAAATCTGAATGTGGTTTCGGACATACAGAAGAATATCATCGAACAGTACAAAAGGGACTTTACGAAATATGAGCTTCAGGAAAGAAAGCTGATGCTGATCTCGATCTATGATCAGATTCCGTCGCAGCTTCTGAAGCAGAACCGCCGTTTCAACTACAGCGATGTCAGAAAGGGACTGCGTTTTGAACGTGCTCAGGACAGCTTTCTCTGGCTGTATCATGCCGGTGTTACGATTCCGGTATACAATACCACAGAACCACGTATTTCTCTTTCACAAAATCAGAAAAGCAGTCTCCTGAAATTGTATTCTTCCGATGTTGGTCTCCTGACAAGCCAGTATGGCAATGCACTGCAAATAAGTATTCTGACAGATAATGACAAGGTAAATCTGGGAGGAATTTTCGAAAACGCTGTCGCTGAAGAACTGTTTATGCAGGGCTTTTCGTTGTATTTTTACAACAGTCATAAAAATGGTGAACTGGATTTTGTTATTGAGCAGGACGGAAAGGTCATTCCGATTGAAGTGAAAAGCGGAAAAAATTATTATATTCACTCTGCCATTTCAAAGGCTGTAAACAATTCTGAATATCAGATCGAGAAAGCCTACGTCCTTGGAAACTGCCAGCCATCAAAAGAGGGAAAGATCATCTATCTCCCGATTTATATGACGATGTTTCTTCAAGACAGGTCCACTCTGCCGACGCTGAAATTGGAGAGTTGAAATCATGGCCGCAACCAGTCTGTTCTCAGTAATTCCGAAGAATTTTTTTAACTATCTCTCAAGCGGAAGCAATTCAGAGATTTATTCAGCCTGCCTTCTGGAAATATACCATGAGTATGACAGGGAGATTTCCTACCGCCTTCCGCGAGAGCGAATCCGTGATACTGTACGCGCATGGCTTCTTGAGAACCATGTAGACTTACAGGAAGACGAGAAAAGTTCTGATAAGACAATCGAAGCAAGCCGTATACTGCGAAATTTCATGGATCCGGACGTAGCATGGCTGGAAGAGGAAAATGACGAAAATACATATGAAAAACAGATCGTCATGACGGAAAACGGTGTACGGCTTTCCGAATTTTTGCTTCAGCTTATGAAGCCGGAAACAGCTGAATTTTCAAGCTACATCTTCAACATTTATAATATATTTCAGAATCCGGGTCAGTGGGAAGAAGAACCCTATGTCAATGCACTGCGCCCGATTTATCAGAACGCGAAAAGTCTCTCCGGGGCGCTCAAGCGGCTTTCGACATACATACGGAAGATTATTGAAAAGATGGTTCAGGAGGAGACGCTGGAGAGTCTGACAGAGAATCTGCTGCAATACTGCAATGGAGAGTTTATTCATGAATATGCCCGGCTGAACAAGCAGCAGAATATTCATATTTATCGGAGGAGAATTCTGGACGGTCTTTCGGAATTCAAATACAATGACGATATTTTTGCCGGTTTGGCAGAAAACTGCAGAAAGGAAGACCGAATCGGAAGAGAAGAGGCTGAAGATCAGATTTATTATATGATCGACAGTGCAAAACGGTTCCTCAGTGATGACTATGACGCGATTCTTCGTGAGATCCGTCATAAACTGAATGTATATCTCCAGGTGGCGGTCGGGAGAGCCCGTTTTCTGAAAAACAGAGACGGAGACTCCAAAGGGAATGTAGAGCGGGTCATTCGGATGATTGCGGATGAAGCGAAAACTGTTGGGATGAAAGAAGATCTGCCGGATTCCTGCCGTGGATTATTCTCGTTGGAACTGAATGAATTTATAGACCGCGGATCCCTTCGATACCCAAGGAAGCAGCGGGCGATACGAACAGCAGTCAGTGAGGAACTGATTACCCTTTCGCCCGAAGACCGTGAGAGGGCGGCCAGGGAACTGGAACGTGAACGTTTTAATCCATACTCTAAAGATTTGATGCAGCTGTATCTGGAACAGCAAATGGAGGGGCGTAGAGAAATCGACAGCACGGAATTGCCGCTTGACACTGTCAGCGATCTGATTTCGATACTCTCATCAGCAGCGTATGCACGGGAATTGGGTTATGATATTGAGGCTCAGGATGGCTTCTATGAGACAGAGCATCTGATTCTCAGAGAATTTACGATCAGGAAAGGGGATTCAGTATAATGTCTTTTGAGGAAAGCTGGGGGCTTCTTGGCCCATCTGACAGAAACCGTTTTCAATATGCTGCACGACGCCTTTTGAGGGAGACTTTCGTGGTCAGGGAGAAGAGCGAAGACAGCCGCAGGGAATATCGCTTTATTTCTGCCAATATGGATCTCTTTACACAATATTTTTCCTATATTGGCTACGATATTATCCGGGATCCGGACAATGGTGTTATTATGCTAAAGAATTGCGCGGATCTTGGAGAAAACGGGAAAATACAGGCGAACAGAAAGCTGCTGCGGAAATATGAAAGTCTTGTACTCTGCAGTCTGTGGACCTTATATGCCGACCGTATGCGGTCCCTGACACTCGAAAAAACAATCATAATCAGTGTGGCGGATTTGCAGTTTGAACTGGAAAAATATGGTTTGCGGGATTATATTGATCGAAATATGCTTCGTGAAGCCCTGAAGACGCTCGGGAGATTTAATCTGGTAGCTGTCGACGGAAATGTTGGTGATGAAGACTGCAGAATCCGGCTGTATCCTTCTTTACAGTTTGCCCTTAACACCGAGGAGTTCCGCCGCTTCATTGAGGCTGCCGGGAAAAGAATGAGAGAAGATACTTCGATCGGAAGTGAAAAAGAACTGGTCACAGAGGAGGAGTTGGGAACGGATGAAGAAGACGAATCAGATGAATCGTAAAACAGCAACAGGGCTTCTTTTGATCAACTGGTCGCGCTTTCAGATGACAAAGATTCGTCTTCTGGGCTCCGCTCTTCTGACCGGTGTAAACGGAACCGGAAAGACGACCATTCTTGATGCGATTACTTACTGCCTCGTTGGAAACACCAGCTTTAATAAAGCTGCGAAAGACCGCGACCGGGATGTGCGGTCTTATGTACGCGGTGATACAAGAAGCAAAGGAGAAAACCGATACCTGCGCGAAAAAGGAGAAGTGATCTCCTATATTGCGATAGAATTCTATACTCCGGACAGAAACGGTTATGATACAGTCGGGGTCTGTATTGAGTCACCTTCCGTATCTGAGTCCTGCAAATCGTCATGGTTTGTCTTTCGGGATACGCGCTTGGATGAGGTGAACTTCAGCAGGATTGAGGACGGAAAGGTTATTGTCACACCCAAAAACAGACTGACACCGGGAGGAAGGCAGCTTCAGAACAAGGACTTTCTGGGCAGAGACCTTGGTACGGCACAGATTCTTCGAACGATCGGCCTCCGGACCGAAGTGCCGCGCTATCGTCAGCAGCTTATGAAAATGATGGCATTTAATCCTGAAAACAATATTGACCGTTTTATCCAGGACTGTGTGCTTGACGAGAAAAATGTCGATGCCATGGCGACGCTGCGGGAACAGAAAGCCCAGTTTGATAAAATACGGGAGGTATACGAACAGCTGCGGCAGGGAAAGGAAAAGCTGGAGATCCTGGAAAAGAATGTCCGGGAGTACGAGCGGCGGCGAGACATGTATGAGATTCGGGTTCTGCTTCTGAAATATCAGGAGATCTTTGAAAACCAGGAGGCGATCGATGAGCTGAATTCCAAAATACGCCTTTCCGAAGCGAATCTTTCTTCTCTTGAAACCGAATTGCAGCAACGGAAAAAGGATTATGAAGCGGCACTCAACCGGTGGAGAGCGGCCAGCCAGAATCAGCTTCTTCAGGATATGAATGCGAGTATTGCCGAGCTTGAGAAACAGTGTGCGGTTCTGAAATCAGAGATTCAGAACGATGAGGAGAAAACCGCGAAACTGATTAGTCTGGAAAAGAATCTTCACATGCTTTTTAAAGATATTCCTTCCGGTGATTTTTCCGGAGAGAAATGGCAGTGCCTCCTCAGAATATCGAAGGATTTTGATCCTGCCATGAAGAAGCGGGAAGCCTTCCTAGAGCTGCAGCAATATGCATCGAAAAGGCAGGACGATCTACAGGACGAGCTTGGACAGACAAAGAGAGAAATAAGTGAAGACAGAAAGCAGATTGAAGCCCTTCGGCTGAAAATACACAATCTTAAATCCAATATTCTTGATTTTCCAAAGGAGGAATCCTCTGTTCGTGCCATTTTGGAATCCGAGCTTCGCAGAAAAGGGATCAACACGCAGGTACGCTTCCTCGCCGAACTGGTTTCAGAGATCAAAGATGAATCCTGGCATCAGGCTATTGAAACGTTTCTGGGAAGAAAGCGCTTTTATCTTGTTGTCGAGCCTTCTTATGTGCGTTCGGCAATGCAGATTTTGCATGACAGGAAGCTATATCATGGGAATCTGATCATGACAGACAAACTGGCAGAATCAGAAACGGAACCGGATTCCGCGGCGGAACAGCTTGTGACGGCTAATCCCTGGGCAAGGAAGTACCTGAACTATCTTCTGAACGGTATTCATTTATGTAATACACTCGATGAACTATCAGACTATCCGCGCGGCGGTATGACGAGGGACGGAATGCTGGCAAAAAGCTATGCCGTTTCTCTGATGGACATGCGGAAAACCTCTGTGTTTATGGGAAAGGATGCCGTGAAGCTTCAGCTTCTGGAGGCGGAAAAAGAGCTGAACACGGTTTTGACCGGGATGAAATCTCAGGAAGAATATCTGAATGAGATTATATCTTCGGTATCTCTGATATCGCGAGTCAGCTGGGACGTGTCACTTTACGATATGGACAGCCCACGGAATCTGAGGATACACAGTGATGAGCTGAATGAAATCTCCGGAAAGATACGGAATATTACGGACAACCCCGACTTCATGGCGGTTCTTCAGGAACAGCAGGAGGCTGAAAGAAGAAAAGAGAAAGCCGATGAGCTGCGCAGAAATGCGGAAGTCAGCCTGACAAAAGAAACAGAGGCGCTGAGTCAGCATCGCGATGGTTTGAAAGAACGAAAAGCCCGTGAATTCATTCTGAAAAACCGATATGAAGAAGCTCTTTTGGAAAGACCGCAGTATGAGCAGCGTATGATTGAACTGTATGAAAAAGAACGGGAGAAGACAGGACAGGCAATCGTCCTGAAACAGGAGACAGTCGACAGACGCCGCCAGGAGATGGAAGAATCCAAAAAGGCGGTAGAGGATGCACAGATTGAGTACTGCAGAATTGCTGGGCTGGATATTTCCAAGCGCGGTATTTCCTATATCCCATATTACCGTGATCAGTACCGGGATGTCAGCAATGTCAAAATCGAGGAAGCTTCCGCCAGTCTGAAGGCTCAGTCCGAACGCCTGGAAAGCACCATTATGCATGACTTTGTTGCTGAACTGAATGAGAAAATCGAAGATGCCAAAGGTGATATCGATAAAATCAACAGGGAACTTCGGAAGATCCCATTTGGACAGGATACGTATAAGTTTGTCATGAAAGAGAAGGCGGATCGGCAGCTGTTCTTCCGCATCTGCCGGAAAATATCCGGATATATGAATAATCCGGAACTCTATATGGCGGCGGTTCATGATGATGTGGAGATGGAGCAGGACATCCGGGAATTGATGGATCAGATGCTGTCAGCGGAGGTTGAAAATGAATTCACCGATTACAGGCAGTATTTTACCTATGATATGGAGATTACGTCTGGAAAAGGAGATAACAGGACGGAGGCAGATCTTTCGGAGAAACAGGGATCGGCATCCGGAGGAGAAAAACAAACGCCATATTTCATCATTCTTGCAGCAAGTCTGATGCAGTTCTATCCTTCAGAAAGCACCTGCGCACGTCTGGCCTTTATAGATGAGGCGTTTTCGGCGCTCTCACGGGAGAGGATCGAGCAGATGGTACAGTATTTTGAAGACACTGGCTTTCAGGTTTTTTATGCCGCACCGCCGGAAAAGATCGGCAGTATTGGCAGTTATATCAGTTCGACAGTCACGGTTGTTGCATCGGGCAGGTATTCCTATGCGATTGAAGGGAGTATACGATAAGAATGCATTCTGAGCGCGAAAAAAAGCTGTTAAGCCGACTTTTGGACCGTTATGAGAACAGCAGGACATATAAACAGGAAAATCTAAGGAACCAGTCCTTTTCGGTAAAACCGGAACAGATATTTCCGGAATATCATTCAGACTATGCTTCAGTACAGGAAATCGCCGATTTTGAGGATGAGCTTGACAGACTTGAGAAGGAGAATCTGATACAGATTAAGAAACGAAAAGGCTCAATCATCAGAATTGACATGAATCGGGACACATTACCCCGCTATTATGAGATTCTGGACAGAACTGATAAGAACCGCCGGATTAACTGGGAAATTGATTTTTATCGTTCTTTTCTTCATGAGAATTCGGTGATAGCAGGATTTGCGGAAGATCAGATCTGCAGGCTTGAGAATGGAAAGAAGGCTGAATACTCGGTTGATGAATCCGTGGTTCTGATCAATCTGCTGCGGCGGATCCTGTGCAACCAATCTGAGCTGCTGGAAAGAGAACTGTCAATTCTCGTCTGTAAAGACTCAAAGAGCTTTGAAAAGAATTATCGTTCTAAGATTTGCCGGATTCTGCAGAAATATAGCAGGAACTGTTTGCTGCCGGAATACATTGAAAAAGAACGGGAAAAGGAAAAGCTGATTCTTGAAGAATATCACGTTTATCCCAATCCATCTTTTGTTTATCTGAAAGGAAATGTTGAAATCATCTTTGAAGACGGAGAAGAGGGGGAGTATTACCTGCCACTGAAGCCTGATTTTCCAATGGCAGTGTCTTCTGACAGTTTGAAACAGGTTAAGTCAATTCGCACAAAGGACCGTCGTCTTATGACAATAGAAAATCTGACATCATTTAACCGTGTACAGGAGAACGACTGTCTTCATGTATATCTCGGGGGTTATCATAATACGGTAAAAAGGCAATTCTTGGAAAAAATAGCAGCTGATAATTCGAATATCAGTTTTATTCATTTTGGTGACATTGACCCTGACGGCTTCTGCATTCTGGAGGATTTGAGACATTCAACGGGCATTGATTTTAAACCTTACAGAATGGGCATTGAGGAAATGCAGTTATGTTCGGAAAGCTGTAAAGCGCTGGAAAAACAGGATATTGTAAAGGCCCATACATTGCTTACGAAAGGCAAATATACAGAGATCATGGAATATATGCTTGAGCATAATCAGAAACTGGAGCAGGAAATTATCAGTATCAGATGAAAGTGTTTTTGGGAGCTTATATCTCGAAGAAAAGGAGATCTGGGAATTGGCACCACTGTTAGTTTAATAGCGGTACATGCTCTTTGCTTTGCTCCTTGCTTTTCCGAAAAAATACTTGCGCGCTTCCCGAAACTATGCTATTATACAGAAGCACGGGGCATTAGCGCAGCTGGGAGCGCGCCACACTGGCAGTGTGGAGGCCACGGGTTCGAGTCCCGTATGCTCCATTTTATATAGAAACCGGCCCTACTTTTGCTGCAGGCCGGTTTTGTTGTATATGCAGCTTTTGAGAGCCCGTCTCGGACAGAAAGGAATGCTTATGAACTATCAGGAAGAATCTCTCCGCCTTCACGGCGAATGGAAAGGAAAAATTGAAGTGGTTTCGCGGGTGCCCGTGAAAAGCAAGGACGATCTCTCGCTTGCCTACACGCCGGGGGTTGCCCAGCCCTGCCTTGAGATTCAGAAAGACTACAGCAAATCCTTCGACCTTACGCGCCGTCATAACCTTGTGGCCGTGATCACCGACGGGACGGCAGTCCTCGGGCTCGGAGATATCGGCCCGGAGGCGGGCATGCCCGTCATGGAAGGAAAGTGCGCTCTTTTCAAGGAATTCGGCGGTGTGGACGCTTTCCCGATCTGCATCCGCTCGAAGGATGTCGATGAAATTGTGCGCACGATTTACCTGATCTCCGGGTCCTTCGGCGGCATTAATTTAGAGGATATCGCAGCGCCGCGCTGCTTCGAAATCGAACGGCGCTTAAAAGAGCTCTGCGACATTCCGGTCTTCCATGACGACCAGCACGGGACGGCGATCGTCGTCGGCGCCGCGCTTCTGAACGCGCTCCGGGTCGTGAAGAAGGAGATTGGAGAGGTTCGCTGCGTCATCAACGGCGCGGGCTCTGCCGGCATCGCGATTGGACGCCACCTGATGAATCTCGGCGTGAAGCACCTTCTTATGGTCGACAGGCACGGTGTGCTTTCGGAGGGGGTGGAAATGAATCCCGCGCAGGAAGAGATGGCGGCGCTTACGAATCCGGAGAATTTCAGCGGAACGCTCGCGGACGCGATGAAGGGCGCGGATGTCTTTATCGGCGTCAGCGCGCCGCACGTTGTCTCGAAGGAAATGGTGAAATCGATGGCCTCTGGCGCGATCGTCTTCCCGATGGCAAACCCGGTGCCGGAAATCGAGCCGGAGGAGGCGCTTTCGGCCGGCGCTGCGGTCGTCGGAACCGGACGCTCGGATCATCCGAATCAGATCAACAACGTCCTGGCTTTCCCGGGACTGTTCCGCGGAGCGCTCGATGTGCGCGCGCGAGACATCAATGAAGAAATGAAAACCGCCGCATCCCATGCGCTTGCCGGTCTGGTTTCCGAAGAAGAGCTTTCGGACAAGTACATTCTGCCGCTCGCCTTTGATAAGCGCGTCGGTCCGGCCGTCGCGAAGGCCGCCGCAGAAGCCGCACGGGCAAGCGGTGTCGCAAGACTGTAACCCGTATTAGTACATAAAAATGGGCTCCGGAGGAGCTTACGCAGTTGTCAAAGCTGGGGCGCTCAAACAAGCAGCCATTGATGGACGCTATCATAAAACAATGACGCAAAGCGGCTCATGAGTATAACCTTCTTGCAGAATTTGCCACTTTGGATGACCTACTCACAAGCACCAGTATTGAAGACCGGCCTTTCGCCGAAGTGATCATGGATGATGATACTGAATTGCTTGGACAAGACTAAGCCGTAACAATATGTATCAGGGCATCAGCAGATATCTGTCTGGTGCCCTTTTTTTGGGGCATCTAAGATGTTTTTGATTTTTCATCCTGATTTCTGATAAGGAGAAAATGCAGGTTATGGGACAGGTATATGCGTTTGATAGAGTCGAAGGAACCGTAGCAGCGAGCCCTACTGGACAATTTTCGTGTTTTCTTCAAAATTGTCCAGTAACAGTGGACAAAATTGATTTTGCGCGTTAAAATGTCCAGTAGAGTCCAGACAATTTGCCAGGAGGCGCAGGAGATGATTAAACGAGAAAAGTATATGGAGCCTATCCGGGAATTTTATGATGGGGATCTGATCAAGGTCATTACCGGCATTCGTCGGTGCGGAAAATCCGTAATCCTAAAGCAGATACTGGAAGAGATCAGGGAACGGTCAGACAATATCATTTTCCTTGATTTCGAAGATACTGCTGTCCTGAATGCCATTCCGGATGAAATG
>CAMVNR010000037.1 GCA_947168905.1 uncultured Lachnospiraceae bacterium
CTTGCAGGCTGCACGAAACCCGCGAGCGACGGCGGAAACGACACCACTGCGGCAACAACTGCAGCGGACAACAAAACTGATGATACGACTGCGGCACCGGCAGCGGACGGCAGCGTCCCGAAGATCGTGATGGAGTGCCTGTACTTCGATGCGGTTCCGAGAGATCTCGAGGCGGTTGAGGCAGCTATGAATGAAATTTCCATCCCGGAAATCGGCGTAGAAGTAGAGCTTTATCCCTTAGGCTTTATGGAAGCTTCCCAGCAGGTAGGCCTGATGATCAGCGGCGGCGACCAGCTTGACCTTGTCGTCTGCCCCGGCAGATCCGACTTCCTGTCTCTTGTCAACAAGAACATGGTCCTCGAGCTTGACGAGCTCCTTGCAGGCGTTGGACAGCCCACGGCGGAAGCTGCGGCAAAGGCTCTTCCGGGCGGTGTTGTCGGCGGCAAGACCTACGGCGTTCCCGGTATTGAAAAGTACGGCTCGATCAACGGTCTCTGCATTGACAAGGCTGTTGTAGACGCGGTCGGCTGGACGAAATTCGATGATCTCTCGATGGAAGACCTCGGTGAATTCCTTGCACAGGCGAAGGAGAAGACCGACAAGCATCTGATCCACCTTTCAGGCGGCGGAAACGCTGTTGCGAACTTTGAAAACATGAACATCGTTGACTACCTCGGTGCTGACATCGCCTGCGGCGGTATCCTCGGCGTCGGCTCCAGCCAGTCAAATGAAATTGTCAACATTTTTGCTACTGATGAATACAGAAATTACTGCAAGACCATGCATGAATGGTATCAGGCAGGATACTTCAACGCTGATGCGGCTACCAATACCGATTCCGGCCAGGCGTCTGTTACCGCCGGCACCGGCGCAGGTTACTTCATTAAGACAGAACTGAACATGGTCGACGGACAGGCGATTGCAAACGGCCTCGACATGGTTGGCCTGAACACCAGACCCCACATCGTTGTTACCGGCGATATTGCACAGCAGACCTGGTCGATTCCCTACACCTGCCAGAATCCTGAAGCAGCCATGAAGGTGATGAACCTGATGTGGACCAATGAAGATTTCATCAACCTGATGTACTACGGCGTTAAGGACCTGGATTACCAGGTGCTCGAAGACGGACGCTTCGGTTTCGTTACCGGTGAATCGCCCCAGACCTGCGGCTTCCATCAGTGGTTCGGCCTGTACGGTAATGTTGCAGCAAAGGCTGTCTGGGAAGATGCTCCTGTAGATTACAAGGATCAGCTGGAAGCATTCAACAACGATGTTACTCCTGAAAACAGCTCCAAGTTCTACGGCTACGCATTCAACCCGGATGTTGTCAAGACCCAGTACGCGGCAGTCAACGACGTTATCTCCACCTATCGTACCTCTCTCGAGTGCGGCGTTGTGGACGATGTAGACGGTGTTCTCGATCAGTTCATCAAGGACCTTGAGACCGCCGGCATCAACGAGATCATCGCCGAGAACCAGAAGGAACTCGACGCCTGGGTTGCAGCACAGTAAAATTCAATCAGATTGATTTAGATCTTTCACAGAATGAGAGCCCGGCTTTTGCCGGGCTCTCGTCATTGTATGACGGGCATTGAACAGCCCCAGGTTGTTTTATCCTGGGATGCGGTCACTTAACGAGTTCACGGATCAGTAGAAATGTCTTTTACTGACATATGCGAAACCCGTAGGATCCTTTTCATAAGCGATCCAGTAATAGCCTTTCGTTTCGCCGATAATCACGACGGTTTCCGGGGCCTGTATCTGGTAATACGTCTTTCCCTTTGCCCTTGGCTCATGCCGGACGTAACGGTCGGTCTTGTACTCGACATGGGTGGTCGTGCGAAGCTCTGCCCAGGTAAAATCGGAAAGCGAGAACCAGTAAAATCTGCCGCCGTAACTGGCGCGGAACATTTTCCCGCTTTCGTCCGTTTCCGTAATGACCAGTACCGTACCCGGAGACACATGATAGCCTGATTCGATATACGGAACGGCGCCCGTCCGCCGCTCATAGGCCGGCGCCTCTACGACCGCAGCCCGGAGCCTTTCGTCGTAAATACCCTCATAGTGCGCGTATACTGTCATGCTGCCGTTTTTATTTGCGGGAGTACCGCCGATAATCTGCTGTCCGCCGATCGGATCCGTGAACCAGCCGAGGAAGCGGTAGCCGGGACAGAAGGCCTCAGGAAGGTCTCTTGGAATTGTCCGGCTGAATTCCAGAAGCTCCGTATTGCAGCTTCCGTATCCGGGATCGAAGCTCAGGATATTCTGGACATGATGGTTCTTATATTCAATCACACCGCTTCTGAAGCGGTTTTCATAGCTGTGCTGCAGCCATCCCCATTCCCTTCCCTCATATCTCGAGGAAGTCATCTTTACCCACGGGGAGGCGCTGTTGAAGATCACCTTGTAGCTCCGGTCTTTTTCCCCGACAATATAGACCGTTCCGCCATTCCAGATCTCGGCAATCGTATATCCGCCGGCGCCGTCTCTCCAGAAATCGTTCAGATGACCGTAGCTTCTCAGATCGTCGGAGACAACGAGCGGCCGGAAGCGAGTCATGACAAACCGCTTCTCGATCCAGAGGATCTTCCCGTCGTATTCGCAGCGGTACATATCTCCCTCTTCGCCGATGAGG
The DNA here is from genome assembly GCA_947168905.1 of uncultured Lachnospiraceae bacterium. Classification (GTDB taxonomy): domain Bacteria; phylum Bacillota; class Clostridia; order Lachnospirales; family Lachnospiraceae; genus UBA1267. Next base: position 2,639 of record CAMVNR010000037.1, read on the forward strand.
GTTATCTCTACGCCCGCATGGAAGGGCTTTTTCTCATAGCCTGGCTCCTCCAGATAGAAAGGCGCTTCTTCGTCCCGATCAAAATCCAGGGTTGTAACAGCGATCCTTCGTCCATAAGGCACGCCGTTTTCCCAGACAGCCTTCAGATACACCTCGGCTTCGGTAATCAGGGTTTTGGTATCGTAAATCTTTCCGGCGGTATCCGACCATCCGATAAAGACATATCCGTCTCTCACGGGTACCGGGAAACTGTCGAGCGTGTACTGGAACTCGTATTCTCTTTTGTTATAACGCGGCGTTACGGCAAGACTTTTTACACGGCAGCTCCCGCCGGCTGCATCAAAATGCACCGTTCGCTTCGCCGTCTCGGAGGAATCCAGAAGATACACCAGGATATACCCTTCCGCATCCAGCCGGTAGGAATAGACTCTGTACCACCATTCCTTGCTGCTGAGCACTTCTGTTGCAAGAATCCTGACCGTGTCGCCCGGTTTCAGCGTTCCCAGCACCCGGCTTTTTTCGTCCGTCTTCTCATAAAGCTGTCTCACCGCTTGGGGACAGGTCCCTGCATAGGCGCCGAGCTTCACATCGGCCTCAATAAACCGGCTGCTGTAGAGATCGGTCATATCCGCAGTAAAACGTGTCGTCTCGCGGACAAGTATTCCCTGGCCTTCCGGCTCGGTGCTCCAGACAAAATCCCTTGCAGAAGGCTTTTCCTCAAACACGCCGCCTAAGAGCACCGGGACCCTCTTCTCCTGATAACCGTCATAGGTCCCGGTGTCGTGCAGCGTCACCCAGACGTACGCGGGATCTTCTTCCCAGCTTGTGCCAAGTGTCATGCCGGGGGTCAGGATGTCGGTTTCCAAAATACTGCTGCCATTGTAAGTGAATCCGGTCAGACGGTATCCGATCCGGCCGTTCTCCTTCTTCCGGATCTTCGTTTCAAGGTCCGACATATCGATCCTGCCGCTTGGAAGTGTCTGTACTGAAATCGTCGTCTCATTGCCGAGGTCCACATTGACCGTAAAATCCTTCGGCATGAACCAGTCAAGAAAAGCCGCATTGACATAGCCAACATCCTCACCGTAGGGGATGATCCGGTAGGCCGCGCCGTCTTCACCGGTCTCAAAGGCAAAACTCGCGACGATTTCCCCTGCCTTCAGACCGCCGATCCGGGCATATTCTTTTCCGGCGCCGGACCGTACGTTGACAGACTGCCGCACCAGATAATAATCCAGCGGCATCCAGGGTACGGCCGGGGACTCCACGCTCTTACTGGAGTCGGACAGATGCTCCGGGTCTTCGGCTGTGACGTCCGCGATCAGGACGGTTCCGGCCGGGAAACCGCCGTGCTTTGCCAGTTCCAGCGTAAAGTCCGCATAATTTCCGGCGGTTTCCTTCTCTGCTTTCCACAGGGGCGTTTCGCTGCCCTCCGTATACGCGGACAAGCCAACGTGAAAGAGCGGCTGTTTCAGGATGGAAGGATAGGTCCAGACAACAGCGGTCTGCATCAGAATGTTTGGATTCTCCGGCGCCGGCATATCCTGCGTCCCGTATTTGACAAAGCCGCCGATTTCCTCGTGGGAAACCGGATTCCCATCCTCATCGAAGGCGGTGAGCTTTGCTGCATAGTCTCCTTCCGGCAGACCGTTCAGAAACAGAATGGTCTCTTTCTGGTCAACGGTATTTAAGGGAATAAAATCGTGCATTTCCTCATCAAAAATGCTGATTTCGATATGGTAGGAGGCTGCGCCGGGCGCCTCTTCCCAGTAGAGGTAATCGCCCAGATAGTCCTCGTAGCCGAAGTGCTGGAAGGTATACAGAGAATCCCCGCCATCATCGGGAAGATTCAGGAGCACCCATTTCGCGAAGCTTGTAAAAGCCGTAATATCGGCGATGCAGGTCTCATATTCATGCTTCCAGCCGCAGGCGCATTTCCCTTCCGGATTTCCAACGCGGCAGGACTCATGGACAGGCTCCAGGGAAACATGATATTCGGACGGAAGAGGGCAGGTCCATTCCTCATTTCCTCTGGCAAAACGGATCCCGGTAAAGTTTGAACTGCGTTCATGCGTCCCGTCATTCAGGCACTCATAGCTGCTGTCGAAATCCGAAAGCGCCAGCAAACCGGACGGAAACTGAGCCATCAAGCCGTCTGAAGGAATCGTTTTTCCGTAATGCTCCGTAAAACGTGTGACAAGCCCTGCCATCGTTCCGACCGTGAGCGCTCCGGAAGCCTCCTTTTCCTCGGTTTCCTTCTGGAAGTTCTTCAGCGCCTCAGAGAATGCCGGGTCCAGCGTCTCATCGGCAGTGCCGTCATACAGTCCTTCTTCGCGCATCAGTTCCTTTGCGACCAGGACCTTGAAATTGGCTTCTCCCGGATTGACATAGATGCCGGTCGCTTCCACCGTCCGCTGTTCTTTCTCATGACAGACGGCGCATTCCCGCTCTTCAAGTCCGCTTTCGGAAGTGGAAGCCGCTTTTACCGTCTGCCAGCTTCCCCACTGATGCTGTCTTGTCGCAGGAATACCGCGTGTCTCCTTTTCATGGCAGGCAGAGCACTCTCGGACCTCCTGGCCGTCTTCGGTGCAGGTCGGATTCTTTGCCACGGTCCACGCGCCCCAGGCGTGTTTTGTCGCAGGAATACCGCGCGTCTCCTTTTCATGGCAGGCAGAGCACTCCCGGACCTCCTGGCCGTCTTCTGTACAGGTCGGATTCTTTGCCACGGTCCACGCGCCCCAGGCGTGCTTCGTCGCAGGGATCCCGCGCGTTTCCTTCTCGTGACATTCCTCGCATTCCCGGACCTCCTGGCCGTCCTCGGTGCAGGTCGGATTTTTCGTCACGGTCCACGCGCCGAAACGGTGTCCGTAGGGCGGATCGGTTTCGGTTCTCCATGTCGCATGGCAGATTCTGCATTCCAGGACATAGTAACCCGCTTCCGTACAGGTCGTATTGGAGACCTCTTTCTGTATCCAGTCATGCTCCTTGTCACTGCCGGGTCCGCAGTAAGCAAATCTCTCGCCGCAGATTCGGCATTTTGCGTAGGCGACAATATCGCCCTCATTACTGCCGACGATGACATATTCGAAAGGTGAATCGTCCGGCGTCTCCCGCCCGCAGAGCGCATAAGACTGCAGAGGAAGCTGGGTCCAAAGGACAATCGCCGCCATGAAGATTGAAATGATTCCGGAAAGTTTTTTCATCATGTCCCCCTTTCCTACTGAATGCTGACGCTTTTCAGCCACTGAAGCGCGGCCTGAAAAGCCTCGTCGTTTTCTGCGTCTTCAACAAAATCCAGAGAGAGTTCAAAAAGAAGCGTATCGCCTTCCAGTTCCGCCGCGGCCACCAGCGTGTCTTCCGTCAGATGGGTCTTCCATGAAAGAGGAGAGTCAAGCGTTTCCCCGGAGGATAAAGCCGCTTCGACTGCATCTTCCTCTGCGGCCGCGCTGTTCTTCAGCGTACAGAAGAATGCGCAGTCATCGGTGCTTCCTGAATAGGCAGCGTCCAGGTATCCCTCGCCTGCGCTCCATTGAAGTGCTGCGCCGTAAAAACGCAGAAAATCCATGTCTTCTGCCAAAAGGGAATGATCCCCAAAGGGAATCAGAAGCTTTCCGTCCGTCGATTCCGGAGTCTCTTTTACTGTGAGATTCAGAAGCCATTCCCCGACGGCGGCTTTTTCTTCCTCAAGTCCTTTCCCGGAAAGGTCCGAGGCTGTGACATCGATGTAGAGGATGCCGCCCTCGAAAGAAGACCAGGCGAGAAGCCGAAGCACCGAGGCTCCGTTCACATCGTTCTCCGAGAAACCGTAATTCCAGGAAATTCCGCCGCTTTCGGCCTTTTGGATCTCACCGCCGCCCGCCGTGATGCTTTCTTCTGCCATACGGAAGAGAAGCGTGTCCGGGTCGGCGGATTCGTCGGTCTCTTCATCGGCATCGGTATCGAAAAGACCGGATGCGTCTTTGCCGAGGTAAACGGAGCCTGTCAGTTTCAGCCATCCTTCCTCCTGATCTTTTCCGAGTGAGAAGGAAATGGAAGCCGCCGAAGCGTCCTCGTCTTTCTTTCCTCCGGATATGGTCAGAAACTGGAAGCCGCCCGCAAGGGCCTGGTCCATGGAGCCGGATAAGCGAATGTTGTTCCATGCAAGAAGCGTCCGAATTGCAGCTTCTTCCGTCCGGTCCTCAGTTCCCGCCGCATCCGTTTCTTCCTTTGAAGTGGAAACAGGTGCTTCCGATTCCGCTTCGGATGTTTGATTCTCCTCTCTTTTACAAGCGGAAAACAGCGAAAAGATAATTAGAAGCGCCATTCCCGCTGCAAGAAGTCTTTTCATACCAAGTTCCTCCTTTGCATATAAAGAGTGATAACACTGCCATCCAAAATAGCGTGATTTCCTTTTTTACACATTCAGTATAGCATCATCCTTTTTTTGCCGCCCCATCAATAATGACAGTCTTTTAAGAATTGCGCAAAAAAGACGGAAGCCCCGAACGAGCTTCCGCCTTAATCTCTAAAGTTTATTCGACCCCGGGCGTTGTGATTCCGCCCCGAACGGCCCCGACCGCAAGCTCCGTCCTCGAGGAGGCCCCGGTTTTCGAGATCATATTATTGACATGATAACGGACGGTTGTCACGCTCAAAAACAGCCGGTCCGCAATTTCCCGGTCCGTCAGCCCTTCCGCTAAAAGCCGGAGGACCTCAAGCTCCCGTTCCGTTAAATCCGTACTCCTTGCAAGTCCGATCATGGTCACCGGCGGACTGTCCGGGAAAATGTTCTCCCCGGCCATCGTGCGGTCCATGACCTCGAGCATGGGAAGCGCCTGCACTTCCTTGTACCAGAAGGAATCGGCGCCGATTTCACGCGCGCGCCTCAGAAACAGCGCGTCCGGAAGCGAGGTTACGATGATCAGCTTGATTTTGGGATAGGATTGTTTGATTCTTGCGGCCGCCTGCAGTCCGCTCATGCCGTCATTCATGACAACGTCCATCAGCACGAGATCGATGCCGCCCTTCGCGCAGTAGGCATCGGCCATTCTCGCGGAATCAATACTTGCCGCAACCGCATAGCGTCCCGACGATGCAATGATGTTTTCAAACAGCTGCCTCGGTACAACCTGGTCGTCCACGATGAGTACATTATAAGGCATCCTGCACCTCCTTTGGCAGGGTCAGTCTGACAGAGAAGAACGGTTCCTCCGTGATCTCCATCGTTCCGCCGATATCCTCTGCAAGCTTCCGAAGAGACAAGAGTCCGCCTTTTTCCTGCACAGGCTCCTCCGGCTGTTTTCCGTTATTACTGAGTACGATCACGAAGTTTCCTCCTGATTCCGAAGTAGAAACCGTCACCCGGTCCCCGTGCGCGTGCCGAAGCGTATTGGTAAAGCATTCATGGATGGCGGCCGCGGCAGCATATTTCTGGGGATTCCGATTGGGAAGCTTTCCCTCAAGTTCTATCTGCACACCCAGCTTTCCCGCCGTCTCCAGCAAAAGTTCATACTCGTCCCTCGGCACAGACGACTGCCCTGTGAGAAGGAAGCCAAGATTTCTCTTCATCCGTTTCCGGATCTCCTGTCGTTCCTGCTCCGTTCCGCCGTCCTGCAGAAAGCGCCGGATCGTCAAAAGGTCCGCACCCATTTCGTCGTGCAGACGGACTCTGGAATTAAAAAGCTCTTTTTCCGCGGTCAGCCTGACAATTTCCTCATTATAGGCAACGAGTTTCTTATTGAGGTCCGACAGTTCCTGCCGCATCTCATGCAGCGCCGCCGTTTTCCGATAGAATTCCGTAACCTCCGAAGCCTTCAGAATATGTACGGTCCTTTTGCCGAAATGCGAGGTCTTTTCCGAGACACCCCACACCTCGCCGCCGGGAAGGCCGATAAGCGGCGTGCCGTCGTACAGTTCATATTTCCGCCCCTCGGGGACTTTCCCCGCGAAGATCCGATCCCGAAAACGTTTTCCGCTGATCAACACCTCCGAGAGCGCATTTCTGCAGAAGATTTCCATTGCCCGGTTTACCATCAGGATCCGCCCGTTGTCCGCATAGATGCAGATGCCGGAGGGAAGATTGTCGACGGCCTCCTTGACTGTCCCGGCGTTGATCTGTGTTTTTCTGTAGTGAATCAGGCTGTGAATGAGAACCCCGAGAAGCCCTGAAATCCCGGCGATGATCAGAAGATGAACAAATACGGGAAGCCCGATCAACCGGCTGCACAAAAGAAGCGCTTCTTCGCTGCAGTCCACGCTCCACAGGGACATCGAGATGCACTGAATGATAAAATACAGGCTCCCGAGAAGAAGCAGCGACAACAGGGTGGTAACAAAGCGCTTCAGGAGCACGGAATACACGAGAAGCCCCGAGGACACAAAAAAGAGGCAGAGGTAAAAAATACCTGCAAAGAACCAGAAAAGAGAAAAATCCGTCATCTTCGGCAGCCTCCTTTCCGGTAAGTAAAGCTAAGGATGATGTCCTGACCTTCTTTGTCAGCCGATGAGTCCACCGTAAATCCTTCCGGCTCTTTCAGCCCTTTTCCGGCCGTCAGCCGGAAGGAATCCGCTTCAATCATCATACGCATCGTAAATTCCCCGTCCGATGCCCGCAGGGAGATCATCAGCGCCTTCAGTGACTCCAGAGAGTCTTCGATGACCGTCTCCGCCCGTTCATATGCCGAGACGATCATTTTGTCAGGATACATGCCGGATCCGGAAGAATGAACCGCAGCGCGGATTCCTGTCAGCTGGAGATAAGACAGAGATTCCATCAGTGCAAGTCCCAGCTCTTCAAATGGAAGGACGCCGTTTTCCGAAAGAAATTCCATGTTGCTGCGCCTCTTGATATAGGCGCCGAGCACGGCGGCCGTCTTCAGCTGCTCATCAAAGCTTTCGCCGTCATGCTCCGTCAGCATGCCGATCCGGTCGAGCTGAGGCTTTACAATATGTGAAATATTGTCATAAATACGGTTTCTGGTCTCGATTTCGGCTTTTTCTTTTTTGATGGCCGCCTCTTCGGAAAGATAGGCGTTTCTTGCCTCGATTTGCTGCAGCGTTTCCTGAAGCTTCTGGTTCTGCCGGTTCAGGGGACCGATATCCAGAAGCCAGCAGATCTCGCCTCCGGAGACGGGGCGCTGCATCACGATGCTGTTTTCATCCTCTGGGAAAGGATATTCCGTATTGGCAGAGAAGTATACCGGCCGCTTTTTTCCGTCCAGAATGACCGCAGAAAGACTGGTCAGTTCAAAAAGTTTCTCATATTGTGTATTTGCCGGGATCAGTCCGTAATCAATGAGCATTTCCAGAAAGGCGATCAGGCAGTAGCAGAACAGTTCACCGATCTGCCACAGCACGATTCCATTCACTTTGACGGGGCGGCCGGCCCCGTCCAGAAGCGAGATGATAACAAAGACGATGACCGGCAGCAGCTGCAGAAGAGTATCCATCGGGCTGGTCTGAATCAGCCGGTATTTTTTAATGATGATAACGAACGCTGAAAGAAGCAGAGAAAACAGCTGGATGTAAAACAAAATGAAGATCGGACCGTAGGCTTTCGGACTGGACGGAAGTCTTTCCGATCCGAGGAAGCGAAATGCGAGAGAATGAAGGTCATTCGTCAGGAAGCCCGCGGAAACAATCACTCCGAAAAGAAGCGGCAGAAATAACAAAGGGCTTCCTTTCTTCCGTGGATCCCTGTAGCAGCATACGGAAATGTAAAAAAAGAGTTCGGCAATCACCGTCATGAACACGTAGTACAGATACCAGGCATAGCGGCGGATCGCTTCGACGTCCTGTGCAAAACGGTAGTTGACCGTCTGCGATAAAAGAAACAAAAGAAAGCAGAGGGAAATCATGCCAAGAAGCGTACGAAGCACCCGGTCCGTCACTCTTTTTTTGACCGTCACCTGCCAGCTCACGATCACAACACCGGTGAACAGCTGGGCAAACAGATCGAAAAAATCCCGGCTGTACAGTACAACTCTGAGAAAACCGCACACCAGGAACAACATGCCGATTACTGCTGCATGCCATCTGTATGCTTTCATCATAGCAAACACCTCCTTTTCAGGTGTACGGTTTCCTGTGCGGCTTTATTCCGTTTCCCGCGGATTTCCCTTATCAGCATGATTATATCTGATCGGCACTGCCTTGTCCCCCTCAAATATAACAGGATTTAAGCGCTTCCTTTCTGAAAAAGTATAGCATTCCCTGTCCGAAAAGTCCATAAGCCTTAGAGCAGGCCTTGAGGCGGGGCTTATCAGGAGATGGCAGAGGTGGATTTTTCACAGCTTTGAGGCGGATTCGCGGTATGGGAAACAGGAAGGTTCCGGGGTACAATGAGTTCATCAAAAAGGTAAACTTTCACCGTGAAGAAAAGAGGAGGAAAGCCGTGAAAACGAAGAAAAAAAAGATCAGAATAGCACATTTCCTGCCGATCTATGCAATGATCCTTCCGGGATTTCTCTATCTGATTATCAACAACTATCTGCCGATGTTCGGCATCATCATCGCCTTCAAGAGGCTGGACTTCAGGAAAGGCATCCTGTTCAGTGACTGGGCGGGGCTTGACAACTTCAAGTTCCTGTTCGCGTCAGGAAACGCCTTCCGCATGATCCGGAACACGATTCTCTATAATGTGGTTTTCATCATCCTCGGTATCGTGATGGGCGTCACGACTGCGATCCTGATGAATGAAGTGACCAGTAAAGGCGCATTGAAGGCTTATCAGACCCTGATCCTGATCCCGAACCTGATGAGCTTCGTTATCATCAACTACCTGGTGTATGCATTCCTCGCACCGGACACCGGCCTTGTCAATAACAGCATCCTTCTGAAGCTTGGAAAAGCACCGATTTCCTGGTACACCAATGCGAAGTACTGGCCCTTCATTCTGACATTCGTCAATATGTGGCAGTCGATCGGTTTCACCACCGTCATCTACTATTCGTCCATCATCGGCATCAGCACCGACTACTACGAGGCGGCAACCCTCGACGGCGCGTCGAAGTGGCAGCAGATTACGAACATCACGCTTCCTCTTCTGAAGCCAACGATCATCACGCTTTTCATCCTGAGCCTCGGCCGTATCTTCGGTTCCAACTTCGGCCTGTTCTACCAGGTTCCGAGAAACCAGGGCATGCTTTACCCGACGACCCAGACGATCGACGTTTTCGTCTTCAATGCGCTGATGAATAACAACGACTATTCGATGTCGTCCGCAGCATCCGTATTCCAGTCCGTCGCCGGCGCGATCACACTGATCTCGGCGAACGCACTCATCCGGAAAGTTCAGCCGGAAGATTCATTATTCTAAGGAAAGGGGGATAAGACAATGGTACAGGGAAAAGGAATGAAGGTTCTTGCCAATGTGATCCTGACAATCATGGCAGTCATCGCGATCCTGCCGATCATCCTCCTTCTGATCGGCTCCTTTACAGACAACGCAACCGCGCTGGCGGAGGGCTTCTCCTATACGCCGTCGAAGCTCAGTATTGAAGCTTACCGCTATATCGTAAATGCCTGGTCCACTGTCGGCCGCGGCTACCTGAATACAATTCTTGTTACTGCTGTGGGTACGGTGGTTTCGCTGATTGTAACTGCGATGTTCGGCTACGGCATTACCGTTAAGGGCCTTCCGGGCGGCCGCGTTATCACGCTGATGCTTGTCATCTCAATGCTTTTCAACGGCGGTATCGTTGCGCAGTATTTCGTTTACACCAATATTGTCAATGTGAAGGACTCCTTCTTCGCGCTGATTATGCCGAACTTCATCATGAATGCCTTCAATGTCATTCTGGTCAGCAACTATTTCCGGAACAATATCTCCGGCGAAATCCTTGAAGCCGCCCGTATTGACGGCGCGTCCGAGTTCCGCGTCTTCTGGAAGATCCTGCTGCCGCTGTCGGTACCGATCCTTGCAACGATCGGCATTATGACCGCCATCGGCTACTGGAACGACTGGAACAACGGTCTGTACTACCTCTCTCCGAGAGACGGGTCGAAATACTATACGATTCAGCTGATCCTGAACCAGATCGCGAACCAGGTCCAGTTCCTCGCATCCGAAGCTGCGAAGATGGGCGTTACGCTCGATACGCGTTCGATGCCGACGACCACCGTCCGTATGGCGATCGCCTTTGTGGGTATCCTGCCGATCCTGATCGCTTACCCCTTCTTCCAGAAGTACTTTGTCAAAGGCATTTCTGTCGGCGGCGTGAAGGGCTGACGGTACTGCCCTGAGCAAAAATACGTATTCATAACCAGTAATCCTGAAGGAGACCGTTTGTGCGGACGGTCTCCTTTTGTGAGTGCAGGCGGGTTTCAGACGAATCATTCTTTTAACATCGATCTTCAGTCTGCCGCCGCAGATCCGAAGCGGGACAGCCTTGATCGTGATGAGTTCTGATCGCTGGATCCGTAGGACCATCGAAAAGAGAAAGTGGAAGTATAAGAACTTTGAAGTTGATTTTTATGCTGGCGCAGCAAAAGTCAGTATGATAAGATAAGCCTGTAAATCATATGGGCGGTACGGGCAGAGAATCATTGTTCCGTTCATTTGACAGTCATCTATCATTCACTGCTTCATAAAGAGAGGAGAATTTCAGATATGTCAGAGGTGAATTATTTTAAAGCGACGGAGATCACAAAGAGGTCCTGGATGATCGAATATGCATTTACCGATCGGGAGCATGTATACTGCTATCTTGTTGAAGGCAGGGACTGCGCGCTCCTGATTGATACCATGTACGGCTACGGAAGCCTGAAAGCCTTCTGCGAAACCCTGACCGACAGGCCTGTAAAGCTCGTCCTGACCCATTTCCACCTGGACCATGTGGCAGGAAATGCCGAATTCGGGAGCTGTTATATGCACCATCTGGATATTGCGAATTACCTAGATTCGAAGCTGCCGCCGCAGGAAGCGATGCTCGCCCATGCGAAGGAAGAAGCCTTCCCGGAGATCGCCGGGGAAATGGAGCTTTCGGATATGGTTCCTTTCGCGCCGGTTCTCACCTATCCTCTTTACGATGGCGACCTTCTCGACCTCGGCGACCGGACGATCGAAGTCGTATGGGTCGGCGGACATTCGGCGGGTTCCGTGGCCTTTATCGATAAGGAGCGCCGCATCGCCTACACCGGCGACTGCTGCAACGGAAATACGCTTCTCGGCTTCGGGAACTCCCTTCCGGTAGAGACTTACCTGCAGAATCTGCTTCACTTCAAACATTATCAGAAGGATTTCAATATGATGTACGGCGGACATCAGGTGCTGCCGCCCACGGTGATCGATGAAGGCATCGAGCTCTCGGCCCGCGTCATTGCGGGAACCGACGACAAAGAGGAGGTGCAGGGCTTCCATGGACGTACCGCAATCTATGCGGCAAATCACGGCGCCTCCCCAATCGAGCGCGCGGACGGCAAACTCTTCAACATGTGCTACAAGCCGGAACGGATCCTTGCCGAAGAGAAGACGGCAAGAGTGATTGATTTCAAGCCGGTGCCGATGTTCTGAATGACATACATAGAAAAACGTGATCAACGGGGACAGGGCAGACAGATCAGTTTTGATCTGTCTGCCCTGTCCCCGAAAAGCAGATTTTCAATACCCAAGAGGGCGAAATAGAATATTCATCGGAGCTTCAACCTCCTGTACAATGAGTGTATCTTAAGTACAGGAGGTTTTCGCATGGATAGGAAATACGGATGCCCGGTTTTCGGGACGGTTACGGAGGACGCACCGGTTGTGATGACGAAATACGGCCGGATTTTGGGCTTTACAAGGGATAAAGTGGCAATCTTCAAGGGAATCCCCTATGCAGGCCCGGCGGGCGGAAAAGGCCGTTTTCTGGAGCCTGCGGACGTGATCCCGTGGGAAGGCACGAGAGACTGTACGAAAAATGGTTTTTATGCAATGCAGAACGGCGTCTCGATCGGCGCGGATCCAGGGCCTCTTGCGGCCTATTATAAGGGAAAAGACGTAAATTCAACGGGCGAACTGGAAACGCAGGGCGAGGACTGTCTGGTACTTGACATTCTGACGCCCGGCATAGATAATAAGAAGCGGCCGGTGGTATTTTATATCCACGGCGGCGGATTTGCGACAGGCTCCGGGACGATGGTCGCTGCGGCGGATCCCTTCTGCCGGGAAGAGGACGTGGTTGTTGTCGGTGTCAATCACCGCCTGAACATTTTCGGCTATCTGTATCTTGGCGGCTTAAGTGAAAAATACAAAGGCTCCGGCTCTGCTGGCATGATGGACCTCGTGAAGGCGCTCGCGTGGGTGCGGGACAATATTGCGGCCTTCGGCGGCGATCCCGAGAATGTCACGATCATGGGCGAATCCGGCGGCGGCATGAAGGTTTCGACGCTGATGGTCATGCCTGCGGCGAAAGGCCTTTTCCACAAGGCGATTGTCGAGAGCGGCTCCGGTCCGATCGGCTTAAATACGATCGAGCGCTCCGAGAAAATGACGGAGACCGTGCTTCAGAATCTCGGCCTCACGCACGACAGCTGGGAAGAAATCCTGACGCTTCCGGCGGAGAAGCTGCTGGACGCCATGAAGAACCTTGGGCCGATGGGCTTCAACCCGACGGCGGACAATGTCAATATTCCGGATCTCACGGATTCCGGATACCGCTTCGGAAACGCGGCATATTCTGCGGACATTCCGCTTCTTGTCGGCGCGTCCGAGGATGAGAGCGGCCTTTTCGCGCCGATTGACGAGACGATGAGCTGGGACGGACTCTGTGACAGACTGGAAAAGAACGGCCTTGGCGCCATGTTCTCGCCCGTAAAGAAGGAACTTTCGAAGGAAAAAGTACAGGAGATCGTAAAGGTGTTCCGTGATGCGAACATCAAGAACGATTCACCCTTCCAGACCTTTGTTAAGATCACCTCGCTGTACGGCGTGCTTGCGGGCGGCGCTTATGCGCACGCGATGGAGCGTGAGGGCAGTGAAGAGTTCAAAGCGCCGGTCTATCTGTACAGCAACGCCTATGACTCCGCGCGTCCCGATGACATCCGCTATGGCTTCGCTTTCCACACCTGCGACCTGCCGCTCCAGATGCGGATCGTACAGCGCGACCAGGACGACTGGATTTCACGGATTTACGCGCGTGCCTGGGCAGCCTTCATGCGCTCGGGCGATCCTTCGACGGAAAAATACCCCTGGCCAGCGTTTACGACGAAGAAGAAGGAGACGATGGTCTTCGATAACAACGGCATGACGGGGCTTTCGGACGATCCTTATCGTGAAATGCGGGAAGCCTTCGGCCTGTAAGAGGGCATACGGTTATCAACAGCCGGAAAGGGTAAGGCGTCAGCGCGCATCGTTTATGAAGGGGCATGCAGTGACTTCGGGACTCTGTTCGAAAGGATTCTCTTTCCGGGCAGAAGAACAGATAATAGATTTTCAATAACCAAAAACGCGAAATAAAATATTCATTTGAGTTTCAGCCTCCTGTACAATGGGTGTATCACTTGTACAGGAGGTTTTACGATGTCATTATTTGTCGGCGCGGCAAAGCGCCTGATTAATCCGAAAGATGAAATGTTCCCTTATCCGTCCTATCAGCCGGGCAACCCTTATGTCGGCGTTTTCACAAACTGTTATGTACGCGCGATCGCGCTCGACAACGGAAAAGACCAGGCACTCTATGTCGGTTTTGACCTCGGCGGCGTGCCGGATCCGAAGAGCCTGAAGCCGAGGATCGAAGAAGAATGCGGCATTCCCGCGGAGCATATCCTTTTCTCCGCGATCCACAACCACACCGGCTGCGATATGTGCTTCTCGCCGGATCCTTCGGACCAGGCGAAATGGCGCGCCTATATGAGCCTCGTCTGCGATATGGCGATAGAAGCCGTGAAGGAGGCCATCGCGAAGAAGCGTCCCGCACGCTACGGCTTTGGCATCGGCCGCTCCTATGTGAACGGAAACCGCGACATGCAGTGCGAGGACGGCACCTTTACGCAGGGCTACGAGCCGGAAGGGTACTGCGACCACAATGTCTATACGATGAAATTCGTCGATGAAGAGGACAGGCTGATCGCGGCGATCGTTTCTTACGGCATGCATGCGACGCTCGGTTACTTTGATGTGGACTTCGACGGCAAGACGCGTTGCTCCGGAAATATCCCCGGGGTTGCGGAAGAATATGCCGAAAATCGCTTCGGCGGGGATACGGTGGTCCTCTGGGCATCGGAAGCTGCCGGCGACCAGAACCCGCAGCTCTACTGCCTCCGCGACTACGATGCGCAGGGCTTCCCCTATATGTCGAAGCTGCTTCCGGGCCTTCAGTACAACCTGATCAAGGTCATGGGCCAGCGCCACGGCGTCGATATCTGCAAGGCGATCAATTCGATTGACAAATACAATAAAAACATGCCGATGAAGTTCGGGAAGACTACGATCGACCTTCCGGCGCAGAAATTTGAAGAGGAATTCAACGGCCAGTGGGTCAATGACATCACAAACCACATTTATCCATTAAAGGAGGGCGAGGCGCTTCCGAAGGCTGTTCCGGATCCGGACAATACGGTTCCTCTTTATGTGCAGGAAATGGTGCTCGGCGATGTCGCGATCGTCGGCGTCGCAGCGGAGCTTTATGCGCTTATTGGCAAATACTGCCGCGAGAACTCGCCTTATTCGAAGACGATGATCGTGACCCATGTCGACCGCTCCGTCGGCTATATCATTGACGCGACCTCCGTCGACCATTACTGCTTCGAGCAGTTCGGAAAAGTCCGGGCCGGCGCCTGCGACGAGGTGATCGCCGAGGGCGTAAGAGAGCTCTTTGACGAGATGAACAGGGTGTAAGTCTTCCGGAGGAAAAATGCCCCGAAATCATTGAAAGAACGTCCGGCTTATGATAAAATCCCGATAGGGGGGAGAAGAGAAGCGACGGGGATTAAAGTCCGGAAGCTTCCGATCATTGACGGATGGTACTTCAGGGGAATATGAAAAATAAATGGAAAGAGGCAGTACAGGCGGTGCTCCCCATCATGGGCATCGTACTCGTACTGTCTTTTTTTGTTACGCCGGTACCGGCGGGCATTCTTTTGTCGTTTCTTTTCGGCGGGCTGATGCTGATCATCGGGATGATGCTTTTCTCTCTCGGAGCAGAGCTTTCGATGGAAACGATGGGGCAGCGGCTGGGCTCAAAGCTGACTGCGTCGAA
Source organism: uncultured Lachnospiraceae bacterium (assembly GCA_947168905.1). Taxonomy (GTDB): domain Bacteria; phylum Bacillota; class Clostridia; order Lachnospirales; family Lachnospiraceae; genus UBA1267. Next base: position 17,794 of record CAMVNR010000037.1, read on the forward strand.
AAAGCTCTGGCTGATCCTGCTTCTGGGCTTCCTTCTTGGCTTTATCATTACCATCGCCGAGCCGGATCTTTCGGTCCTTGCGAACCAGGTCGCCGCCATACCCAACAGGGTGCTGATTCTGTCCGTTGCATCAGGCGTCGGCATCTTTCTGCTTCTCGGATTCTTACGCATGCTGCTCGGCATTTCCCTGAGACTGATGCTGTGGATTTCCTATGCGCTGGTGTTTCTTCTGGTGATTTTTTCGCCGAAGGATTTCCTTGCCGTAGCCTTCGACTCCGGAGGCGTGACTACAGGACCGATGACGGTTCCCTTTATCATGGCGCTCGGCGTGGGCGTTTCGGCCATCCGTTCCGACAGAAAGGCGGCGGACGACAGTTTCGGACTCGTGGCGTTAAGCTCTGTCGGGCCGATCATTGCCGTCCTGGTACTGAGCCTGATCTTCCGGCCGGACAGCGCTGCCTATCAGGAAACCTGGCTCCCGGACGTGGAGCATTCGCAGGAGCTGGGCTTGTTATTCCTGCGTACAATCCCGACCTATCTCCGGGAGATCGCGCTTTCGATGCTGCCGATCATTCTGATCTTCGGCGTGTTCCAGGTCGTGACGCTGAGGCTGGAAAAGCGGACGCTTCTTCGGATCGGGACCGGGCTTTTATACACTTATGCCGGACTTGTCATTTTCCTGACCGGCGTCAATGCGGGCTTTCTGCCGACAGGCACCTTCCTCGGCTCGCGCCTCGCGGCACTGCCCTGCCGGTGGATCATCGTGCCTCTGGGCATGCTGATCGGATATTTTATCGTCAAAGCGGAGCCTGCGATCTATGTGCTCATGCGCCAGGTTGAGGAAATCAGCAACGGCGCGATCAAAGGAAAAACGCTGCAGCGGAGCCTGTGTTTCTCTGTGGCGCTCTCCATCGGCATCGCGATGATCCGCGTGCTTCTTGGCGTTTCCATTCTCTGGTTCATTATCCCGGGCTATGCCATTGCCCTGATCTTAAGCCTTTTCACGCCACGGATTTTCACAGCGATCGCCTTCGACTCGGGCGGCGTCGCATCCGGTCCGATGACGGCGACTTTCCTGCTGCCTTTTGCGATGGGGGCCTGCCTGTCGCTCGGGGGAAATGTGGTGACGGACGCGTTCGGCGTAGTGGCGATGGTCGCGATGACGCCGCTTCTCGCGATTCAGGTACTGGGGCTTCTCTCGAAGCTTCGCGGTCCGAAAAAATCAGCCGGGAAAGCGCTGTCGGATTCGCTCTCAGGCTATCAGAACGATGAGATTATCGAGCTTTAAGGAGAGCAGGTAAAATCATGAATGAGCTGTTTCTGATGATATCCATTCTGGACCGGGCACGGCTTCCGGAAGCGATGACGATCTATCGATCACAGGATATCCTGGTCAATCTGATCGCGCTCGGGCGCGGAACGGCGCCTCCGGGCGCGCTCGGCATGCTGGGACTTCGCGATTCGGAGAAGGCGGTCACTTTTTCCGTCGTTACGGACGAAAGCTGGGCCGGTGTTAAAAAAGCACTGCGAAAGGAACTTCAGATTGATATTCCGGGCGTCGGGATCGGCTTTACAGTTCCGATGGCGGCGGTCGGAGGCCCCAGAGAGCTTCGCTTCCTTCTGGCGGGACAGCGTTATGAAAAAGGAGAAGAGAGTACAATGAAAGAGACCACCCATGAGCTGCTTCTCGTGATCTGCAACCAGGGCTACAGTGAAACCGTGATGGACGCCGCGCGCTCCGCAGGCGCGGCGGGCGGAACGATCGTTCACGCGCAGGGGACCGGCATGGAGCAGGCGGAGCGCTTCCTCGGGATCTCCCTCGCCTCCGAAAAGGAGCTGATCTTCATCGTCACGAGGTCGGCCGAAAGAAACGGGATCATGCAGGCCATCATGCGGGACGCAGGCCCGGAAAGCAAGGCAAAAGCCATCGTCTTTTCCCTTCCTGTCACGGACACCGCCGGCTTAAGACTGCTGGAGGACGAAGACTGACGGTCAGTTCATTGAACTTTTCTATGATCTTGGCAGGAATCCAAGGGAGATTGAGGACCGCCATGCGATTTACGGCTACCAGCATATTTGCATCGAAGTTGCAGACATTCATGAAGCCTATGATGCGGCAGTCGCGAACGGCATCCGGCCGGAGACGGAGATTTCCCTCGGCCTTGACGGCGCGTACCAGTTCTGGCTCCGTGATCCGGACGGAAACCGCCTCGAGCTCATGGAGTACTGCGAAGGCGCCATGCAGCTTTTGTAAAGCATAGCACGCTGCAGACGTCATCCTTTGTCATTCACATTCTGTACAAGCGGGGTAAACATCGGGTATGGAAGATAAACAGCGGCTTTTCACCGGCACGGATCTTCGAAAAATGATCATTCCGCTTTTCCTCGAGCAGCTTCTCGTGATGCTGGTCGGGATAGCGGATACGCTCGTCGTAAGCTATGCCGGCAAAGCCGCCGTATCCGGTGTATCTCTTGTAAACCAGTTCAATACGATTTTTATTTTTCTTTTCACGGCGCTCGCGTCCGGCGGCGCGATTGTCATCAGCCAGTATATCGGCCGGAAGGACCTTGAGAACGCAGTCGCCTTTCCGTTCTCCGGAGCGCTCTCCAGCGGCCTTCGGGCAGCGGGAGACGTACGTTTTACCATGATCGTATCGATTCTGTCGACCATAGTCGTACGGCTTCTTCTGTCCTGGGTTCTCGGAATGCTTCTGGATCTTGGCGTGATCGGAATCGCGCTGGCCATGGCGGCCGACTGGGTCGTCCGGGCCGTGATATTCCTCTTCCGGCTTCGGGGCGGCAAGTGGAAGAATTTCTGGGTGATATGACGCTGTCAGGGTCAAATGACTGATGGGGACAGGGCCCTTGTATCAAATTGATACAAGGGCCCTGTCCCCGGCAGTGAAGTGTTTAATCGAAGCGGAAGCTTCGGGCCTCTGCGGCTCCTGTTCCTTCATAGCGGAAGAAGAGCGCGACAGGCTCATCCGGGAAGGAAAGCTCTCCGGAAGAGAACGCTGTCCAGTCTTCCGCGGACGCAATGGCAAGGCTTCCGATTTCGATGAAGGCTTCCGGAAGATTCGGATCCGAAGCATCTGTCCCGCCGACGTTATACAGGTCAAACCTTGCCTTTGGAACGACGGAAATGACCAGTTTTCCTTTGCCGTTTGCGCGAAGTGTCACGGAAATCCGGCCCTTAAATCCGCCTGCAAAATACTTATACCCGAAGATACTTCCATCCCGGAGATTCGCGATGATCTGCTGCGGCTCTTCAACATACTTTTCGGATTCTTCCGGTCCGAAGTCCGGGACAAGCTGAGTATAATAAGGGAAACGTTCGTCGGAGGCGCGTTCGTCCGAGAAGGGGGCGCCTTCTTTTCCCTGCAGCCGGCAGCTGATCGAGGCGGGATAGCTTCCTTCGGGTGCGAGCGGACCCGCGTTCAGGCCGCAGCTTGTCACTTCGACCTGCGGAATTGAGCCGTCCGGAAAGAGCGTGATTTTCTCCGCGCAGCCCTGACGGCTGTAGTTTGTGCGGTCGGTCTGACGGTGATAAAAAACATACCACTGGCCGCGCACGCATTCGATACCGCCGTGCGTATTTCCGAGCGGGTTCAGTGCCGCGTCCGGCGTCCTGCCGCGAAGATAGATGTCCGCAATATCGATAATTGTACCGCCATAGCGGTAATCCCGGTCCGGCTTTTCGCTGATTGCATAGCAAAGCTCGTGGCTGTTGCCGGAGGAGTAGACGAAATAATAAAGCCCGTTGATCTTCCGGATGGAGCTCGCTTCAAAGAAGCTGTGGCCTTCGAAATCGGTGCCGACAGCCTCAAAGCAGTCGGGGAGGAGTTTCTTCGGTTCTGTCCGGAGCGTAAGCATGTCCGGCTCAAGCGTCATGACCTGCGAAGCTTTTCTGCCGGGCCATACGATATCAACACTTGGCGAAGCATTCCCGGAATACAGATAAACCGTTCCGTCCTCATCCATAAACACCCCCGGATCGAACTGCTCGAAGTCATCTTCGCGGGTGCCGAGGAGCGTTCCGTCTTTGTGGCGCACCTTTCCTAAGAATTCATATTTACCCGCGGGGGTATCCGATACAGCGACGCCGATTTCAGGCAGAAAATCCAGACAGTAATACAGATAATAGCGCCCATCCGGTCCGCAGACGACATCCGGCGCCCAGAGGGCATGTTTTCTGTCCGACCCATCAAAGCAGGACAGGCCGTAGCCCTCCGGCAGCGGACGCCGCGCAGAAAGGGGCTTCTGATTCTCCGGATCCTGATCGGCGCGGTAGATGACGCCTTCATACCGCCAGGCAGTCAGATCTATGAGCGGCGCCGACCAGCAGACGTAGTCATTCAGGCAGAAAGCGCCGCCATGAAAGCGGTCGTGGCTGCCGTAAATGTAGATCCGGTCGCCGAATACGTGCGGCTCGCCGTCCGGGACGTATTCGTAAAGAGGAAGATAGGGGTTGAAAATCTGAGACATAGAGAGAATCCTTTCTTGTTGTTCTTTGGTTATCATACCACATTGCAATGGACTCCTGCAATAACTGCATTTATTTTGCGAGGACTCCTCCGGCTTGGACTAAAATCTGAAAAATCCATGATGTCGTGACATCATCCGAGATAAGTCTTAAAGAAAGCGGCAGTATACTCCAGCATTTCCCTGGACCAGATGCCGGTGCCGTGTTCTCCGCCGACAACCTTCATCAGTTCCGCGATCGGATTGTAGAAATTCTCTTCCTTTCTCGGAAGATCCGGGGCAATGGGACTTACAATCTGCATCGTAAGGTCTCCGCTTTCCCGATGGGCGTATACGATATCGGGGGTGTACACGACGTCGTACTCTGTATGTTTGCAGGAGTAAATGGTCTTGGCAATATTCAAGGTATGAAGTCTCCGTTTCTGTAAATGATAATCCCAGTATAGCATTTTTCCGTTTCTTCGTAACAATTTTCTTGAAAAAAACCGCCGGAATCGGTATAATGAATATATCTCCCAGGCCCTTTTTCGCCTGATTCTTCCGATGCAGCCGTATCTGCTGACTGCCCTCTCTCTTGTTTTCTGCCGGTTTTTCTGAAGAAGACATGCCGACTTCGTTCCTTAGAGTTTTTCACATAAATCAAGTATCAGCTTCTGCCGTCAGCCGTTTCCATGAAAAATAGACTCGCGATCAGCCCGGAACACAGTGTCCCGGACCGGTTCGGATTTAAAAAGAATAAGGAGGACTGCCCATGAATAAAGCTGTCGTTACACTGATTATCATCGCTGTTCTCATCGTTTTTTACATTATCGAGAAGTTCCCGGTCGCTCTCGTGACGGTGCTCGGGATGCTTGCCATGGTTTTTGCCGGGGCCACGTCCTTTAAGGATGCGTTTTCCTGTTTCGGCTCCACCCCGGTGATTCTGACCTTCGGGATGGTCATCATTATCGACGCGATTATCGACAGCGGTATGGTGACGGAGTTCGAGCATGTGCTGAACCGGCTCACAAAGCATGGAGAAAAGCTGTTCCTTGTGATGATCCTGATCTCAGGAGGCCTGATATCCATGTTTGCCAATAATACCGCGCTGGTTGCCATGTTCATGCCGTTCATCGCGTCGGTAGCGAGCTCCAGCAAGGGAAAAATTCAGAAAAAGCATATCTATATGCCGCTTGCGATCGGCGGTCTGATCGGAGGAACCGGGAGTCTCGCCGGCAGTACCGCGCCGCTTCTTGCCTCCGAGGTGCTGGAACTGACCGGGCAGCAGCCGTTCTCCTTTTTCACCACAGCGCCCTTTGCCCTGATCATTCTCGCGGCTGTCGCGCTTTCCTACTGGTTTTTCCTCTATAAACTACAGGTTAAATGGTTTGATTTCCCGGAGGTTTCCCATGATGTGCACAGTAAGAAAAGCGACCAGCTGAATGAAGTCCTGAATCTGGATGAGGACCGGGCGGTCAAAAAGGTCCTTCACGGAGAGAGCGAAGTGCCGGTGGACAAAAAGCACGGCATCATTGCAATCGCGGTATTTCTCATTGTTGTTGTGCTTTTCATTGTCCGGCCCTTTGGCTGGGATCTGGGGCTGATCTCCATATCCGGCGCGGTTGTCGTGATTCTCACGGGCTGTGTCGATATGAAAACGGAGCTTCGGAATATGATGTGGCCGGCGCTTTTTACGCTTGGCGCCGCGCTCGCGATTGCCGGGGCCTTTGTGAATTCCGGGGCGGGAGACCTGGTGATTGATTTTCTGCTGAGGATTTTCGGGCCGGCAATGTCGAACTCTAAGATTCTGGTACTGATCTTTCTTTTGGCGGGCTGGCTTCTCAGCAATTTTATGTCAAACGGAAGCCTTGTCTCGATGCTTGCCAGCGTCGCTGTGCCGCTTGCAGTCGCCACAGGACAGAATCCTGTCCCGGCCGCGATCGCCTGCTGCATCGGAGCTTCTCTTGCCTTTGCGACGCCGGTGGCCACTACGACAGTGACCATGGTCCAGGTTGCGGGATATCGCTTCAAAGACTATTTCCGGATCGGGGGTATTGTCGGCGCCATCGGCGTCGCCGTGTCCTGGATCTCGCTTGTAATCATCTACCGCCTGTGAAATGTGATCACGACCCACTGGACTGGTAATGCCGCACGCCGGCATTAAATGCGAGCAGGCAGGGAACAAGAAACCACAGCGCGAGAAGCGGAAGGAGCGGAAGGTACCAGTCCGTTCTCCTGCCAAGAAGATACAGAAGCGGATAGTATTGTACGAGCGCATAGGGAATCGCCACGGTGCAGAACAGAAGGAATTTGTCACCGTAGATATTTAAGGGGTACTTCCCGTGCTCCCTGGCGCCGTCGAAGAAAATATTCATGACCTCGAGTCCTTCGAGTGTGAAGAAGCAGAGGGCGGCGCGGAGAATGCAGATCGCGGTGAAGACGCCGGTCCCGCCGATCAGCATATTGACGAGCGTGAGGACCCGGAGGAAGTCCCACCTGATTCGGATGCGGACGAGCGCATAGACGAGCATCAGAAGACCCTGAATGATCCTGCCGATTCTCGAAAGCTCGAACTGGCTTCCGAAAACCTGCAGGATTTTTCCGCGGGGCCGAAGAAGGATACGGTCATATTCTCCCTGCCGGACAATCTGCGAGAAACGGTCAAAGCCGCGCGCCCACATTTCGGCGAGGGCGAACTGCAGCTGGACGATGCCGGCGCAGAGAATCACGTCGTCGAGCGTGAAGCCCCTGACTTCGGGAAAGCGCTGAAACATGAAAATGACCCCGAGAAGGGTTGAAATTGTGGTCAGTGCCTGCCCGAGCATGGTCATCCAGAAGGAGGATTTATACTGCATCGAGGAGCGGATGCTGAGGGACAGATAGTGGCGATACAGCCGGAAACCATGTCTACTCATCCGATCACCCTCCCTGCACGACCGGGTAGTGTCAAGTTCACTACCTGTTTATAGTTCAAAAACCTTGATTCTTCGGGAG
>CAMVNR010000038.1 GCA_947168905.1 uncultured Lachnospiraceae bacterium
GTTCTGCCGCAGATAGAAGTCCTCGGGCTTCAGAAGCTCCATTGCGGCCGAGATGGCGTCCTCCGAATACAGCATCGATCCGATGACTGATTTCTCGGCGTCGATATTATGCGGCGGAATTCTTTTGACTAGGGTTTCATCCGGCATGACTACCTCTTTCTGTCACGAATCCCCATAGAAGCGGCGAAAAAAGCCGCATTCCGGGATTATACGCATTCGTCAAATCTCCGTACATTGTTCAGCCGTCGATTTTCCTTTATTGCGGTCCGAAAAAATGATGCGGTCACTCGGCCTCGACATTCACGGTCAGCTGAGCGGTTACCTGCGGGTGAAGCTTTAAGGGAACGACGGTTTTGCCGGTTTCCTTGATCGGCTCGGAAAGCACCAGTTTCTTTTTGTCAATGTCAAGATTCAGCTGTTTTTTGCATGCTTCCGCGATTTCCTTCGAAGAAACCGAGCCAAATGCCTTGCCGTCCTTTCCGACGCGCACCTTCACGCTGATGGAAAGACCTGCCAGTTTCCCTGCGAGTTCCTGTGCCGCAAGCAGGCGCTCCTCCGCCTGTTTCTCTTCATGCGCCTTCTGCAGCTTCAGGTCATTCATGGTCCGCGCAGTCGCAGCCGCAGCCTGCTTCTTCGAGATCAGGTTCCGGCCGTAGCCGTCCTTTACCGTCACCGTGTCGCCCTTTTTCCCAAGGGACCGGATATCTGTAAGTAAAATAACTTCCATTCTTTCGCTCCTTTTCTCACTGTTCGTCGATAACCGCTTTCAGACGGGCAGTCACCTCTTCGACTGTCGTATCGGTAAACTGCGCCCCTGCAACGCTCTGGTGTCCGCCGCCGCCCAGTTTCTCCATCATCACCTGAACATTGACCTCGTCAATCGAGCGCGCCGACAGATAGATTTTGTTTTCATAAACGGTCAGTACAAAGCTGGCTTTGATGCCCTTGATCTCCAGAAGTTCGTTGGCTGCCTGCGCCGCTACGACCGTCTGGTTCCGGTTCAGTTCCCTCGAGGGGCAGATGCCGATGACATAGCAGTCTCTGTAAACCTCTGCGTTGGAAATCGTTTCCGCCCGCAGCTTGTAGTCCTGCATGCTTTCCCGGAAAAGCTTCCTGACACGCGTCACATCCGCACCGTTTCTGCGGAGGTACGCAGCCGCCTCAAAGGTCCGGACGCCGGATTTATCCTCAAAGTTATTGGTATCCATAACGATTCCGGCAAAGACCGCGTCTGCTTCCGCCGGACGGAGCTTGAGGCTGTCGTCGTAATACTGGATAATTTCCGCTACAAGTTCCGACGCGGAGCTGGCATAGGGTTCCACATAGGACAGAAGCGCGTTCTCGATCCTTTCCTTCGTCAGCCGGTGATGATCCATGACCACTACGGATTCCGCGCGCTTCAGAAGGTCCGGGCAGACCGTATAGGAGGGCCGGTTCGTATCCACGATAACCAGAAGCGTATCCTTGTCAAGGATCTCCATTGCCCGCTGTCCGCCGATAAAAAGCTCCTCCTCATATTCGCTGCTTCCCTTGAAGCGCTCCAGAAGCGGCTTGACGCTGTTGTTGACCTCTCCAGTCACAATGTGCACCTTTTTCTGTGAGAACTTCGCCGCGCGGTAAATGCCCATGGCAGCGCCGATACAGTCGAGATCGCTGTTCGGATGGCCCATGATCATCACGGATTCCCTGGCTTCAATCAGCTCTCTTAAGGCATGCGCCTTGATTCTGGCCTTCACGCGGGTCGTACGCTCCGTCGTCTTCGCTTTTCCGCCGAAATAGCGCACCTCCGAGCCGTCCTTGATGACAACCTGGTCGCCGCCTCTGCCGAGCGCCATATCGATGGCCGAGCGTGCGAAGGAATAGCACTCCTCAATGGTCTCGCCGTTTAAGCCGATGCCGATGCTGATCGTCACGGCAAGGTCGTTTCCGATATTCACCGTTTTGATTTCATCCAGCAAAGAGAATTTATCCTGCTCGAGCGCATCGAAATCCTTCTTCTTCAGCACCAGGAGGTAACGGTCCTTTTCAAGCTTGCGGACCAGGCCTCCGTACTGCGAAATATATTTGTTGAGTTTTCTTTCAAGAAGCGCCGACAGAAGGGAGCGCCGGACATACTCGACGCCTTCCATGACTTCTTCGTAATTGTCAATATAAATCAGGGCCATCACCGCGCGTTCTTCGGCGAGGGTCTGACGGTAATACAGAAGATCCGTTTCATCAATCAGATAAATGTTGAAAAGGGCCGGCGTCGACTGATCCGAAAGATCCGCCAGCTCCCGCGCGGATTCTATCCTGAACGGCGCACAGTGCAGTGCGTAGGTCCTCTCTCCGCTCGTCACCTGAATCGTATGAATTTTTTTGTATTCCGCATTCTCCAGCTCCGGGAAAATCGAGGAAAGAAGGCCGCTCCTCTTCTTGACGCCGAACAGACTGCGGAAGGTCTTGTTGGACCACAGCACATCACCCGAGGCATCGATTAAGAGGAAGGGGATCTCCACCTGCCTCAGAAGCTGGTTCTGCGCCTGCGCGTAGGAAGCGCCGAATTCGGTCAGCCGCTTTTTTATGGAGCGCCGGAACACAAAATAAAAAATCAGCATCGCGATCAGGTAGACGACCGCGGCCGCGGCGATCGACAGGCCGACTCTGAAATCCGAAAAGAATCCGATCAGAGACAGCGCTGCGAGCACGATCAGCAGGAATACCGGCCATCGGTAATAGATTCTCATGGAGTTTGTCTTTTTTTCGCCCATATTACTCCCCTTCTCTGTCTTTCTATAGGTACCGGGACAAAAAAACAGGATAGTTGGTATTATTATACTAAATAGAGAGAAGAATTACAAGTACGAAAAAAAGCCTTGCATTTTTATCTGTTCTTTGTTATAATGTCCATTCGTGATGTAATATCCATTTCCTTGCTTCCGGCGCAAAAAGTCCGGAGGCCAGAGACCAGAAGGAGGTAAAAACGATGCAAAAGTATGAATTAGTAGTCGTGCTTTCGGGTGCGCTCGAAGACGACGAAAGATCTGCTGCCATGGAAAGAGTAAGCGGCTACATCACCCGTTTCGGCGGTAACATTGTTAATGTCGATGAATGGGGCAAAAAGAAACTGGCTTACGATATCCAGAAGATGAGCGAAGCTTACTACACCGTCGTGACGTTTGAAGCACCGCTTGAAGCGCCGGCGCAGATTGAAGCCAATATTCGTATCATGGAGCAGGTCATCAGATTCCTGATCGTTAAACAGGAAGCTTAAGACTGGAGGTACAGATTATGAATAAAGTTATTCTTTGCGGAAGACTCACCAGAGATCCTGAAGTCCGTTATTCACAGGGTGACCGGCAGATGGCCATTGCCCGTTATACGCTCGCGGTTGACCGCAGGGGGCGCGGACGCCAGCAGGGCCAGCAGAATGAACAGACCGCTGACTTTATTCAGTGTGTTGCCTTTGACCGGGCCGCGGAATTTGCGGAGAAATACCTGCGTCAGGGCACCAAGATGCTTGTAACCGGCCGTATCCAGACGGGCAGTTACACCAACCGTGACGGACAGCGTGTTTACACAACGGAAGTCATTGTTGAAGATCAGGAATTTGCCGAGTCGAAGAACGCCGCTTCCCAGGGAGGATCCGGTGCCAGCTTCTCCGGCAGCTTCCGTGATAGTGAAGCCGCTTCCGCGATGCAGGCTCCCCTGCAGGACGCTGGCGACGGTTTTATGAACATCCCGGACGGAGTCGACGACGAAGGGCTTCCGTTCAACTAATCGATTTGGAGGTTTATCATGGCATACAATAGAGCTGATGCAAAGGGCGGCGACGCTCCTTTCAAGAAGCGCCCGATCCGCAGAAAGAAAAAAGTCTGTGTATTCTGCGGTTCTGCAGAAGGCGCCGGCGTTATTGATTACAAGGACGCCGCGAAGTTAAAGAAATACATCTCCGAGAGAGGCAAGATTCTGCCCAGACGTGTCACCGGCACCTGCGCTACTCATCAGAGAGCTTTAACGACTGCGATCAAGAGAGCTCGTCACCTTGCTCTTCTCCCCTACACGGTAGAATAATTGATCCGAAAAACCGGGGTCTGCATTTTTGCAGGCCCCGGTTTTTCGTTGTCATCCGATATGATGCTTCAGCGGATTGATCTCGTACAGGACGCTTAGGAACCTGTTTTCGGCAATCATGCGCATCATTTCAAGTCCGAACTCCGTATGGGAAAGACCGCTTAAGATCAGGAAAAAAATATCAATCAGAAGCAATGCCGACAAAAGGCCGAGCACAAGTCCCAGGAATTTGTCCGCCTGTTTTAATACCGGCAGCTTTGCCGCCAGCTTCAGGAGTTTTCCGATGAGAAGCAGCACCAGATAGATCACGATAAATCCTCCGACGTAGCTGATCACCGAAATGCTGGTCCGCATCATGGAAGTGCTGACAGCATGCAGTGCGCTGTAAAGCGCGCCGTCTGCCGCACTGCTGGCGGCTTTTGTCAGCGATTCTCTCATCCCCTCCGGGAGCGGCCAGTCCTTTACCTGCTCCGACACCGGTGTGTCGGGCATCACACGGGACTCGAGCGCGGTATAGATCTTCAGCTCCAGCCGTTCATCGATCTGCGTGCCTTCAATCAGGCGGTCGCGAAAGTACGGCGCCAGGAACCATAAAACCGCCATCGTTATAATAAGCGCGGCAAAGGGCCAGATTCCTTTAATAAAGCCGCGGTGCATTCCGACCGCGGCCAAAATCAGTATCAGCCCAATCACCGCTGCAAAGAGCGCATTCATGAGCGGTCCGCCTTTCTTAAGTGCTTCTCGGTAACAACCAGATAACCGTCCCGGTCTACCTTTCCGCCTGACAGTCCCAAGAAGCCGCTCTTTTCCGCCTGTCCGAGCGCTTTCTCCGCATATTCGCGCATATCGCTCTTATAGTAGCCCTGTTTCGCGCCAAGAAGCTCCCGCGCCTTCTCATAGACCACCGGGTCGGCTTCCTTGGCGAATTTCGCGCCCTGCGAGTAAAGGTATTCCTTCGCAGTATTCACGAGATCGCGTGCATTCAGGATCTTCCCCTCAAATACCGCGGTAAAGGATTCGGAAAGCTCTGGAACCCGCCGGAACATTTCGATAATGTCGTCCTTTGTATCGGTGAATACCACCAGAAGCGAACGGTCGTCCCTGTCGAGAATCTTCGCGAAATCCCGAAGCTGCTGGTCGGAAAGCGATGCCGCCTGCTCCACGACAACCATGCTGCCCAAGAAACGGTCGATCGAATTCACGATATTAGCGTTTCCGATCCGGTCCGAATTGATTTTAAGCATTCTCCCGGGACAATTCGGAATGGTCTCGGAAATCTCCTTCATATGCTCTCGCGCACAGTCAAGCGCAAGCGGATTGGTCTCGCCGAAGACGATAAAGTGCCAGATGTGCTCGTCCACCGGCGGGTCGATGGGCAGATTCCCGAAAAGCTGCTCATCCTGCTTTCTGCGGGCAATCTCGGACACGATAAATTCCACGTCGTCCTGCTCTTCCATCGGCTGGTCAAAATCGCTCACCAGCGAATCGATCCGCGCTTTCGCGCTGTCTCTGAAGCTGTTTCTGTCCGCTTCCTTCTCTTCATCCTCATCGTCAAAGCTGACATGGGCGTCGAAGACCGGCTCTTCCTTTGGCTGTTCGGTTTCTTCTGCGGCCGGAAGAAGTCCCGCCGCCGGTTCTTCTTCGGCTTCAGCGATCTCCTCCTTCGGCGTGACCACTTCATCCGGGAAATCGATAAAGATCGGGTTGGCAATCTCCCTGTCGTCCTCTTCCTCCATGATGGGGAGCATGCCTGTATCCGGAGAAATCATCGGTCTCTCTTCCCTTTCCACACGGAAGACCACGTGTTCATCTTCCTCCGGGGAGAATTCAGGTGCTTCCAGAGCTTCCGGATTCTCTTCATCCGTCACATCAACAGAAGCCTCTTCCCGGGCCGCATCCCCCTGTTCCACAGAGGCTTCCGGCGCTGTTTCCGTATTCTTTTCGGAGGTCTCCGAAATCACGGCTTCAATGTTGTCTGTCGCAGTATCGCCGGCGAAAACAATCCTGCGCCGGCCGTTTTCCTCCGCCATTCTGGCTTCTCTTTCCCGAAGCATCGCAATGACGGACTCTCTTGCGGAAGGCTGCTTTTTCTCTTCCTCTGTCGGAATCACACGGGTATCCCCGTATTCAAGCGCATCCTTCTCTGCATCGAATCCGCTTTCTTCCGTATCAGCATCCGCTGCAGGAAGCGCCTCATCCGATTCCTGCCGGGACTGTTCTTTCTTTTCAGCCTGCACATCGTCGATAATATCGCCGATATCCGAAAAATCATATTCAATCGGCGGGAGTTCCTCCGACTGCTGAATATTCATCGTCGGAATTTCCCGGGTTTCCTGAGAAAGGATTTCCTCTTCGGAAGCGGTTCCCCTGCCGAAGGGGAAGGAGGGCTTCACGGTTTCCCGTACGGTTTCTGCCGGCTTCTCTTCGGCTGTATAGAGAGGAATATCCTTCTCTTCCGGAGACGGTTCCCCTTTTTCTTCCGGAACGACCTCCTCCGCCGTCTTCGGAACTTCCTCGGTATCATCCGACACGGAGGCTTCCTCCGCCTTCGGGACATATACTTCGCCCGACAGCTGTGCGAGAAGTTCTCTCGCCATATTGACGTATTTGCCGGAGTTAAACCACAGGTCGATATCTTCGCAGGTCATCCGGCTCTCCTCGAGAAGCCCGTTTTTCGCCTGCAGACGCGCCAGCTCAAACATCCACCGGTCGTCCGGTTCTTCCCTGCGGTAGGCGTCCAGAATCTTAATCAGATCGGTCTCGGGACGGTTCTCCGCCCTGGCGATCCGGTACTGCAGAACAAAACGCTGCGTATCATATTTCGCGCGCTTTTCAAACTCGTCATAATACCGGTGCGCTTCTTGAAGCTCTCCGGCTTTGATGGAAACAGAACACAGATGGAACAGGATTCCGCGGCTCTTCGGCGCGAACTCGCGTGCCAGCAGAAGAAGGTCCTCTGCATCGGCATAACGCCGGCACCGTTCATAGGCCTTCGCAATATTCTGCAGAACTCTCGGCTGATCCAGAAGGTCCAGATTCAATAAATCGCATTCAGCTACGGCTTCGCTGTATTTCCCGTCCGCAATCAGTGTCTCGACCTCATCGAGCCTGCGCTGAAATTCCTGCTTGTTCATAAAACTGCTCCTGTATTCTGTCTTCCCTAATGTATTAACTGCCCGGATCTGTCCCGGGTTTAAAGTTCCGTACGCCCTTCGAGTGCCCTTAGAAGCGTCACTTCATCGATATACTCCAGATCGCCGCCGACCGGGACGCCGCTCGCAATGCGCGTCACCCGGATTCCGGCAGGCTTGACAAGCTTGCTGATGTACATCGCAGTCGTCTCGCCCTCCAGGCTGTTGTTGGTCGCGATAATCAGTTCCCGGACGTCCCCCTCCAGGCGTTTCAGAAGTTCCTTCAGGCGGATGTCCCCCGGCCCGATCCCGAGCGTCGGGGAAATCGCCCCGTGCAGAACATGGTATACGCCGTTATATTTGCCGGTTTTTTCGTAGGCAGCGAGGTCTCTCGTGCTCTCCACCACCATAATGGTGCTGTGATCCCTTTTGGGGCTTTGGCAGATCGGGCAGAGCTCGCTGTCGGTCAGGGTAAAGCATTCCCTACAGTAGCGCACGTTTTTCCGCGCGTGAATCATCGACTCTGCCAGCCTTCTCACTTCTTCCTCCGGCTGATTGATAATATGAAACGCCAGCCGCTGAGCGGTTTTCACACCGATCCCCGGAAGACTCGAAAGCGCCTCGATGAGCCGGGTCATTTCACTTCCGTAATAATCCATACGTATTCTTAGAACAGTCCTCCGAGGCCGCCCATGCCGCCGGTGAGTTTCGCCACATTCTCTTCGTTCGCGGTATCGATTTTCCTCAGCACTTCATTCACTGCCGAAATCACCATATCCTGCAGCATTTCCACGTCATCGGGATCCACCGCGTCCGGGCTGATCGTCAGGGAAAGCATCTCGCGCTTGCCGTTCATTGTCACGGAAACCGCGCCGCCGCCTGTCGCTGCCGTAAATTCCTGCTGCTCCAGCGCTTCCTGCTTCTCCTGCATTTCACGCTGCATTCTCTGCGCCTGCTTCATCAGGTTCGACATGTTGCCCGGCATTGCACCGTATCCGCCGTACCCGCCGCGTCCTTTTGCCATATTATTCCTCCTCTTCCGGCATTTCGATTTCCATATTGATGCCGGGTATTCTTGAACCGGGGATGAGACGGGGTGCGCTTTCGTTGTCCTTCAGACAGCGGAAGCGGATCCGGAACTCTTTGCCGAAGCGCTCCTGAAGCGCTTCCTTCAGTTCCTCCGCCTTCCCGGATTTTTCCGCAAAACGGTAGTTGAATTCATTCCGGAACAGCACCTCCAGTCCGCCCTCCTCCGAAACACTGATGGCAGTTCCGGTAAGATACGAACGAAGAAGCCCCCGCTGTGCCGCCTTAAAGTCTTCCCACTCTTTGGAAAGCATCTCGTAATCCGAATAGTCCGCCGCCGAAACCGTGACTTCCCTGGTTTCCATGGGCGCTGTCACAGCAGGCCCGGGGGACTCAGAAACCGGACGTTCTCTTCCAGCTTCCGAAAGCGGCATCGAAAACCCGCGTCCCTCTTCGAGCACGCGGATCCTGTCGAGGACGGCAGAAAGATCCGTTTCCATCGCGGGCTGCATCATTTTCATCAGGGCCAGCTCGAAGATCACCCGTTTCGCGGGAGCCGTCCGCATCTGGTTCGCGGCTTCCCCCAGAATCCGGATATAGCGCATCACCTGGTCCACATTCATATCCGCGGCTTCCTCCTTCATCATCAGGAGGTTGTCCCTGGAAATACCGAGCACATCCTCGCCCGGGTTGTCGGTCTGGATCAGCATGATGTTCCGCAGATACCAGGTGAAATCCGTGACGAACTGCGACAGCTCCCGTCCCGAAGACAGCAGGCGGTCCACCTCCGCCACGGCGCCCTTCACATCGTAGTTCAGGACCTTTCTCAGAAGCTCCGAGAAATCTGTCTGGTCCGCCGCGCCGAGCGTGTCGAGGACTCTCTCATAGCTCAGTTCTTCTCCGTAAAACAGGGAGATGCACTGTTCCAGAATGGAGAGCCCGTCCCGTGAGGAGCCGTCGGCCCGCCGTGCGATATACGATACCGCTTCCGGCTCCGCCTTCACGCCCTCCGCGAGAAGAATATCCGAAATCTGCGCCTTCAGCTCCTCCAGAGACAGCCGTCTGAAGTCATAGCGCTGGCAGCGCGACAGCACGGTAATCGGAATCCTGTTGGGTTCCGTCGTCGCCAGAATAAATATCACATATTCCGGTGGTTCCTCCAGCGTCTTTAACAGCGCGTTGAAGGCGCCTGACGAAAGCATATGCACTTCGTCGATGATGTAGACGCGATATTTTCCTTCCGTCGGCCGGTAACGGACCTCTTCCCGGATCTCGCGGATGTTGTCGACGCCGTTATTGGACGCTGCGTCGATTTCCACCACATTGACCGAAGTCCCGGACAGTACCGCCCGGCAGGAGGCGCATTCATTGCAGGGCGAGCCGTCTTCCTGCGGGTTTTCGCAGTTCACTGCGCGCGCAAAAATCTTTGCGACGGTCGTTTTGCCTGTTCCCCGGGTTCCGGAGAAGAGGTACGCATGACCCACGCGGCCCGACTGCAGCTGATTTTTCAGGGTCCTTACAATGTGATCCTGTCCGCGCACTTCCGAAAAACGTGTCGGACGCCACTTTCTGTAAAGGGCTGTATATGCCATGGATGAATAGCCTTCCTCTGCCCCGGCCTTAAAAAGGCCGGGGCGCTCTTACTTAGTCGTCACCGAAGCTGATGCCGATGGACTTGATCTGCTTAATGACCTCGCCCTTGGGATCAACCATTTTCAGCTTGCCTGCGATATCCTCCAGCGGAACCGGAGTGATTTCGTTATTGTGAATACCGACAAGATAGCCGAATTTCTTCTTCTCAATCATCATCGCAGCCGCTGCGCCGAGCCTCGTCGAAAGGACGCGGTCATAGGGGCAGGGACGTCCGCCGCGCTGTGTATGTCCGGGAACCGTGACGCGGACTTCGCAGCCGGTCTTTTCCTGGATCTGTGCGGCCAGATCGAAGGAAGCCGGAAGCTCCGCATGCTTCTTTTCCACTTCCTTTTTCTTCATCTTGGCTTCGGCGGTGCTGATCGCACCTTCCGCCATGGCGATGATCGTGAAGTTCTTGCCCTCTTCCTCACGCTTCTGGATCGCCTTGCACACAGAATCAAGGTTGTAAGGAATCTCCGGAATCAGGATGATATCCGCGCCGCCTGCAACACCTGCGTGAAGCGTCAGCTCGCCGACCTTGTGGCCCATGACTTCAATAATGAAAACGCGTCCGTGCGAGGCTGCCGTCGTATGGATGCAGTCAATCGCCTCGGTAGCGATATTTAAAGCGCTCTGGAAGCCGAAAGTCATATCCGTACCCCAGAGGTCGTTGTCAATGGTTTTGGGAAGACCGAGCACGTTCAGGCCTTCTTCCTTCAGAAGCGCCGAGGTCTTCTGTGAACCGTTTCCGCCGAGCACGCAGAGGCAGTCAAGCTTATGTGCCTTATAGGTTCTCTTCATCGCTGCGACCTTGTCAAAGCCGTCTTCGATGACACGCATCATTTTGAACGGCTGGCGGGAGGTCCCGAGAATCGTGCCGCCTTCGTCTAGAAGACCGGAGAAATCTCGCGGGCTCAGCTTCGTGTACTCATTGTACATCAGACCCTTGTAGCCCTCAAGGAAACCGATAATTTCCACGCCGTCTCCGTAATAATTGAAAAGCCCCTTGCCGATGCCGCGCATCGTCGCATTCAGGCTCTGGCAGTCACCGCCCGAGGTCAGCATTCCTACACGTATCATAGTATTTCCTCCTGGAGAATCGTTTTATGGGCACAGCGCCCCTACTTTACATACTGCGGATATTATACCCGATCTTATATGCTAAAATCAAGTCTTCTATGCAAAAAATCACCGGAAGCGGCACAAACAAATGACCTGCAGGAAAACCCCGCAGGTCATTTAAAAACCGCGCGCCGCCCTTCGAACAGCCGCTTCCAAGCGTTACCGTTCCAGTTAACTCAACCAAGGCACCCTCGCGTCACATGAAAAAATCTGCTTAGTGCTGCTTTGTTCCCAACCTGACACGGTTCACAGCATCCCATTGCGCAAGACCCGGGCATCAACGCCACTTAAAACGGGCAGCCTCACAAACGTTGTCCTCCGTTTGGCATCACCCCTGCTATGGCGGACTTCAGGTACAGGGACCCGCCACCTCCCCGGCTGCACGGTGAATGCTATTATACAGGTTTTTTCCGGATTTGTCAACGACGCTGTCGCGGCACATTATCAGGGGCTGCTCCCTGAAAAAAGGAGAGCAGCCCCAAACAGATTTTTACACCTGGCTTCTGATCATATCCAGAAGACCCTGGACCTGATCCGGCGGAAGAACGCCGAAGGATACCAGCGACTTGATGGGCATATACTGCATCATCGCGTTCTGCATTGCAGCATCCTCTTCTTCGTTTCCGGAGATTCCGCCCTCCCCGGAGTCATGCGCCCTGCCCGCCATCATCTGGTGAATCACGGGAGCTGTCCTCGGATCGGAAAGAAGTTCTCCGATGGTGGTGTCGACATCAATGTGAAGCGGGAGCATTTTCTTCGTTTCGAATTTCACTCTGCCCTCTGCCGTAATCCTGTCAGACGCCTCGCCCGCAAGAAGCGCATATTCGCCTGAGGGAGCGAACCAGTCGCCGAGCTCTTCGCTGTAATAGGAAAGGGCGCGCGCGTCGATTTCGAATTCCACGGTCTTCGTCTCGCCGGGCTGAAGCTCCACCTTTTCGAAGCCCTTCAGTTCCTTTACCGGACGCTCAATGGTTCCGTTCAGGTCGGAAACATACAGCTGCACGACTTCCTTGCCGGCGCGGCTGCCGGTATTTTTGACATCGACGCATACCTTCAGCGTTTCGCCGTCTGTGAAGCATTCCTTATCACACCTTAAGTTCGAAATCTCGAACGTCGTATAGGAAAGGCCATGGCCGAAAGCGTACCGCACGGGCATTTCCTTCGTGTCATAATAACGGTAGCCGACGAAAACGTCCTCTCTGTAGTAAACTCTGCGCGTATTCCCGGGGAAATTCATATAGCTCGGATTATCGGAAAGCTTATAGGGCCAGGTCTCCGCAAGGTGCCCCGAGGGGTTCACTTCGCCGAAAAGGATCCTGTCTGTCGCCTGTCCGACGCCTTCGCCGCCGAGATACATTTCCAGAATCGCGGGCACTTCGTCCGCCCAAGGAAGCTCTACCGGAGCGCCGTTTGAAAGCACCACGGCCACATTTTTCTGGACCTTCAGGAGTTCTTCGATCAGCCGGTTCTGGGAAGCAGGAAGCTTCATGTCCTTCCGGTCGTAGCCCTCGGACTCGATGATATCCGGAAGGCCTGCAAATACAAGGACCGCATCGTATTCGGAAGCCTTCGCGAGAAGAGATGCCAGATCTTCTTCCGAAAGTGCGTCCTTATCCATCGGGAAGCCCTGAATATAGTCGATATTCCGGCCGGCCGCCCTGCTGCATTCGAAGGCGCTGTCCACCTTAAAGCTGTTGATATGCGAGGAACCGCCGCCCTGATACCTGGGCTTCACCGCATATTCGCCGACAAAGAGGTATTTCTTCGAAGGATCCAGCGGAAGCAGTCCGTCGTTTTTCAGAAGCACCGCGCAGTCCTCTTCAATCCGCGCGGCAATCTCGTGATCCGCCGCACGGTCGAACACCTGCTCTTCACGGTTGTCGTCGTAGTCGAAGAAGACCTTGAGAATGCGCTCCACGCACTCGTCGACCTTCGCCTCGTCGAGTCTTCCTTCACGCACAGCCGCGGCGACTGCCGCATCGTTTGCCGCAGTATTTCCAGGCATTTCGAGGTCGAGACCGGCAATAACGCCCTTGACACGGTCGTTGACCGCGCCCCAGTCGGTAACAACGAAGCCCTCATATCCCCAGTCATCGCGCAGGACCTTCGTGAGGAGCCATTCATTTTCCGCACTGTAGGTGCCGTTAATCTTGTTGTAGGAACACATAATCGTCTTCGGCTGCGCCTTCTTTACGGCGGTTTCAAATGCCGGAAGGTAAATCTCACGCATTGCGCGCTCAGACACTTCGGCGGAGACGCTCATGCGGGCGCTCTCCTGGTTGTTCGCCGCGTAATGCTTGATCGACGTCCCGATATGGTGCTTCTGCACGCCATTGATGTACGACGCCGCCATTTCGCCCGCCAGATATGGATCCTCGGACATATACTCGAAATTTCTGCCGCACAGAGGACTTCTCTTAATGCAGACTGCGGGGCCGAGTACGACAGACAGGTTCTCAGCCTGGCACTCTTTTCCGATCACATCGCCCATATGGTAGATCAGATCCCTGTCAAAAGACGAGGTTGTCGCGCAGGCCGCCGGGAAGCAGACCGCCTTAATCGATTCGTTGATTCCGAGGTGGTCAGCCTTGTCGTCCTGTTTTCTCAGGCCGTGAGGGCCGTCCGACATCATATACTGTCCGATCCCGAGCCGCTCGACCGCCTTTGTGTGCCAGAAATCTCCGCCGCCGAGAAGGGAGCATTTCTCCTCGAGGGTCATTTCCGCCACGAGTTTCTTAATGTCACGTGCCATAAAAAGTCCTCCGATCTTTTTGCCGTCTCCGTTTCTGTTTCCGGCTGGAATGTGAGCTGCCGGACGAAGTCCGTTTGTTTTTTTGATTTTATTTCAGAAAAGAGAATCATCCAGCGAAGCAGCTATTCCCCTTTTCTTTTCATGTTTCTCTGGATTGCGGACGGATCAGCGGTTAAGAATGCTGTATTTCTTCCTCATCACATCTCCCACGGCATCGGCATCTTCAGTACCGGGCCTTCCAGTCCGATTTCCTTTGCCGGACTCTGAAGCTTCGGCTCTTCCATAAAGTCTTCGGGATCGTATTTGACACCCCGTCCGGGCTGGCTGTTCACCTTTCCGACGAAGCTCGCAAATTCGCCCTCCGGCTTCAGTGCCCCAAGAAGGTACATTGCCGTATTGAACACTTCGGGATCAACATCTCTCTTCGTCGGACCGCAGTCGTTTAAAACAAAGGACTCCAGGCTTTCCTCCAGGTCTTTTTCCGCCAGGTCCGCATTCTGGCCTTCCTCCAGGCCGATATATTTGCCGATCGCGCCCAGAACCTTGAAGAATCCCGGTGTCTGTCCGGACAGATGCTCCTCCAGCTTCTTCAGCCCGATGCCGGCCTTTTCCTTCTTCATGTCGAAAATCGAATAGCCCAGAAGCGCGTCCGGACTGACGCCGTAGCCAAGTTCATCCATATCGTCGAGAAGATCGTATAATTCGTCCTCTCCCATGACGTTTTTCAGAACAGTCAGCTTCTTGCCCATGCTGCGGTCGAATTTGGCCTGCCGTTCCTGTTCCTCTGTCGTAATTTCCTCGCCGCGTTCGTCGAGCTCCTTGCGGCGCTCCATCTCTTCCTTTACCTCGCGCAGCACCAGTTTTGCCGCGTCCTTGGCAAATTCCTCAAGCGCCTCCTCAGAGTCCTCATCCGCTTCGTTTTTCTTATTCAGCTTTTTCGCAAGCTTTTTAAAGGGACCGTCTCCTTCCTCTTCCAGGGCGAGCTCCTTCACAAGATCCATGTTCGAAACCTTGCCATCCTCTGTCTTGAAGAACTTCTCCGAGCGCTCCATCTCCGGTTCTTCTTCGCCGTCTTCCTCGAACAGGGATTTCACCGCTTTCGTACCGAGCTTTGCCGCGACATTGACCGGAGCCATTCGCTCCTCCAAAACCTCGCCGAAGGCGCTCACGGCAGCTTCGCCGAAGGCCTGGCCGTTTCTGTAGCCCTCTGCGTATTCCTCACCGTACATGCTGGCGAGAAGCCCGAAGCCCATGTCCTTTTTTTCCTCTTCCTTTTTCTCCCTGCTCCGGCGTTTTTCGCGTTCTTCCTTTTCCCTGCGTTTCTTTTCCTTTTCCTTCTGCTGCTGCGAGAAAAACAGGCTCTCTTCAAGTCCCATGATGTCCCTCCTCCCGGTTTGTCTTCCTGCGGGCTTACTGATTTATTCGATTCCGAAAAGCAGCTGGTCCAGCTGATTCAGCATCTCTTCGGAAATTCTGCCCGGAATCATTTCAGAAAGCTGCCGGATCGAAGCTGAGCGGTACTGTCCCGGAATATCCGTAAACTGCGGAGCAAGCTCCTTGAATGCCGAAAGAACCGCCGGGTCTGACAGGAGCTCATTAATCTCGGTATCAACGCTGTACACCTTTCGAAGCGGCCGGGTCGTCTCATAGCTGATCTCATACTTACCGGGCCCGACATGGCAGACGCCGTCCGTCACGTTCCTGAAAAGCGCATGATTGCAGCTGGTGTAAAGCTCCTCCGGCGCATAGGGAAGGATGACATCGGCCGTGCAGCCGAAGGGTACCGTCAGAGAGATCTCCACATGGCTGCTGTCGATTGCCTTCCAGTGCGATTCCCATTTTCCTGCCGGAGAATCATAGGAAACGTCCGCAAAGCCGAGCTTTTTATATGGGATCGGGGCAAAGACAACCTTCCTGTAGCCGGGTACCGCCGGATCTCTTCTGAGGCCTGCCGCGCGCTCGTAGATCCAGCTCACGATCGCGCCGTAGCTGTAATGGTTAAAGCTGTTCATGCCGGTCGAAGAGACGGAACCGTCCTCCAGCATCGAGTTCCAGCGTTCCCAGATCGTCGTCGCGCCCAAGTTGACTTCATACAGCCAGCCCGGGAATTCCTCGTTGAACAGAAGCCCGTAAGCCATATCGGACTCGCCGATTTCCGTCAGGGTTTCCGCGAGAAGCGGCGTGCCGATGAAGCCGGTCTGCAGCTTTCCGCCGTTCCTTTTCAGCCTGGAGACAAGGCCCTCTGCCATCCGGTCCGGACGGGAGCCGAGCCCGTGACGAAGTGCGAGAAGATAAGCGGTCTGCGTATCAATTGCCGCGCGTCCGGACGGCGTGAAGAATTCGTAATTGATATATCCGAGGATTTCTTCGGCGAGATTCTCATAAATCTTCGCGTCCTCTTCTTTCCCGAGAAGCTTCGCCGTCTCAGCAACAATCCTGGTGCTGTAGAGCTCGTACGCCGCCGCGCAGTACGCATCCGAAGTGCCGCCCTTCACGGAATCGATTCCGCCGTCGCCGTCTAAGGCCAGCCAGTCGCCGTAATGGAATTTCTTAAGATAGGCGTGATCCTTGTCTTCCTCACGCTTCATGAAATCCACCCAGGACTTCATCGCGTCGTAGTGGCGTCTCAGGATTTCGGCATCGCCTGTGTAGAGGTACATGTTCCAGGGAATGATCGTCGTCGCGTCTCCCCAGGCGCAGGTTCCGCCGTTGTAGACGCCGAAAGCCGGGATAACATCCGGTACGCCGCCCTCGTGTGCGGCCTGCTCGGTCTCCATATCGTAGAGATATTTGCAGTAAAATGCGTAGGCATCGGACTGAAGCATGGCTGTCGGCGAGAAGACCTCCGCGTCTCCGGTCCAGCCCATGCGCTCGTCTCTCTGGGGGCAGTCGGTCGGAACATCGATGAAATTGCCGCGCTTGCCCCATTCGGCGTTTGCGATCAGGCGGTTGATCTTCGGATCCCCCGTGACGAGGCTTCCGATCTCGTCCATATCGGAATACATCACAAGCGCCGTCAGATCGCCTTTTTGAATCTCAGGCATTCCGTCGACCTTGACATAGCGGTATCCGTAGAAAGTGAACTCCGGCTGCAGCACGATGTCCGAGCCGTCGGAAATGTAAATGTATTCGGCCTTCGCGGTCCTTAGGTTTTCGTTGTAGAAGCAGCCCTTCTGCAGGACTTCACCGACCTGCAGATGGATCCTGGTGCCGGGTTTGACATCGTGCACAGACAGCCGGAAGGAACCCGCGAGATTCTGTCCGATGTCGAAGATCTTCTCGCCCTTCGGAGAAGTGATCAGCTCGGCTGCCGGAAGCTCTTCCCGGATAACGACCGGAATGGACAGGCGGTCCGTGAGTTTTCCCTTCGGTGCCTCGGTAAGCGCGGCCTTCTCTTTCGGAAGCGCGGGAAGCGTATCATCCCTGTGCTCGCCGTCATAGATATTGGAGAAGGTGATGTTCGAGCGCGTGACATCCCAGCTTTCATCCGTTCCGATCACTTCTTCCGTACCGTCTTCATAGGCGATCCGAAGCTCCGCGATGAGCTTCATCTCCGTCCCGTAATACGGAATTTCGCTGGGCGTAAAACCAAACCTGCCGTTGTACCAGCCGTTTCCGAGCGCCGATACGAGTTCATTTTCCCCGTCTTTAAGCTGTGCTGTCACATCAAAGGTGATGACCTGCACCCAGGCGTCGTAGTTATTGCAGTAAGGGGTCAGATATTCGTTTCCGATGCGTTCGCCGTTTAAGCAGGCATCGAACATCCCGAGTCCGGAAATGTACAGCCTTGCCTCTTTCACCGGCTTCCCGACCGTAAAGGTCTTTCTGAAGACCGGGTGCCGCTTCTTATCCTTTTCTGCGTCACCGGAATGAATCCATTTCCCGGTCCAGGCTTCATCCATTTTTCCGGTTTCGAAGAACTGCTCGTCCGATACGGCTTCCTCTCCCGCGTCGGTTCTCACGCTGACGCACCAGGTATACCGGGTGCGCGGCTCGAGCGAAAGCTCTGCCTTTGTCCCGAGGCTGTCAAGCGCCTTAAAACCGGTATCCAGGAGCACGGTTTCACCTTTCTTCACGACGATCCTTGCCGCCTCTTCCTTTGTCCCCTTCGCGCCTTCCGTCACCCAGTGGAAAACAGGCTCAAAAAGCGAGAATCCGAGCGGATTCTTCATATGGTTTACCTGTGCTTTTCTGATATTCATGGAGATTTAAGATCCTTTCATATGTTTATTCAGATGAAGTACTCTTCCGTTCTGCCGTTATTTTGCTTAAGTGTATCATATCCTTCGGGAAAATCATAGTAATAATCCGATAAAAAAACCGAAAAATACGACTTCTTTCACGCGGGGATTCCAAAAAAGCCCGGGAAAAATGCCCGGAAACAGGCTGGAAAAATCCGCCGGTCTGTGTTACAGTACAGCTATGAAAATAATTCACCCGATTTTACCTTTATATGATGATCATTCCCGCATCCTGATCCTCGGCTCTTTTCCGTCCGTAAAGTCCCGCGAGTCACAGTTCTTCTACGGGCATCCTCAGAACCGTTTCTGGAAGCTGATCGCGAAATTATACAGTCAGCCGGTCCCGGAAACAATCGAAGAAAAAAGAGCCCTGATCCTTTCGAATCATCTGGCTCTTTATGATACGATCTATTCCTGTGAAATCACCGGTTCCTCGGACGCTTCCATTAAAGATGCGGTCCCGACCGACCTTTCTTTGATCCTTTCCGCCGCTCCGATTGATCTTATCTGCTGCAACGGCGCGAAATCCTGGGAGCTCTACCAGAAGCACCAGCTTCCCCTGACCGGGATTCCCGCGAAGAAACTGCCTTCAACGAGTCCCGCAAACGCTTCGTGGAGCCTCGACAGACTCGCCGAAGCCTGGGGCAGCGTTCTTCAGTCTGCGGTGAAGCCGACCTCCTGATTGAAATACTCGAGGAAGGCACGGATGCTGAAGGGGCACTCCAAAGCAGGACGCCCCGAAGCCTGAAGCCGAAGCTCCTCGCCGGATTCATACTCCGCGCTCAGCCACCAGCCGTCGAAATCTTCTTTGTTTTCGACATGATACCCGTTCTTCTCTGCAGCCTTCTCTTCCTGGATCAGCTTTGCCAGGCCTTGTACAAAGGCTTCGGAAACAGTATCGCTGTACTGACAGATCACATAGCTTTCGCCCATGACATTAAAATCCAGCCGGTACTCGTCTTCATCCTTTTCAAGCTGCACACTGTAGGATCCGTTCTGCCACACGCTGTCTTCCGGCAGGTCGTAGCGGCTCGCTCCCAGACTGAAATTCAGGTAAAATTCAGTAATCTCATCGGACTCAATCGTCTTCGGGAGATCCTCGGAAAGATCCTCGTACTGAAGCTCCTTTTCAAGATCCTCCTCGCGTACGAAACGGAAGCTGTGTCCGTCCGCGTCCAGAACCATTTCGCCGGCTGAGAGCGACCCGTCCTCCATAATCGTCAGTTCGGACATAATCATAAAAGAGTCCTCCCTGCCCTCGGTGACATTGACAATCCTCTTAACCTCCTCCCCGACAACCCGGACCTCATACTCTTCAGGAGACGCGCCTTCGTACAATGTCAGAATCAGGCTGCTCCCGTCGATATCCATAACAGCGTCTCCGTTCAGATCCTTCCAGCGACCCTGAAGGCTCTGAAGGATTTCTTCATTTTCCGCCTCCTCCCCGCGGATCTGCTTATAATACTCCTCTGCATACCCGGCTTCCCGGTCCGCATATTCGAGGAAAGCATAGACGCTGAACGGGCACTCCAGCGCCGCGCGTCCCGAAGCCTCCATGAGGATCTTCTCTTTGGAAGCGTATTCGATATTCACTGTCCAGCTGTGGAACTGTTCGGAGTTTGTCCGCCACCAGCCATTGTATTCGGCAAGCTTCTGTTCTTTTACAAGCGCCGCCAGGTTCTTCACGTACTCTTCGGACACGGTTCCGGTATAATCCATGATAATGTAGCTCATTCCCGATCCGTGAAGCGACATCTCATAGCCGCCGTCATCCGTCTTTTCAAGTTCAAAGGTGTAGCGCCCGCTGTACCAGGGGCTGTCCGCCGGGATATCATAGGAAGTATCTTCCGTACTGAAGCTAAAGCTGAAGGAAACGATCTCATCCGACTCGATCGTTTTCGGAAGATCCCGGTCCTTTACCTGAATCTCCAGCTCTTTCTGGAGGTCTTTTTCCCGTACAAAGCGGTATTCGTGGCCTTCGGCATCCATCACCATTTCCTGTGCGGTCAGGGCGCCGTCCCGTCCGATCTGAATCGTACTCATATCGTAGAATCCGCGGTCGTAGTTCTCCTTTGCACCGGCGTTTTCGATAAACTTGACGTCTCCGCCGGTAACCCTCACCTTAAAGGTTTCCTTATGCCAGGGAGAAGTCACGGTCATCCGGTTCCCTTTAAAATCCAGCGTGGTGCTGCCATTGACATCCACCCAGTGGCCCTGAAGCGTTTTCATTGTCCCCGAGACGCCGAACAGTCCGCAGCCCGTAAAAAACACGGGGAGCACCAGCACTCCCGCTGCCAGAATAATCGAAATGGATTTCTTTTTCATGTCGCTCCTCCTATGCCAAAAATGAATGCTTCGTAAAGTCCGAAAAGCATCTTCTGCCTGTAAAGACAGAAAATACGCCTGGGGGGTTAGAAGGATCAGCCGGCTTTTTTCTCCTGCTGCCGGGCAACCATCCGAAGAACCAAAGGAACCGGTACGAAACGGGACAGACCGACCGCCAGCCGTACCTTCAGCGTCGGTACGATCACCGCTTTTTTCTTATACATTTTTTTCATGGCTGTCTTTACGCAGTCTTCGGCGCTGATCCCCTTTAAACCGAAGCGGACACGGGCGACATCATTAAACTCCGTATCCACCGGCCCGGGGCAGAGTGCGCTGACAGAAACCCGGCTCTTTCTGATCCGGCATTCCTCCCTCACCGCCCGGGTCAGGCTGACGATATAGGACTTTGTCGCATAATAGCAGGCCATGTGCGGACCGCCCGGAAAAAGCCCCGCACAGGAGGCGACATTCAGGATATAGCCCTCTCTCCCCGCCTTTTCCATCTGCTGCAGCAGTTTCTTCAGAAGAATATGCTGCGCGGTCACATTCACGTCCAGAAGCTGCATTTCCTTGGAAAGCTCCGTTTCCGTGAAATCTCCGAAATCTCCGAGTCCAGCGTTATTGATCACGACCTTTACCGGCAGCTTGGAGGCTTCTCTTGCCACCAGTCCGCACTCCGCGCGAAACGACAGATCCGCTGTCAGGATCCGGATGTCCGCGGGGTATTCTTTCTTCAGCTCATCCTTCAGCTTCTGCAGGCGTTCCCCTCTCCTTGCCACCAGGAGAAGATTATATCCTTCCGAAGCCAAAGCGCGCGCAAATTCTCTGCCGATTCCGGAGCTCGCTCCGGTAACCAGCGCATACTCATTCAGCTTTTCCATTACAGTTCCCTTCCGGTTGTTTTCTGGTTACAGAATACACTATCAGCCGTAAAAAAGCAAGGGGAGAGAAAAACATCCCTCTCCCCTTTTCACAGGCAGAACGCCTCTTGCATAATCACTCAGCTGTGGTATAATCCAAGAAAAAGATATGATGTAAACCGACCGAAAAGACAGGAGGGAATTATGATTAAACTCGGCATCTGTACCTCGATCGACAACGCCGCGCTCATGAAGGAGATCGGCTACGATTATATTGAACTCGGGCTGTCCGGGATTGCTGAAATGGATGAGGCAGAATACCGGGAGCTGCTGGCCAGGGTAAAGGCCTCTCCGCTTCCCGTGGAAGCCGCGAACAGCATGGTCCCCGCCCGCTTTAAGCTCTGCTCGGCGGAGGGCACCGGAGAAGAAATCAGCGCCTATCTTGACAAAGCCTTTGCCCGCGCGGAGGAGCTGGGCATTGAAATGGTCGTCTTCGGCTCCGGAGGAGCAAGAAGAATGCCCGATGAGATGTCCGAAAGCGAAGGCTATAAGCTGCTCTCCCAGTTCCTGAGGCTCGCTGCCCGGAAGGCGGAAAGGCACTTCATCACCATCGCCGTCGAACCGCTCCGGGCCGAAGAATGCAACATTATCAATTTCGTCACCGATGCCCAGCGTCTCGCGTCGATGACCATGTGCCTGAACGTCGGCGCGCTCGCGGATCTCTACCATATGATGGCCGGCGGAGACTACTACGACGATCTTGAAAACGGTATCGGCATCATCCACGCACATATCGCAGAAGAGCGCTTCCGGGGCTTTCCGAAGCTCTCCGATGCCTGCTATCAGGAATATGCGGAATTCTTCCGGACCTTAAAGCGCATCGGCTACGAAGGACGCGTCTCGATTGAAGGACGCGCGGACGACTTCATTCTCGACGCAAGAGAAGCCTACCGGACGCTCGATCCGCTGAGAAAATAAGTCCGAAAAAAACTGCCTTACATTTCCCGAAGAAGCCGCACCGCATCCGCGATCGCGGCTTCTTCGCATCTGACCGTCAGCACTGCGCCTTCGGGAAGCAGGCCCTCCTTATCCAGGATCGACTCTGCCGGTACGAAACAGATATCCGCTTTTTCCAGCATCGCCAGATCATTCGGAGCATCTCCGATCGCTGCGAGGACCTTCCTTCCGAGTAGCTTTTGAAGACGCCGTGCGCTTGTCCCCTTGTCGGTTCCCTCCGGCGGGACTTCAAACATCATGGGAAGCGAGCGGATGCCCGAAAGCCCGAGCTTCCTGGCCATCTTTTCCGCTTCGTCCACGCCAGACACATCCAGCATGCCAAAATCAAAGACTTCTCCTTTTTCCGCCAGTTTCTGAAAGTCCGGCAGCCGGCACATAAAGCTGACTTTATTCCAGCCATCCGGAATTTCATCAAGCGGCGGATGCAGGACCGTCTGTTCCGGAAAGCCCTTAAAGCCGCCGGCTTCATAGACTTCCTCCGGAATATAGCTCATCTCGTCCACTTCGATCACGCCTCCGGTGCCTTCGGGAAGCGACCGGAAAATCGTCTTCACGCTTTTTACCTGTTCCTGCGTAAGCACCCCCCGGTACAGCACTTTGTCCGCCGAAGAATCATAAATAAACGCTCCGTTTGAAAGCACCAGCGGTGCATTGAACGGCACATGGCAGAAGCTCTCATACCACTCCCGTTTACCCCGTCCCGATGCAATGGTGAACGCGCCGCCCTCCGCCGTAAAAGCCCGGACCGCGTCCAGGTTTTCCTGCGGAACGAGGTGTCTTTCCCCTGTCAGCGTATTGTCATAATCCGACACCAGAAGTATGTCGCTAAAATTCATACAAACCCCCAAGAAGCCCTTCGGCGCGCGAAACCCGCGCCCCTTCATTTTTACTTCATATAGATCAGCCGCTCTCCCGGCTGGAAGATTTTATAGCAAAGCCCCGGAGCGTACTGTTTCACAG
>CAMVNR010000039.1 GCA_947168905.1 uncultured Lachnospiraceae bacterium
GTACGCTGATCCGGCATTTTTCGGAGTGCTTCCGGCGCTTTCGGGAGCGCTATAACGAAGACAACGGGATAGTGGAAGCAGCCGTGTCTTCGGCGGTGCAGCTGACGGATGAGCAAAAGGAAAGACTGCTCCAGAAGCTTCAGAAGATCACCGGGAAGAAGATATCGTTAATCTGCACCGTCGATCCGGGACTGATCGGCGGAATCCGGCTGTCCGTCGACAACAGGGAGTTTGACGGAACCATACGGGGGCACTTAAGCGCGCTGACCCGTATACTGAAGGAAACGACGGTCTGACAAGCCGGATGATAGTGTCATGAAGAGAAGGTTGAACTATGGAATTACAGCCGCAGATGATCACCAGGATCATACGTGAACAAATAAAAAATTACGAGACCCGCATCCACCAGAGCGAGACCGGCACGGTTCTGTATCTGGGCGACGGCATTGCCAGAGTGTCAGGTCTGGAGGACTGCATGACGGGCGAGCTCGTGGAACTGCCGAACGGCTCTTTCGGAATGGCGCAGAACCTTGAGGAGAATGTCGTATCGGTCGTTATCCTCGGCTCGGACGTCGGCATCAAAGAGGGCGACACGGTCCGCCGCACCGGGCATGTCGTATCGGTTCCCGTGGGAGAAGCACTGATCGGCAGGGTTGTGAACGCGCTCGGCGAGCCGATTGACGGCAAAGGGCCGCATTTTGCCTCGGAGTACCGCGCGATCGAAAGCCCGGCGCCGCTGATTCTGGAGCGGCAGTCCGTGAATACGCCTCTTCAGACGGGAATTAAGGCGATCGACGCAATGATTCCGATCGGAAGAGGCCAGCGTGAGCTCGTTATCGGAGACCGGCAGACCGGTAAAACCACGATTGCCGTTGATACAATCATCAACCAGAAGGGAAAGAATGTTCTCTGTATCTATGTAGCGATCGGGCAGAAGCGCTCGACAGTCTCCCAGATTGCCGAAACACTGGAAAAGGCCGGCGCGATGGATTACACGATCATTGTATCCGCCACGGCTTCGGAGCTCGCGCCGATGCAGTATATTGCGCCTTACGCGGGCTGCGCGATGGGCGAGTATTTTATGCATCAGGGGAAGGATGCGCTGATTATCTACGATGATCTTTCCAAGCATGCGGTGGCTTACCGTGCGATTTCCCTGCTTGTCCGCAGACCTCCGGGACGTGAGGCTTATCCGGGCGACGTTTTCTATCTGCACTCGAGGCTTCTTGAGCGATCCGCGCGCCTTTCGGACAAGTACGGCGGCGGATCGCTGACGGCAATCCCGATTATCGAAACCCAGGCAGGAGACGTGTCCGCATATATTCCGACCAACGTTATTTCCATTACGGACGGACAGATTTTCCTTGAATCGGAAATGTTCCACTCCGGAATCATGCCGGCGATCAACCCCGGCATCTCGGTATCGCGTGTCGGCGGCGCAGCGCAGATCCGTGCCCTGAAGAAAGTGGCCGGGTCCCTGAAGCTTCTGTACTCCCAGTATATCGAGCTTCAGAGCTTCGCCCAGTTCGGCTCCGACCTTGACCAGGATACGAGAGCGCGTCTTGCGCAGGGACAGCGGATCGTGGAAGTCCTGAAGCAGAAGAACGGAGCGCCGGTAGACGTGGCGCTGCAGGTGGCGATCATCTACGCGGTCGTCAACGGGTATCTGAAGGACGTCGAGGTCAGCGATATTCAGGACTACGAGAAGCGCTTCTACACCTATCTTACAGAGAGCTGCCGGCCGGTGATCGATTATATCCGCGAAGAAGGCGTCATGGATCAGAAGACCGAGAACGATCTGAAAGATGCAATCGCGCGGTTTACCGCAGACTTCCTGGAGAACAGATAAAATGGCAGGGGTATCAATGAAGGCTGTCCGCAGCCGGATGAAGAGCATGGAGAATACCCGCCAGATCACGAAAGCGATGGAGATGGTGGCGGCTTCCCGGATGATTAAGGCCGAGGAGCGGATCAATTCCGTTCGTCCGTACTTTAAGACGATGTACGAAACTCTCCTCGATATCGCCGTCAACAACGACGAACTGGATTCGGAGTACTTAAGACAGCGGGAAGTGAAGAAGACCTGCTATATTGTTATCGCGGGCGACAGGGGTCTCGCGGGCGGATACAACGCCGGCGTACTGAAGCTCGCTTATGCCGGAATGGACGAAAAAAGCGCTGTCGTGCTTCCGATCGGGAAAAAAGCGGTGGAATTCTTCAGAGCGCGCAAAATCAGCCTTCTGACGGAGGAATATGCGGAAGCGGCTTCCGTGTCAATCAGCGACTGCTTTACCATGGCAAGGCTGGTGTCCGGGCTGTATTCCGACGGCGGATGCGACCGCGTGACGCTTGTTTATACGCAGTATGTATCCGTCCTTCAGCAGAATCCGGGAAAGCTGGAGCTTCTGCCTCTTGTCGCGGATAACAGCGGAAAAAAGGCCGACCGGGATTCGCTCATTATTTATGAGCCGGACAGCGTCGAAGTGTTTAAGGCAATTATTCCGGAATATCTCGGAGGACTGATTTACGGCGCCCTCGCGGAATCCGTGGCATCGGAGCTCGGGGCGCGGCGCACCGCAATGGACAACGCCACCAAGAATGCCGACGAAATGCTGGAAAACCTGAATCTTCAGTACAACCGCGCCCGTCAGGGGGCGATTACGCAGGAAATTACGGAAATTGTTGCCGGCTCGTCCGTCTGATCGCACAGCTCCAAAGAATAAAGGCTTTGTTTTTTGGAGGGGAGAGAAAAAGGAAAAAAGATGAACAGTACAAATATCGGAAAAATCGTACAGATTATGGGACCGGTCCTGGACGTGCGCTTCGGCGAGGGGCATCTTCCGGAGCTTCTTACCGCAGTTGAGGTAACAAACGGCAAGACCAGGATTACCGCGGAAGTCGCTCAGCATATCGGCGACAATACGGTGCGGTGCATCGCAATGAGCTCCACGGACGGCCTGAAGCGCGGGATGGATGTCGTTGATACAGGCAGTCCGATCACCGTTCCGGTAGGGGAGGAGTGCCTGGGACGCATGTTCAACCTCTTAGGGGAGCCGATCGACAGCATGCCTGCCCCGTCAGTGTCGGAACGCTGGCCGATCCACCGTCCGGCGCCGGCCTTTGACGAACAGCAGGGTGCTTCGGAAATCCTCGAGACCGGCATCAAGGTCGTCGATCTGATCTGCCCCTATGCGAAGGGCGGCAAAATCGGCCTTTTCGGCGGCGCGGGCGTCGGCAAAACCGTACTTATTCAGGAGCTGATTTACAATATTGCGACGGAGCACAACGGATACTCTGTATTCACTGGGGTCGGCGAGCGCTCGAGAGAGGGCAACGACCTCTATTACGAAATGAAGGAATCCGGGGTTCTTTCCAAGACGGCGCTTGTCTACGGACAGATGAACGAGCCGCCGGGAGCGAGAATGCGTGTCGGCCTGTCGGGACTTACGATGGCCGAATACTTCCGGGATGTGAAGAAGCAGGATGTGCTTCTCTTCATCGACAATATTTTCCGTTTTACCCAGGCGGGTTCCGCAGTATCCGCGCTTCTTGGGCGCATGCCCTCCGCTGCAGGAGAGAATCACGTCGACCAGGAACGGCTCCATTACCTCCGTCCAGGCTGTCTACGTCCCGGCGGACGATCTGACAGACCCCGCGCCTGCGACGACCTTTGCGCATCTGGACGCGACAACGGTTCTTGACCGCCAGATCGCCGCGCTCGGTATTTTCCCGGCTGTTGATCCGCTGGACTCCACCTCCAGAATTCTTTCGCCGGAAATCGTCGGCGAGGAGCACTACCGGGTAGCGCGCTCCGTCCAGCAGATGCTGCAGCGCTATAAGGAGCTTCAGGATATCATCGCGATCATGGGTATGGATGAGCTTTCCGAGGAAGACCGCCTGATCGTGAACCGCGCGCGGAAAATCCAGCGTTTCCTTTCCCAGCCCTTCCATGTGGCGGAGCAGTTTACAGGCTACAACGGCGTCTATGTGCCGCTGTCGGAAACGATCCGGGGATTTGGCGAGATCATCGAAGGAAAACACGACGAGATTCCGGAGTCCTGCTTCCTCTTTGCCGGAACGATCGACGACGTGGTTGCAAATTACCATAAGGGAGTGTGAGTCATGGCGTCTTTCCATCTGAAAATTGTAACGCCGGACGGCAGCTTCTATGACGGGGACTGTGAAAAGCTCTCCTTAAGGACCGCGGAAGGCGATCTGGGAATCCTGGCGGGGCATATCGACCTCGTGACGCCGATCGGTGTCGGGGAAGCCCGGGTCACAAAGGACGGCGTGACGCGGCATGCGGCCTGTATCGGCGGACTTCTCTCCGTTGCGGGGGGGGACGTAAATGTGGTGGCGACGACCTTTGAGTGGGCGGAAGACATCGACATAGAAAGAGCCGCCCTTGCGGAAGAAAAAGCACTTGCAAAGCTTGCGTCGAACAGCCTTTCCGAGACGGACAGGAAGATCTGGGAAGCAAAGTACAGACGGGCCGTTGTCAGAAAAAATACAGCAAAAAACAACAGATAGAATGAACAAAAGCACGGGGAACAAAAAACCCGTGCTTTTGATACTTTTTTGACATAAAAAGTATCAATTCTTTAGTTGCATAACAGCGGATTTACCGCTATAATTGGAGGAAATCGGGTTTTTTGTGCTTCTTCGGCATAAAAAACCTCCACAGGACAGGTACAGGAAATGAAATTTCAGAAAAAATCAGCACTGGCTTTTCTTCTGTCGGGCGCTCTGTTTGCAGCCTCCTGCGGCCTCGTTCCGGAAGAAGAAAGCTTTCCGGCCGCGCCGTTTGTCGTAGATGAGGCACCCGGCGAATATACGACAGCTGTCTGCCTGAAGGGAGACGTTGTTCTGACGACGAGCCTGGATCTGAAGAGCGTTGCAAAGCAGAAAATGGATCTTTCTTTTTCCGTAACGGGAGAGCATATCGACAGCGTTTTTGTCGCTGCGGGAGAGAATGTCACCGAAGGGCAGCTTCTGGCGCAGCTGGATATCTCTTCGTATGACCGGACGATGCGCGACCTGGAGCTTCAGGCGGCAAACTATGAACTGCAGCTTCGGCAGAATGAGGAAAACCGTGAGCTTTCCGTAAAGAGGGCAAGCCTGCAGTATGCAGATTCCTATACGGACCGCGTCAATGCGCTTGAACAGATTCATGCGCAGTTTGACCGTACGAAAATGCAGCTGGAGGACGGGCTGACCATCACCCGGCTCAGGATCGGGGAGTGCGATGAGGAAATAAAGAAACGCCAGGTGTTCGCGCCTTTTGACGGGGTCGTCACCTATACGGCGACCTTTACGCCGGAAACGGAAAGCACCAGCGGCCGGAAAGTGGTTACGATCGCGGATTCCACGACGACGCTTTTCAGGGCATCCACGATTTACTGGCCGTACTTCAAGGCCGGCCTGCAGGTCCCGATTACGGTGGACGACGTGGACTATATCGGAACCGTGGAGACCGAAGAAACGCTCGGAATCGACGAGACGAAGCATAAAGAGGGGTCCAACGGATATGTTTATATCGTGCTGGATTCGCCGGCCTTCGATACTTCCGACAGCAAGAGTCTGCGCGTAGAGGTGGAGCTGGACAGAAGAAACGACTGTCTGATGGTTCCGATCGGCGCAATTGATGAGATCAACGGCAAACCCGTGGTGTATTATCCCGGCGAAAACGATATGAAGTGCTACCGGGAGGTTGAAACCGGCCTTGTCGGCGGAAATAATGCGGAAATCCTCTCCGGGCTTTCCGAAGGCGATATTGTCATCATTAACTGACAGGAAGGAGGAAGAAGATGAGAAAAATGATTGCATTATTTCTGGCAGCGCTCCTGACTCTTCCCTGTCTCTTTGGCTGTGCGGGGAGCGAAGAGGAGGCTCCGGAGCTTCTCGAGCCGGTTCGCGGGAGGCAGGATACCGGAACTGTGCTCCGGGGAGACCTTGAGAAAACCGATGTGTATCCCGGAATTATGACGCCGAAGGTCGTCCAGGTCTATATGGAAGGATCCGGGACCATCGAGAACTTTGTCGCCTGGTCCGGGAAAAAAGTGAAAAAGGGAGAGCCGCTGATTGAACTGAACCGGGAAAAGCTGGAAGAAGAGATCGAATCTCTGAAAGAGGAGCTTGAGAATCTTACTGCGCTCGGCGAATATGACGACCGGCTTTCCGACATCGATATTCAGAAGAAAAGCCACCAGCTCTCGCATCTGAACAATCTTGGGCTCGAATACCGGATCCGGGCGCTGAAGCAGCTCGAGGTTGACGAGGCGGTACTTCGAAAGAAGCAGAACGCGGAAACAAGAGAGCTTCAGAAAACCGCGCTCGAGGAGCGGCTCGCGGCGCTGGAGAAAGATCTGGAGAACCTCGTGATAACTGCTCCCTGCAGCGGTTATGTTTATATCGATGAAAGCCTCGCAAACGGAAGCTATCTTATGGAGGGAAAGCCGATCCTGAAAATCCTTGACGACGAGAATCTGATCTTCCGGACGAGCGAATATGTTCCCGAAACGAACCTGAAAGAGGAATACTACGGCTGGATCGAGGGAGAGCGGTACGAGCTGGAGTACATTCCGATGCCTCAGCAGGATATGCTCGCGCTGATCGCAGCCGGAGAAACCATTTACAGTGATTTTACAGTAAAAGACGGAAAAGATCTTACTGCCGGTGCTGCCGGCGCAGCCGTGACGATAACCAGAAAGACGCCGGATGTACTGTATGTCCCGACAAATGCGCTGTCCTATGACAGCGGCGGACTGTATCTGGTTATGGATGCAAAAGATGGCACTGAAAAACGTTATGTGACTACCGGATTCGGAAACGGCGTGTATACGGCAATCCGTTCCGGCGTGAGCGAGGGGGAGGTGTTCTATGTTCAGAAATAAACCGGCTGCACTCCTTCTTTTTCTGGTGCTTCCGTTTGTAATCAGCACCGGCGCGCGCGCATCTTCGCTGATCCCGGATACCGAAATCAGGGAAGAAACCGCCCGGTATAATACAACGACGGTTGAAGTCATGGACGCTGTTTCCGAGATGACCTGCTCCGCGGATTTTTACCTGCCTGCGATGCACTCCGTGTATTATAACGGGCCGGAGGCCTATTTCGTAAGCAGCTCGGGCGTGATCAACAATGACTACACCGTCAATGAGAATGTCATCGAGATCCGGACAAACGTCGACGAGATCCGCCTTGAGGAACTGAAACTTAAGAAAGCGGAAGCTGAAAAAGCCTACGGGGACGATGTCGCAGTCAGACAGAAAGAACTGCAGAAGCTGAATGAACAATATGTGTCTGCCGCTTCGGTCGGCGATGTCTATACGGCGACTGAAATGAATCTTTCCATCCAGGCGCTGAATACGGAAACGGAAAAGGCGCAGTACGAATACGAACAGAGAATCGCCGACCTTGAAGACGATATCGAAGAACTGGAGGAAGCGCTTATGATGAAATACATCAGCGCGCCGTTCTCCGGGCGCATTGCCTGGATCCAGACCTATTCAAAGGACGAGATCATCCATCCGGGGGATCTTGTCATGACGCTGATGGATCTTTCCAAGGTGTACCTTCGCGCGTCGAATGCGATTCCTCCGGGGACGCCTGTCAAAATCGAAGTGCTGTACCGGGGAGATACCTATTATTTTGAGGGCAGGAGCGTTGTGAACTGCAGCGCGCTGACCTCCGGGCAGAAGTCCGGATCGATCATTGAATTCGATCCGTCGCAGTTTGATACGCTGGATGTTGACCTGGGATCCATCAACCTGAGGATGATCCGGATGAATGTGATCTATTCGTCCGGTTCCCAGAAAAATATTCTGTGCGTCAGCACGGACGCGCTGATCAAGGACGACCTGAATTATTATGCGGAGATTCTGGATGACGACAACATTATTCACCGGAGGCCGGTGAAGGTGCTGCTCCTGAAAAACCGGATGGCCTGGGTGATTGAAGGCCTTTCGGAAGGAGACACCGTCATCCTGCAGTGAGAAAGGAGAGCGCATGCTGCATTTTGTACTGCAAAAACTGCTGAATAAAAAGTGGATGGTTGCGGCTCTCCTTATCGGCAATATTCTGCTGTTCGGGATTGCGGCGGCAACGCCGGTATATACGGAAACCATGCTGAACCGTTCGCTCCAGAATGCGTTCGGGAATTATATCGAGGAGAAAAACCGCTACCCGATGTCGTACCAGGTCCGCACCAGCGGTTACCCGAAGGACAAGAGCTATATCAACGAGAAATGTGAAATCCTGGAGGATACGGCGAACACCTTCGGCCTTCCCATCCGGGAGATGGTTCGGTACTATTTTGTTACCGACGACTCTTCGGAAACGAACCTGGAGAGAAGCAACCGCAAGTCAACGGTGCGTATCGCCTCGCTGTCAGAGCTTCCGGAGCACTGCACCATCGTGCAGGGACGGATGTACCGGACGGAGCCGGATGAAGAAGGCATCCTGGAAGCAATCGTGCCCTTAAAGCCGATGCGCGATCAGGGTTGGCTCATCGGAGAAGTGGTCACGCTGAACAACACTTTCTATCCGGACGGGACGCCTGTCAGGGCCCGGATCGTAGGCACATTTACGGCTGCGTCGGGAGACGATATCTACTGGATCAACGCGCCTTCCACCTTCGGCTACTGCATGTTCGTGGATCAGGACCTTTTCTGCCGGCTGTTTGTGAACAATGATTTCCAGAAGAGCGTGTCGGGAAACTGGTTTCTTTTCTATGATTACTCCGAGATGAAGGTCGACAGGATCGAATCGATCTTGGCCAGTACCGAGGAATACAATGCCCTGTTCAAGAAGGGCGGAAGCCATTCGACATTCAACTATTATACGACGCTTCTTCAGGATTTCCTGTCGACGGAAAAAAGGATCCGGGTGACCTTCCTTGTGCTGGAGGTGCCGATTCTGGTAATTCTTGCCGCCTTCATTTTCATGGTGGCGCGGCAGATGCTTGATATGGAGCAGACGGAAATCGCGGTATTAAAGA
This sequence comes from uncultured Lachnospiraceae bacterium, assembly GCA_947168905.1. GTDB lineage: Bacteria > Bacillota > Clostridia > Lachnospirales > Lachnospiraceae > UBA1267. The sequence goes on from CAMVNR010000039.1 coordinate 8,997, forward strand.
GCCGCGGAACGAGCCGCAGACAGCTGATCAGGATCTACCTGCTGCAGAGTATCGTGCTGGCGCTTCTTGGCATGATCGTCGCGGTTCCCTTTGCACTTCTTCTGGTGCGTATTTTAAGCTCTGCGAATGCCTTCCTGGAATTTGTCCGAAGGCGCAATATGCGGATTATCTTCAGCAAGGACATGCTCCTGTATCTGGGCCTTGCGGCGCTTCTTTCGGTGCTTGCGATGGTCGTTCCGGTTTTCCGGCGCTCCAGCGTCACGATTGTCAACCACAGGCAGCGGAAGAATAAAAAACGCTCCGACAAGCCGGTCTGGCAGAAATTCTTCCTGGACGTCATTCTTCTTTTGATATCGGGGTACGGCCTGTTTACATTCTACAACCAGAAGGAGCTTCTGTCAGAGCGCGTCTTATCCGGCGCTGCGCTCGATCCGATGCTCTATTTAAGCTCCTCTCTGTTTATGCTGGGCTTCGGACTGTTCCTGATGAGGGTGCTTCCGCTTCTCGAGAAACTGATTTATACGCTTTTCCGCGAAAAATGGAGCCCCGCGCTTTATACCTCCTACCTGCGGGTGTTAAGGACCCGCAAATCACAGAATTTCATCATGATTTTCCTGTTCATGACGCTCGCCATCGGCGTTTTCGACGCGGTGGCCGCGCATACGGTGAATCAGAATTCGGACCAGAATATCGAATATCTGACCGGGGCGGACATTGTCCTCAGGGAAAGATGGATGGATAATTCAGAAGCCGCAGCTCAGGATCCCTCGGTGGAGCTTCGCTACTATGAGCCGGATTACAGCAGGTACAAGAGCCTGCTGGGACAGGCAAAAAGCGTGACGAAGGTTGTGAACAACAGCGATATTACGGTCAGCCTCGACGGCGGAAAAGTGTCGGATGTGCGGCTTCTGGGCATTCAGACGAAAGAATTCGGAGAGACGGCGCGTTTTGACACCTCACTCCTTCCGGAACACTGGTTTCACTATCTGAATGCGCTCGCCAGAACCGAAAGCGCGATCCTCCTGTCCTCGAATTTCCACGAAAAATACGGACTGGAGATCGGGGATACGATTTATTACCGCGGCGGAAAGAACGGCTCCGCCCGCGGAGTAATCTACGGCTTTGTCGATTATTTTCCGACCTATGCCCCGCGAAACTACAGCAAGGGGAATGACGGTATCTATCGTGAGAATGAAAAGTTCCTGATCGTGGCCAATCTGTCCTATGTCCAGGAGAACTTCGGCGTCACGCCCTATGAAATCTGGATCCGGACAAACGGCTCATCGGCGTTTATTTATGACTTCCGCAAAGAGTATGATTTAAAACTGACGAAATTCGTCGATCTGAACGCGGAACTGCAGAAAAGCCGCGGTGCGGCGGTCCTGCAGGGAACCAACGGAATTCTTACGGTCGGCTTTATTGTCGCTCTCGTCCTTTGTACGGTCGGATTCCTGATCTACTGGATTCTCTCCATCCGGGAGAGGGAGCTGCAGTTCGGCATCTTCCGCGCGATGGGCATGTCGATGAAGGAAATCATTATCATGCTGCTGAACGAGCATCTGTACATTTCGCTTTTCGCGATCCTGATCGGTGTTGTGGACGGCTTTGTCACATCGAAGCTTTTCATGCCGCTGATCCAGATCGGGTATTCCTCGGCGGATACGACGGTACCGCTGAATGTATCTGCTTCCGCCGGCGACATGATCCGGCTGGGCGTCATCGTATTCCTGATGCTTGCGGGCTGCATGACGATTCTTTCCGTGATTATCCGGAAGATGAAGATTGCGCAGGCATTGAAGCTGGGTGAGGATTAATCCGCCATATCATAGAAACAGACTATTCTGCAGGAGAAACAGGTTCCATGGAAAACATCATTCAGACAGAAAAAGTCGGCCGCGCGTTTAAGACGCAGGGAGATGATTTCTGGGCTTTAAAGGAGATCAGCATCGAGATTCCGAAAGGAAAACTGACCATCTTGCGGGGGCGTTCGGGCTCCGGCAAAACGACGCTGATGAATATCCTGGGCGCCCTCGATCTTCCGACGGAGGGCAGCGTGAAGTTCGCAGACGAGGAGCTCACAAAGCTTTCCGAAGAGGAGCGGACGCTCTTAAGGCGGAAAAAAATCGGATTTGTGTTCCAGTCCGTCGCGCTGATCCCGATGATGACCGCATACGAAAACGTGGACTTTGCCCTTCGGATGGCAGACTTTAAGGGCGATCGGAAGGAACGGGTCATGGAATGCCTGCACCTTGTGGGCCTCTCAAACCGTGCGGATCATATGCCTCAGGAGCTGTCGGGCGGCGAGCAGCAGAGAATCGCAATCGCGCGCGCGATTGCCCACCGGCCGGAGGTGATCTTCGCGGATGAACCGACCGGAGCGCTCGACACGATGACCGGACTCGCGGTTGTCAAGATTTTCCGGGAGCTCTGTGAAAAGGAAGGCGTGACCATCGTCATGACGACGCACGATATCGGCCTGATGGAATTCGGCGACCAGGTTTACGAACTGGAAGGAGGACTTCTGGTACATGAAGAAGAATGAGAAAGAGCTCCTTCTGTCGGAAGAGGAGATGGACAGCGTGCGTGAAGAGACCGGGACGGAAGAGAACCTGACGCCGGCAGCCAAAGAAGAAACGGATGCCGCACAGGAAATGTCCGCAGAAGGGACGGAAGCGTCAGAAGAAAGGTCCGGGGAAACGGCTGCGGATGCAGACGGCACGGAAAACGACAACATCATCATCTGCGACAACCTTGTCAAAATTTACAAAACCGAGGATGTCGAGGTGCTTGCCCTGCAGGGGCTGGATATCCTGATCGGGCGCGGAGAGCTGATGGCGATTATCGGCAACTCCGGCTCCGGAAAATCCACCTTCCTCAATATGATCGGCGGACTGGACCGTCCTTCCGCAGGCCGGCTCATTGTAGACGGAAAGGATCTGTTCAAGCTGAACGAACGGGAGCTGGTCGAATACAAGAGAAATACGGTCGGCTTTGTCTGGCAGAACAACGCGAGGAACCTTCTGCCGTACCTGACGGCGACGGAAAATGTCATGATGCCGATGCTGTTCACAAAATCCGCTTCGGGAAAGCGGGAGAAGGCGCTCGAGCTACTGGAAATGGTCGGACTTTCCCACAGGAAGGATTCGAAGCTCTCGCAGATGTCCGGCGGCGAGCAGCAGCGTGTGGCGATCGCGATTGCTCTGGCGAATTCGCCGAAGATCCTTCTCGCGGACGAGCCGACAGGCTCCGTCGACGTGAAGACCGGCGCCTATATCCTGGATGTTTTCAAGGAAATCAACGAGAATTCGGGACTTACGATCGTGATCGTTACGCACGACAGGATGCTCTCGAAAAAAGTCCACCGCGTCGCGGCGATCAGGGACGGGAAGATCAGCTCCGAAATGATCATGAAGCAGAGCTACCGGAACCGGATGTCGGAGATTACGGCGCTGACGGAGGTCTCGGAGGTGCAGGACGAGTATTCGATTCTCGACCGTGCAGGACGCGTGCAGATACCGCATGAAATTCTGGAGAACCTGCATCTTGAAGGCAATAAGGTGAAGCTGGAGTATGTGGACGGAAAAGTCGTCATCAGCCGTCCGGAGTCATGAATTATGTTTATATGCTGGAATGCGCGGACAAAAGTCTCTATACCGGCTGGACAAATGACATAGAGAAACGCGTCCGCACGCACAGTGCCGGCAGAGGAGCGAAATACACGCGTTCCCGGCTTCCGGTGCGTCTGGTGTATCTGGAATGCCACGAAGAGAGAAACGCCGCAAAATCGCGTGAATTTGCGCTTAAAAGGCTTACACATGAACAGAAGCTGCGGCTGATTGCAAGCAGCAAAAATAAACTGAAAAAGGAGGTCGTTATGGATTACGGACTGCAGTTGTTCAGTGTCCGCGACATTACCGGAGATGATTTCTTCGGCGCACTGAAGGCGGTACGGGAGATCGGTTATAAGTTCATTGAGCCTGCGGGCTTCTTCGGACATTCCGCTGAAGAGGTGAAGGCAAAATGTCAGGAACTCGGTCTTGCCGTTTCCGGTTCGCATTCGGGCTTCCAGGATCTTCTGGACCGCTTTGAGGAAACGGTCGCCTATCACAAAGAGATCGGCAATAAGAACTACATTGTGCCGGGAGTGAAGCTTCAGACCAAAGCGGACGTGGACTTTTTTGTCGAAAACGCGAACCGTCTCGCGCCGCTTCTTGAAAAAGAGGGCATCCGCCTTTCCTATCACAACCACAGCGGCGAATTCAAACCGAATGACGACGGGGTGATCCCCTATGATGAAATCGTTTCCCGCACAAATATCGGCCTCGAGATCGATACCTTCTGGGCCTACGCCGCAGGAAAGGATCCGGTCGCTCTGATGGAGCAGCTGAAGGACCGGCTCGTTTCCATCCATATCAAGGACGGCTTCGAAGACGGCAGGGGAATGCCGCTCGGAATGGGAACCGCACCGGTGAAAGAGGTTTATCAGAAGGCGAAGGAGCTCGGCATCCTGATGGTCGTCGAGTCCGAGACGCTCACGCCCGACGGACTCACGGAAGCCTCGATTTGTTACAATTACCTAAAAAATTTGGAGTAAAAAAAAGAAGAACTGAAACTGAATGGACATATTTCACATGTTTTCTCATGAAAAGCATGTGAAATATGTCTGTTTTTTTAAAAAATGCTTGCATTCATTTTGATTTGTTGTATAATACTGACAGTAGATCCCGGAAAGGGGAGAACGTGAATTTGCAGGCAAGTCAGAATGCCTGCTGCGGTAACAGTACAAGAAAATGGGGTAAGGAGAAAAAGTTATGAAAGGTTTCTTAAAGAACACCTGGAGAAACAGGGCGCATGTCGTACTTGCTCTGCCGGCATTTCTGGTACTCCTGCTGTTTGCGTACATGCCGATGTTCGGTCTGATTATTGCATTCAAGCAGTTTGATTATACCAAAGGAATCATCGGCAGCCCCTGGAACTTCCCGAACAACTTCAAACTGTTGATTGTCAATAAGGATAAGTTCCTGACGATTACAAAGAATACGGTTATGTATTACTTTATCTTCACGATCGTCGGAACCTTCCTGAACATCGTGCTCGCCATTGCCATCGACCAGTTTGCATTCAAGAATGCCGGCCGGGTGATGCAGACAATCATGATCATTCCCGTATTCATTTCCTATGCGGCAGTTTCTTTTGTCGTTTACGCATTCTTCTCCAAATCACCGGCCGGTATTATCAACGGAACGATTCTTCCGGCGTTTGGAGTAGGCGTGAAAAACTTCTACCAGAAAGGATCATACTGGCCATGGATCCTAACCGTCGTAAATGTATGGCACGGCGTCGGATACGGGTCCGTGCTGTACATGTCGGTGCTGGCCGGTATCGATCAGGAGCTGTATGAGGCAGCCAAGATCGACGGCGCAAACAAGTGGCAGCAGATCTGGAACATCACGATTCCGATGCTGATTCCGATGATCACCGTCATGCTGCTTCTGTCGGTCGGCAACATCATGCGTTCCGACACCGGTCTGTTCTACACGGTTACGAGAAACATCGCGAACCTGCATGCGAAGACGCAGACGATCGATGCATTCGTGCTGAACCAGCTGCTGAACAATCCGAACTACGGACTTACCGGTGCTACGACTTTCTTCCAGTCTGTGGTCGGCCTCTTCATGATGCTTCTCTCGAACGGCATCGTCCGGAAGCTGGCTCCGCAGAACTCGCTGTTCTAAGGGAAGGAGGGTAATAACATGGCTAAAGAGAAAATGATAACCAATGATCCTGAAATCCTCCGGATGGCCAAAAAGCATAAAAGACCGGGGCCCGGACAGTATATTCTGGGATTTTTCCTGCTGATATATACCCTGTTCTGCTTCCTGCCGTTCCTCCTGGTTGTAATTTCAGCCTTCTCCGATGAATCATCGATCCTCAATAAAGGCTTCAGTTATTTCCCGGATGCATGGTCCACGACGGCGATGACTTCCGTATTCAAATACGGCAAGCAGCTGATCCGCTCCTATGGCGTTACGATCTTCATCACGGTCCTTGGTACCTTTACCGGTCTGATGCTCCAGAGCATGTACGCCTACGCGCTGACCCGTCCCGACTTCCAGCTGAAGAAGCTCCTGAACATCTGGATTATCATTCCGATGCTTTTCCAGGGCGGTATGCTTTCCGCGTACCTGATCTTCACCGGCTGGTATCACTTAAAAGACAACCTGTTCCTCCTGATCGTTCCGCCTTCGGTAGGTACGATGAATATCATTATCATGAGAACCTACATCGCCAACAGCATTCCGAACGAGCTGAATGAAGCGGCGAAGATCGACGGAGCGGGAGATTACAGGACTTTCTTCCAGATCACGCTTCCTTTGATGAAACCCAGTCTTGCGGCTGTCGGCTTCATGATGGCGACCGGTTTCTGGAATGAATGGCAGAGCGCCCTGATCTACATCGATTCTCCGAAGAAAAAACCGCTGCAGCTCCTTTTGGTCAATATCCAGAAGAACATCGAAATGCTGATGAATTCCAAGGATATTCCGCCGGAAGTCATGGCAATCATGGGCAACAAGCTCCCCGGCAACACGATCACCATGGCGACGGTTCTGGTCGTCGTAGGACCCATTCTGGCTGTCTCTCCGTCCTTCCAGAAGTACTTCATCAAAGGTCTTACGGTCGGTTCCGTTAAGGGCTGATTTGTACTGATTGTGTAAAATTTTAAATTTTACCTATTTTTCACAAATGTTTGTTGACATTTTGTCCAATTTGTTGTATATTGGCTTTGTTGCAGATATGAACAATATGTAAACAAACTGTAAACGTGCACATTGATAAAAATATTTTCACCTTGAGACGGGTGATAATATAAAAATTTAAAAGGAGGAATTTTCGTAAAATGGTGAAGAAAATTCTCGCTGCATTACTTGCAGCAGCAATGGTATTCAGCCTTGTAGCTTGTACGACTCCTGCTGGAAATGACGGTGGAACAACGACCGCAGCTCCGGCTGAGGACACAACTGCAGCACCCGCTGATGACACGACCGCAGCTCCGGCTGACGACACCGATGCTCCGGCTCCGGCTGGCGACAAGGTTAAGATCACCGTTTTCCGTTGCCTGTACAACAGATCTGCTGTTGACGATGCACAGGTAAAGAAAGTTCAGGATGCGATCAACGCGAGACTGGACGAACTCGGCGAAGCGGTTGAAATCGAAATCCATGAGATCGCAAGCTCTGAGTACTCTGACAAGGTGACGATGGCTCTTGCAGGCGGTGAGATCAACCTTCTGTGGAATGCATCCTGGTGGGGCGGCGGTATCGGCTGTGATGACCTGTGGCGTACTAATGCAGCGTATGACATTACCGACCTTCTTCCCGGCACAAAGCTTTGGGATGCTATGCCGGAAGGCGTTTGGGAAGCTTCCAAGTACGACGGCAAAGTCCTGTTTACTCCTGTTTACAAAGAGACCTACGAAGGCTACGATATGAAGGCTCCGAAGCTCGTTGTTGAGCAGGTTGGCCAGGATCCTGAGTTCCCCGAAGTCAAGGCCGGAAAAGACTGGTATGAGAGAATGGCTGCATTCGACGGCTATCTTCAGAAGTGCGTCGACAACGGTATTGCTTATCCGTACATGGCTTACCAGTTCTTCTATCGTATCGCTCTTGACGATTACGATTTCTTCGGCGGCAGCTCTTCCCTTCTTGCAGTTGATCGTAAGACCGACGAAGTTGTGAACGCTGTTGATACCGAAGGCTTCCGTAAGTGGGCTCACCTGATGCGTGACTGGTATGACAAGGGATACATCAATGACGCTATCCTTGACAAGAGCACCCCGCAGGGTCTGAACAAGACTCAGGATTGGGGACTTCAGTTCTGGACCAACGTTCCCGGTGATTCTCTGAAGAACTCCGAGACCCGTGACGAACAGGAAGAAGTCATGATCGAAGGCATCACCGGCTGGTGGACGCACTCGACCACAACCCTTGGCTCCTGCTTCACAGTTACCTCTAACTGCACACCTGAGCAGGCTAAGGCTTGTGTAACCTTCATGGGCGATCTGTACACCGATCAGGTTATTGCTGACCTGTACACCTATGGTATCGAAGGCGAAGACTACAACATCGTTAACGGTGTTGTTGAAGTCAACAACGATGGTACCTACTGCCATTCCGCTTGGGAATCCACCTCTGTTGTTCCGCTTACCCTGATGAAGGATGAGCCGGTTGACAAGGTTCAGTCTTACGTAGACCACAACAACGCAGCTGAAACTTCCTGCGCAGCTGGTTTCCGTTTTGACAAGAGCGCTGTTGAAGCTGAATGGTCTGCTTGCCAGGATCTGAACAGCAAGTACGGTGAGCCGCTTGAGCTTGGTTCTCCGGTCATCAACGACCTTGAAGATGTTGACGAAATCATCGATGCATATCTTGCAGAGCTTGATACCGTTGGCTATCAGAAGGTTCTTGAAGAAGCTCAGAGACAGTACAACGAGTGGAAAGCAAACAAATAATTTGCTGAATACTCTTTGACTGATTCGCTTAAAAAGCGATAAAAGAACCCCGCCCGAAAGGGCGGGGTTCTTTTATCGCTTTTTTTCCGGTCTCCTTTCTGAGCGCCATAAAAAGGGCCCGGGCCTTCTTTTGCTGCCGGGCTAAACGAAAAACCCCCGGGCGGCGGAAGCCGACCGGGGGCATATTCATACGGGGCTTACAGAGCGATGCCCTGAGCGATCATTGCGTTCGCGACTTTCTCGAAGCCTGCGATGTTGGCGCCTGCGACGAAGTCGCCGGGAACGCCGTAACGTTTTGCGGCATCGCTGACCTTGGCGTAGATGTCAACCATGATCTGATGAAGCTTCTGGTCAACTTCCTCTGCAGTCCAGGAAAGGCGCTGAGAGTTCTGGGACATCTCAAGGGCGGAGGTTGCTACGCCGCCGGCGTTTGCAGCCTTGCCGGGCATGAAGAGAATACCGTTCTGTTTGAGATATTCGGTCGCTTCACGGGTGGTAGGCATATTTGCGCCTTCCGCTACAAGGAAACAGCCGTTAGCGACAAGCGTCTTCGCACCGTCAAGATCCAGCTCGTTCTGGGTAGCGCAGGGAAGATAGATGTCGCACTTGATGTTCCAGATGCCTTTGCCTTCCGTATAGACGGCGCCGGGAACACGGTCTGCATACTCTTTAATGCGGCCGCGCTTGACTTCCTTAATATCCTTGACAACGTCAAGCTGAATGCCCGCAGGATCGCAGATATAGCCGTTGGAGTCGCAGAGGGCGACGACGGTCGCACCGAGCTGCATTGCTTTTTCGGCGGCGTAGATCGCGACGTTTCCGGAACCGGTAACGACAACGGTTTTGCCTTCAAAGCTCTTGCCGACTTCCTTCAGCATTTCATTTACAATATATACGAGGCCGTAGCCGGTTGCCTGGGTGCGGACGAGAGATCCGCCATAGGTCAGGCCTTTTCCGGTCAGAACGCCTTCGTAGAGGCCGGTGATGCGCTTGTACTGACCGTAGAGGTAACCGATTTCACGGCCGCCGACACCGATATCACCTGCCGGTACGTCTTCATCCGCACCGATATATTTAAATAATTCAGTCATAAAGCTCTGGCAGAATGCCATTACTTCACGATCGGATTTGCCCTTGGGATCAAAATCTGATCCGCCCTTGCCGCCGCCGATCGGCAGACCGGTCAGAGAATTCTTGAAGACCTGCTCGAAACCGAGAAATTTCAGAATGCTCTGGTTGACCGAGGGGTGGAAGCGAAGACCGCCCTTATAGGGACCGATGGCGCTGTTAAACTGTACGCGGTAGCCCCGGTTGATCTGAACACAGCCCTGATCGTCAACCCACGGAACCTTGAAGCTGATAATACGTTCCGGCTCTACAAGGCGCTCTAAAAGGCCTTCTTTTCTGTAGAGTGCTTCATTGCGGTCGATTACGACAGCGAGAGAGTCAAGAACTTCCTTGACAGCCTGATGGAATTCGGGCTCATTCGGATTCTTTGCCACAACGCGTGCGTAAATTTCTTCTGTGTAACTCATAATGGCTCCTCCTTTAATTTGATGAATTGTTCATGAACTGCCGATCTGTCCCGGCGGTAGAACGCCGTATGAAAGGTCCGTGAAAAATTCATCTTTATCGCTAATAATAGCACTTTTTCGGTATTTACGCAATTCGTGAATTATGATATTATAATAATGCACATCAGAATCTTTCGGGCATTTTTCACAAAAGTTCACTGCGGTATGGAACCTGTTCGGCATCAGGAAGAAGCCGTTTTTGCCAGGTTGAAAAAAGAGAGGAACCGAAGAGATTTTCGATATCGTATAATCCGTATATATAAAGTATAATGAACCTTATAAAAAAGGAGAATTGAGTGCGAATGGAAAAAACCTATTATCTTGCCGTAGATATCGGGGCATCCAGCGGTCGTCATATCCTTTGCTCCATGGAAGACGGGAAGCTTGAGCTGCAGGAGATCCACCGGTTCGAAAACGGCATCACGGACCAGGACGGAACCTATGTTTGGAATGCAGAGAGACTGTTCTCTGAAATCGTCGCCGGCATGAAAAAGTGCAGCGAAATCGGGAAGATTCCAAAGTCCGTCGGTATCGATACCTGGGGTGTCGATTTTGTGCTTCTGGACGAGAATGACTGCATGCTCGGGCCTGCTGTCAGCTACAGGGACGGGAGAACCGCCGGAATGGACGGGGCGTTCTATGAGCTGATGCCGGAGGAAGAGCTGTATGCGCGGACCGGCATCCAGAAACAGATTTTCAACACGGTTTACCAGCTGATGGCCGTAAAGAAACAGCATCCGGAATATCTGGAAAAAGCAAAGACCTTCCTCTTTATCCCGGACTATTTCAATTTCCTTCTGACAGGGAAGAAGGCTGTGGAATATACGATCGCATCGACGAGCCAGCTGCTTCTCGCAGACACAAAGGATTGGGACGAAGAGATTCTTAAGAGGATGGATCTTCCCCGGGAGATTTTCCCGAAGATCGAAAAGCCGGGCACGGTTCTTGGCAGCCTGAAGCCGGAAATCGTCCGGGAGATTGGTTTTGACTGCCGTGTGATTCTCCCCTGCGAGCATGATACGGGCTCTGCGGTGCTCGCGGTGCCGACAAACGGAGACACCGTGTATATTTCCTCCGGAACCTGGTCGCTTATGGGCATTGAACGCATGGAGGCAGACTGCTCACCGCGTTCGCGCATGATGAATTTCACAAATGAAGGCGGTTATGACTACCGCTTCCGTTATCTGAAAAACATTATGGGGCTCTGGATGATCCAGAGTGTGCGTAAGGAGCTCCGGGAAAGAGGAGAGGATTACAGCTATGACGAGCTCTGCAAAAAAGCGGCGCTGGAGACGATTCCTTCGATTGTTCCCTGCCAGGACGACCGCTTCCTCGCACCGAAATCGATGATCCTGGAGATTCAGGAGTCCTGCCGCGAAAGCGGTCAGCCGGTTCCTGAGACGGCTTTTGAACTGGCATCGGTTGTTTACAACAGCCTGGCAGTCTGCTATCAGGAGACGATCGCGGACATCGAGAATATTACTGGAAAGCATTATGACCACATTAATGTAGTCGGCGGCGGTTCCAATGCCGCATATCTGAACGAGGTAACCGCTAAGCGCTGCCGCCGTACGGTTTACGCCGGCCCGGGCGAAGCGACCGCGATCGGCAATATGCTGGTGCAGATGCTTGCGGACGGCGTATTCGGGAACCTTCAGGAAGCGAGAAGCTGCGTTTTCGAATCCTTTGGGATTGCAGCTTTTCCGGCGGAATAAAGAGCCCGGCAGATGATTTTGGATCAGTTCAATAATTTATATAAAGAGGTGAAAAATGAAGGTATTAGAGGCAAAAATCGTACGGAGTTTTATCCAGATGTGTGATGACGGCTGGCATCAGGGCTGGCATGAGAGAAACGGCGGAAACGCTTCCTACCGGATGAAGGAAGAGGAAGTCGCAGAAGTGAAGGAAGAGTTCTCCTATGAGCGTCCCTGGACACCGATCGGCACGAGCGTTCCGACCCTTGCGGGAGAGTATTTCCTTGTGACCGGTTCCGGTAAATTCTTCCAGAACATTATCCGTGATCCCGAGGACAGCATCTGTATTGCAGAGATCGACGACAAGGGAGAGAATTACCGTATTGTATGGGGACTCGTAAACGGAGGAAAGCCCACATCCGAATTCCCGAGCCACCTGATGAATCATGAAGTGAAGAAACGTGTGACCAACGGCGCGCACCGGGTCATCTATCACGGCCATCCGGTCAATGTGATCGCGCTTACATTTATCCTTCCGCTGGAGGACAAGGCATTCACGCGCGAACTCTGGGAAAACATGACCGAATGCCCGATCGTCTTCCAGGAAGGCGTCGGCGTCGTTCCGTGGATGGTTCCGGGCGGAAGAGCAATCGCGGTCGAGACCTCGAAGCTGATGGAGCAGTACAATGTAGCGATCTGGGCGCATCACGGAATGTTCTGTTCTTCCGATACCTTCGACAACTGCTTCGGCCTCTTCCATACGGTCGAAAAATCCGCGGAGATTTCGATTAAAATCCGCTCCTGTGTTCCGAAGAAGCGCCAGACCATCACCTCCGACAACTTCCGCGAGATCGAGAATGACCCGCTCGGAAAGAGCTTCAATGTGCACCTTCCGGAGAAATTCCTGGATTAATAATAGTATAAACCGCAACAGGGGAAAAGGCGAGGCCTTTTCCCCTGCGGCAAAAAAAGACTCCGGACAAACCGGAGTCTTTTTAAAGAAATAAGCTCCCGGTGGGACTCGAACCCACGACCTGCGCATTACGAATGCGCTGCTCTACCGGCTGAGCTACAGAAGCCTGTGAAACGCCACGCACTTTATTATACACAAACATTTCTTTTTGTCAAGAAGCATTTTCCGATTGGGACTTGAATTGTCCGGAAAAATGATTATAATGAACTCGCGAGACTTTAGGGATGCCGGCATGGAACGATCGATGTTTTTTCTGCCGGCCGGCGGAGGTTTAGAATCCTAAGATGAAAAAGAAGTATGAAATCAATATGACAGACGGGCCGCTTTTCAGGAAAATGCTGGCCTTTGCATTCCCGCTGATGCTTTCGGGCATGCTGCAGCTTCTGTTTAATGCGGTCGACGTGATTGTTGTCGGAAAATTTGTCGGTGATACGGCGCTCGCGGCGGTCGGCTCCACCGGTGCGCTGGTAAATCTGATTATCGGTCTTTTTATGGGACTGTCTGTCGGGACCAATGTGCTCTGTGCCCAGGGGTACGGTTCGGGAAGAGAACAGGATGTTCAGGAGACGGTGCATACCTCTGTCGTGATTTCGATACTTTTCGGGGTGGTTCTCGGTGCCTTCGGATTTATCTTTGCGCGCACCTTCCTGAAATGGATGTCGAGTCCGGCCAATGTCATTGATCAGGCGACGACTTACCTGAAAATCTATTTCCTCGGAATGCCCGTGATCATGCTGTACAATTTCGCATCGGCAGCGCTTCGCGCCATCGGCGATACAAAGCGCCCGATGTACTACCTCCTGATTGCCGGCGTCATCAATCTTCTTTTGAATCTTTTCCTGGTGCTGGTCGTCCGGATCGGTGTCGCAGGCGTCGCGATCGCGACCGTGATTTCGCAGGCGGTTTCCGCCGGCCTGGTCGTTCGCTGCCTCATGAAAGAGAAAAGCATGGTGCATCTGGAGCTTCGAAAGCTCCGCATTACGCCGGATAAGCTCGGCAAGATTATCCGGATCGGTCTGCCGGCGGGCATCCAGGGAACGGTCTTCTCGATATCGAACGTGCTGATCCAGTCCTCCATAAACTCCTTTATGTCCGGTGCGATTGCGGGAAATACCGCCGCGAGCAACCTGGAAAGCTTTACCGGA
>CAMVNR010000040.1 GCA_947168905.1 uncultured Lachnospiraceae bacterium
GGTCGAGGCATTCACGGATCTTCTGGACAAATATCAGGATTTTGATTTGAGTCCTGCTGCTGAAAGCATTGATAAAGTCATGGTCAGATTTGCGCAGACTTGGACAAAGTATTACTTTATTATCGCAGATGGAATAAGAGTTGGAGCCGTTCGAATAGTAGATAAACAGGATGGAAGCAGAAAACGCATTTCACCAATCTGGATCATGCCGGAGTATCGAAATAAAGGCTATGCGCAGCAGGCAATTCTGGCGTCTGAAAAGGTATATGGTTCGGATCACTGGTGTCTGGATACGATTCTGCAGGAAAAGGCTGAAGTATATCGAACGCAAAATGAGGGGTGTATATACACAGGCAAAGAAAATAACTGGGTGTCCAGAGGGGCGTAGCTCCTTGGCTCTGGGTTTCCAATAGGGGCGAGAAGCATCCCTGTTGGCACACGATTTTCTGACAATATCCTTTTCATTGACGCTTCGAAGGAATTCGAAAAAGGAAAGGATCAGAACATCCTTCGTGATCAGGATATCGAGAAAATCGTAAAGACTTACGAAGAACGCAAGGATGTCGAAAAATACGCCCATGTTGCTACGATGGACGAGATCATCGAGAACGGCTACAACCTGAACATTCCGCGATATGTCAATACCGCCAATGATGTCGAAGAGATCGATTTTGCAAAAGTAACGGCAGAGATGGAAGAAACCGACAAAGAGATTGCAAAGGTTTCTGAAGATCTGAAGGCGTCATTCGCAGAACTCGGTCTGCAGTTCCCGTTTTAAGGAGAATATGTATGAACGCACAGAGAAATATGGTTCCGAAACTCCGGTTTCATGGATTCAATGACGATTGGGAACAGCGTAAGGTTGGAGAACTTGTTAAAGAACATAATGCAGGCATCTATATTAGTAAAGAAAACTATGGAGAGGGAATCAATGTTATAGGTGTAGGAAATATCTATGATAATGATATTTTTGATGGAGAGATATATCGGCTCGGACCTGTAAATGATGACAAGTTTTTACTTGATGAAGGAGACCTAATATATGGTGAATCTTCACTTGTGCTTGAGGGTATTGCGAGGACTGTTTGTGTAGGCAAGAATGGCGCAGGTAGTGCATTTGCATGGCATACAAGGCGTGTCAAATTAGATAATGATTTTGTTGATTCACACTTTGCTACATTAGAGCTAAACTATCATCCTGTTGTACGAAAACACTTGATGAGTGTAGCTACACAAACAGCGTTAACAGGAATGACAACCGATGGATATTTTAGTGCCCCATTGTTTCTTCCTTCTGTACCTGAACAAAAGAAAATCAGTGAGGTGTTTAAGAGCCTTGATAACCTTATCACCCTTCATCAGCGTAAGCTCGACCAGATGAAGGAATACAAGCGGGGAGTGCTTCAGAAGATGTTCCCGAAGGCCGGCGAGACTGTGCCGGAGATCAGGTTCCCGGGGTTTACTGACGATTGGGAACAGCGTAAGTTATGTGATTGTTGCAGCCAGCTCTCAGCAACATTGAACCCGCAGGATACACCGGATGATGTTTTTACTGAATATAGTATGCCTGCATTTGATAATGGAGAGGTTCCTGATATCGTTGCAGGAATTACAATGAATAGTGCAAGAAAGATTCTTGATAGACCGTGTTTGCTCATCAACAAGCTGAATGTACGAAAAAGGCGTATCTGGATTGTTGAAAAACCTGAAGGAAATGCCGTTTCTTGGTAAAGTCCGTATAATGGTGTAAAATTAAAGAGCCACAATGGCCAACTTTCAGGTATAATGTAGATTGCCTAGATCAAGCATAATACCGAAAGGAGAACCACCATGGCTCAGCTCCATATTACACTAAATCAGGAAGAAATTCTACTGCTTTTATCAGAAAATCGTGACGATGCTTTCCGAACGCTCCTTCAATCCGCTTTAAACAGCATCCTGAAAGCCGAATCCAGCGCTCAGCTTAACGCAGAGCCCTATGAAAGAACCGATTTCCGCACGGACAGCCGGAACGGGAGCCGGGAACGTCTTTTTACAACCCGGATCGGGAAGATCACACTCACGGTTCCCCGGCATCGCAATCAACCATTCCACACGATGATCTTTGACAACTACCAACGCGCTGAAGCGGCCCTGATCGCGACGATGGCGGAGATGGTCATCACCGGCGTCTCCACCAGGAAAGTCAAACGGGTCATGGAAACATTGTGCGGAACATCGTTTTCCAAATCCACCGTATCAGAAGTCTGCAAGGAGCTGGACAAAGAGGTTCATAAGTTCCAGAACCGTCAACTCACAGATCGGTATCCCTTTGTCATGGTAGATGCCACTTACTTCAAAGTACGGGAGAATCATCGCGTTACCAGCAAGGCTCTGATGGTCGCAATCGGTACCTCAGAGGAAGCCAAACGTGAGATCATCGGCTTTGGCGTCTATGACAGCGAAACAAAAAACAGCTGGCAGGATTTCCTGAATTCCTTGAAAAAGCGGGGACTTCAGGGGGTAAAGATGATCACCTCCGACGCACATGAGGGCATCATTTACGCCATTGGCAAAGTGTTTCCTGATGTTCCCTGGCAGAGATGCCAGACACATTTCAGCAGGAACGTCATGGACTATGCCCCGAAGCAGTACCAGACAGCTCTTCACGACGCCCTGCATGAAATGTACAACTGCAAGACGATCGAGGCAGCCCGGAAGAAGCGGGATGAGATCATCTCGGAGTACGGTGATGTTGCAGAGAAAGCCGTACAGTGCCTGGACAACGGGTTTGAAACGGCCATGACGGTTATGATTTTCCCTCAGAGCATGCGTCGGTATCTGAGAACCAGCAATCATCTTGAGCGGCTGAACAAAGAACTGAAACGCCGTTCTGATGTGATCGGAATCTTCCCGAATACAGAGTCCCTGAACCGCCTGATGGGCAGCGTTCTTCTGGAAGAAAACGATAAATATCTTGCAGCAAGCTGCGTACGCTTCAGGAAAGAAGAACTAGCTGACCTCGACAGCCTGGATCTTCGATTACGGAATGCCGCCAGAGAACAGCAGAAGTTGCTGGCTGCGTAGGTGGCACAAGACTCAGATCCCGTCAAGGGAACCTCTTCGAGGTGCTGACGCACCCTTGACAGGCTCTTCCCTTTGTGCAGTGGAGTAATTAAGGGATATAGACATCCCCGTGTATCCCTACAGGATACCTGAAGACGAATTTACACACAATTTAGGACTTGACTCGTTTCTTCGGCAGAGTTTGTTCCTGTATATTCCGATGAAGTAAATCTGGGCTTTCTAAAGTATATCGTTTCGAGCGATTCTTATACTGCCTATTTGGAAGACTGTTCGTCTGGTTCATCGAATAGTCAGAAAAGAGTCACACCTGATGTCATTATGTCTGCAACCTTTCTATTTCCTTCGAAAGGTGAACAGGATAGAATCGGAGAGTTTTTAACCAAACTGGACAACCTTATCACCCTTCATCAGCGTAAGCTTGACCAAATGAAGGAATACAAGAAGGGTCTGCTGCAGCAGATGTTCGTATGAGGTAGTGCTATGCCGAGACAGAAGAAAGACGGAGTGAATATCATCCGCTGAGATGTCAAAGAGAAGCTGGATGCGTACTGCAAAGATGTCAGACTGACGGCTACAATGGCCATAGAACGCATTTTAGACGATTACCTGAAAATATATGGCGGACAAAGGGAACGCCTCAAAAAGGCAAAATAAATCAGCCTTAGGATGGCGTATACAATCAGAGACATTATGAAGTGCTATGACGAAAGATTCGTGAAGACTAAGGAAGATAAACTGAAGCACCTGATTGCGAGACGTGCAGTGAAGGTTACATTGTCGGATGAACGTATTGCGTTCAAAGCATTAGCAGAAAAATTACCAGTGGAGGAAATGTATGAACATTATAAAAAACACGAAGGAAACCCCCTGTTTCAGGGATGGAAGCTTGATTTTCATAGACACGGTTCCTTACCGGATACTCAGTCACTCGGTGAATGAGATTGGTGAGGGGATCCTGTTCTTGATTGAATTATTGGTTGGCGTATTCCACGTCATTACTATGACACTGAATGCACTTATTGACGGAGTGCGCTCAGGCATCGTATTCGGAGCAGTTGATACGGATGATTATCCTCTGCCGTTTCTCAAGGATGAGGAAAGAGCAATATTTGAGCATAGGTATAAGCTCATAAGAGAGTATGTGGCAGAACACTATCCGGATTATACCATCTTCCAGAAGCGTGGAGATAAAGGCCGCATATTTGCCAATATTGCCAGAGCATGTTTATGCAGCGAAAAAACAGTACGACGCTATGTTTTGCGGTTTCTGCAAGGTGGAGGAAGCAAGGCTTCGATTCTCGACCAGCGCTATGTACAAAGCCTGAAACCGGGCTATGATTCACGCAAAGGAAAGGTACGTGGCAAAAAGGGTAGAAAAGGATCGTCACAGGTGTTGAATGATGACACTTTGGAAAGACAGTTCGAGGAAGCTTGGCGCAGATTACGAAAAATGGTCGAGAGTGTGAAATTTGACTCTAATTCGAAGTTTCGCACAACGCTCATACAAGTATACAACGACATTATTCAAAAGTATTATTCCGTATACAATTACAAAACCGGAAAACTGGAACTGTTGCCACCTGACCAGCGCCCGTCGTATGCAAGATTTTACTATTGGGTGCGGAAGTACAAATTGCATGGAGATAAAATCAGACGAAACACCGTGTCGGAAAGAGACAAAATCAACAATCATCGTATTCTTGAGGGAAACAGTCTTTACGGCCTTTTCCGGCCGCTCGAGATGGTAGAGATTGACGAGACAGAGACATCATTCATCCTTCGTTCTCGGCTTTTCCCTGATAATGTTGTCGGACATTGTGTGACATATATCGCGATTGATGTGCTGACAAGACGGATAATTGGTTTCTCTTGCCATTTTCATAATAATTCATATGAAGGATTGTTGGGACTGTTTGACTCTATGATGATGTCTGATGCAGATAATGCTGCGATGATTGATGCTCAGTACACAACCGAAGTCTTTCCCGGGAGGGTGCTTCCGGATCAGATTCGTGTAGATCATGGCTCAGAGTATGTGTCAAATGATTTGAAAGAGAATCTTACCGGTGGCAGCAAAAGAGGAACATTGGAAGGATGTCCGGTGGACATTAACCTCGCACCGGTTGCTATTTAGAATTTCACATCGGCGCTGAAAAATACCGGGATCCAGGTCCCGCCGGGACGGCTGACAGTCAATTTAAGCCCCGCAGACTTAAGAAAAAACGGCAACTCCTTCGATCTTCCGGTGGCGGTGGCGATTCTCGCGGCACTTGGAATCCTGCCGGAGGATTCAATCAAGGAGTGCAGCTTCGTCGGGGAGCTGGCGCTTGACGGTGGCCTGAGAGCTATTAACGGAGTGCTTTCCCACGTGATTCTCGCACACGAGCTGAATAAAAAATACTGTGTCGTTCCGAAGGAAAATGTCAGGGAGGGACGCGCCGTTTCCGGGATTATGACCGTTGGCTTTTCCTCGCTGCAGGATGTCATGCATTTTCTCCTTACAGGAGAATTCGAAGAGGAGATAACAAGCACGGGCGAACAGGCGGATGCGCCTCAGGCACAGACCCTTGATTTTTCGGAAATCCTTGGGCAGGAAGCTGTAAAAAGGGCGGCAGCCGTCGCTTCAGCCGGGATGCACGGGCTTCTCATGATCGGACCGCCCGGGACGGGAAAGACACTGACGGCAAAAAGAATCCCGACCATCCTGCCGCCGCTCACGCCAAAAGAACAGATCGAATGTTCTAAAATCCACAGCGTGGCAGGCCTTCTTCATCCTGAGGACGGACTGATAAAGCTGCGTCCGTTCCGTTCTCCGCATCACACCGTATCCGCAAGCGCTCTTGTCGGAGGGGGAGTGGTTCCGCGGCCGGGAGAAATGAGCCTGGCCCATAACGGTGTTCTTTTCCTCGATGAGCTGGCGGAATTCCCAAAAACCGTGCTTGAAGTCATGAGACAACCGCTGGAGGATCAGCGCGTAGTGATCTCCAGGGTACACGGATCCTATGTTTTTCCGACCCGGGTGATGCTCGTCTGCGCGATGAATCCCTGCCGGTGCGGCTATTATCCGGACCGCAGCCGCTGCCGATGCTCGGAGGCAGAAGTCCGGCAGTACCTTTCCCGACTTTCAAGGCCGCTTCTGGACAGAATCGATATCGCCTGTGAGGTCCCCAGAGTCGAAGCCTCGAAGCTTTCGGAAGCGAAAGCTTCCGGAATGGATTCGGAAACACTGAAGAGACTGGTAGCTGATGCGTGGGAAATCCAGAAGGAACGGTATCAGGGAACGGGAATCCTTTTTAATTCCCAGCTGGAAGGGAAAAGGCTCAGGAAATACTGTCAGCTCGGGAAAGAAGAGCAGGCGCTCCTTTCGGAGGCTTTTGAAAAGCTTGAGCTTTCCGCACGGGCGCATGACAGGATTCTGAAGGTCGCGCGTACGGCAGCGGATATCGACGGGAGTGAAAAGATCGGAATGAAGCATTTGTCCGAAGCGATCTCATACCGTACGGCGGACAGGAAATTCTTCGGAGGCTGACGAAAAATGGATCCAAGAGAACAAGCTTACTTTTTCCTGAGTCAGGTTGCTGCCATATCCGCCGGCCGCTCACGCCGCCTGCTCCTTCAGTGCGATGCTTCCGAGATTGCCGATATTCCCGGAAAAGAACTGTACGGTTATGGGATCGAAACGGATTTAAATGAAATCGCCGTGTATGAACGCTTCAGGAATCCGGAGCTTCTCACGGAACTCTATGAGAAGACGCTGGAAAAGGGGATCCGCTTTCTTTCCATGGAACACCCGGACTACCCTCAGGAATTTCGCTTTCTTCCGGACCCTCCTGCCGGTATTTACGTCAAGGGAAAGCTTCCGGAAAAGACACAGCACAGGGTTTCTGTTGTCGGCTCGCGCCGCTGCAGCAATTACGGAAAGGAATGCGCTTTTTTCTTTGGCAGGCAGCTCGCAGAGGCGGGTATCTGCGTCGTGTCCGGTCTCGCGCTCGGCGTTGACGGATATGCAGAGAGCGGAGCAGCGGGCGCCGCTTCAGCGCAAGACTTTGGCGCCGGGCACTGCTTCAGCGCGGCCATCTTAGGCGGCGGGCCGGACCAGTGCTATCCAAAGGAAAACATCGGACTGTACCGCAGGCTGACGGAGGGACTTGGCTGTGTGATTTCGGAAAAACCTGCCGGCTATACGGCCAGAGCCTATGATTTTCCGAAAAGGAACCGCCTGATCAGCGCCTACGGCGAGTGTCTGGCGGTTGTGGAGGCATCCGAACGCTCCGGGACGCATACGACCGTGGAATATGCGCTCGATTACGGCAGGGAGGTGTTCGCTGTTCCGGGAGGGATCGGGGAGCGGATGAGTCTTGGCTGCAATGAACTCATCAAAAACGGCGCACAGATTCTGACCTGTCCGGAGGATATTCTGCAGTATCTCGGGATCAAAGTGCAGAAGGACACCCGAAAGCCAGTGAAAATCAGCCTGACGCCCGAGGAAAAAACAGTCCTCGGTCTGATCTCTCAGGACGCTGTGTCCGTGGACGAAATTATTGAGGGCACCGGCTTCCCGGTTTCCCTGGTTCTGGAAATTCTGATCAGGCTGGAGATGAAAGGCGCTGTACGCAAAAACTCGGTTTCCGGTTATGTGCTTGCCCTCACTTAAAAGATAAATCTTGCACTTTTGCCTGTTTTGCCGTATACTAACATAGATAAACGGTTTCGCAGGAGGGCTGACATGAAAATCGGATGCGTTAAAGAAATCAAGAATAATGAGTTCCGCGTCGGACTGACACCGGACAATGTAAAGGCTTATGTGGCTGCCGGACACCATGTTTATATGGAAAAAGGCGCGGGGCTTGGTTCCGGCTTTAAGGACAATGAATATGTGGACGCAGGCGCTTCGCTTCTCGATGAAGCAACGGATGTATGGCATATGTCCGATATGATGATCAAAGTCAAGGAGCCGCTTCCCTCGGAGTATCCGCTGTTCCATGACGGCCTGATTCTCTATACCTACCTTCACCTTGCTGCGGACAAAGAACAGCTTCAGGCGCTTCTTGACGGGAAAGTGAAGGCGGTTGCTTACGAGACTATCCAGGAAAAGGACGGATCGCTTCCCTGTCTTGCGCCGATGTCGCAGATCGCCGGCCGGCTTTCGATTCAGGAAGGCGCGAAATACCTTGAAAAACGCTTCGGAGGGGAGGGCATCCTTCTCGCGGGCGTTCCCGGAACTCCGAAAGCAAATGTTGTTATACTCGGCGGCGGAACCGTCGGAATGAACGCCTGCAAGATCGCAGTCGGCATGGGGGCGAACGTTACCATTCTGGATGTGAACCTGAAACGTCTGGAAGAACTGGACAATATGTTCGGCGCGCATATCCAGACGCTGGTTTCAAACGACAGCAATGTCGAACGCGTCCTCAGGGATGCGGATCTCGTGATCGGATCCGTACTGATCCCGGGAGGCTCCACACCGAAGCTTTTCAAGGCAAAATATCTGCCTGAAATGAAGAACGGCGCCGTATTTGTCGATGTCGCAATCGATCAGGGCGGCTGCGGAGAATCCTCGCATGTGACCACGCATGACGACCCCGTGTATATTCAGGAAGGCGTGGTGCATTACTGCGTCGGAAATATGCCCGGTTCCGTACCGCGCACCAGCACCATCGCACTGACAAACGCAACGCTTCGTTACGGCCTTCAGATTGCCGAAAAAGGGCTCGAAGAAGCTGCGAAAAACAGCGGCGTGATCGCATCCGGTGTCAACACCTATCTTGGAAAGCTCACCTGCAGAAACGTCGCTCTCGCACACGGGCTTCAGTATACGGCTCTTGAGGAACTGATATGAAAAAGAAAATCCTGAACTTTATTGATACCTACCTGATCTGGGTTCTTGCCGCAGGCGGCATTCTGGTGGCTTTTTACGGGGCCTGGTTCCAGACAGAGGGCTTTACGCTTGCGGCCACACCGCTCATGATGATTCTGGAGGTGATGGCCATTGGCGGAATCATCGGGGCGGCAATTATGTCCTACCTCGTCAGTATAACCAAGAAGAAAGTGGTCGGAAAGAAAAAGCTGATCCGTTCGGAGCTTGCACCGATGCTTCGCGGGTATATGCTTTGCTTTGTCCTCTGCGTTTTCCTTGTTTACACGGCAAAAACGATTGCTTCGTTCTATTTCGGACTCGGAGGAATCATATTTACCTCGGTAACGGCCTGGTATTATCTTATCTGGGGCTTTATCGAGAAGAAAAAGAAGGAAAAGGAAGCAGAAAGCCAGACGGCTTCTGACAGAGTATGAAAACACTCATTTTATCGACGGAGAAGGTTTCTCTCGGGGAGATTTCAAAAAAGGCCGCAGCGGTGTTTGCATCGGGCGGCCTTGCGGCGTTTCCGACCGAGACGGTATACGGCCTGGGGGGAAACGGGCTTTCTGAAGCATCCGCTGCCAAAATATACGCCGCGAAGGGAAGACCCTCCGACAACCCGCTGATCCTTCATATCGGATACAGGGACCAGCTTCCCGCGCTTGTGGAAGAAATCCCCGATAAAGCAAAGATTCTGATGGATCATTTCTGGCCGGGACCGCTGACGATTATTTTCCGCAAATCGGCACTGGTTCCGTTCAAGACCTCCGGCGGGCTTGATACGGTTGCCGTCAGGATGCCGGTGCATCCTGTGGCGCAGGCGATCTTAAGAGAATCGCGCCTTCCCATCGCAGCGCCTTCGGCGAATCTTTCCGGACGGCCTTCGACAACCAGGGCTTCGCATGTGATCGAAGATCTTGACGGGCGCGTGGACCTGATTATTGACGATGGGGAAGTTCCGATCGGGATTGAGTCCACGATCATTGACCTGTCGGTTCCGGAACCGGTGCTTCTTCGATACGGATATGTAAAGCTGTCCGAGATGGAAGAGCTGATCGGGCCGATCCGGGTTGACCCGGCGATCCGCGCGGAAAATATTATTTCGCATACCGGAGCCGTCGACCACCCGAAGGCCCCCGGAATGAAGTACAGGCACTATGCGCCGAAAGCGCCGCTCTATATCGTGTCCGGGGAAGAGGAGGATATTCTTTCCAAAATCCGCTGCCTTGCGGACAAAACTGCCGGAATTCTTACTTTTGATGAACACCTGAAAGTCTTTCCGGAAGGCATGTGCGTCTCTGTCGGAAGCATTGAGAACCCGGAAGAAGCCGCCCATCGCCTTTTTGATGCATTAAGGCAGTTTGACAGCCTGGATGCGGACCGCATTTATGCTGAGGACATGACACGGCATGACATCGGAGGGGCGATTATGAACCGGCTTTTGAAGGCGGCCGGCGGAAATGTGATTCAGGCAGGGGATGATCCTGAAAATAAACTCTGATTACCAAGAAAGGATGCGCTGACAATGTACGAACGGACGGACTATATCAAATGGGATGAATACTTTATGGGAATTGCCATGCTTTCCGCACTTCGCTCCAAGGACCCGAATACACAGGTCGGATGCTGCATCGTCAGCAGCAACAACAGAATCCTCTCTGTGGGCTACAACGGCTTTCCGAACGGGATTCCGGATTCCGAATTCACCTGGGCGAGAGACGGAGAAGACAATAAGTATTTCTACACAGCCCACAGTGAGCTGAATGCGATACTGAATTACCGGGGCGGTTCACTGGAAGGAGCGAAGCTTTATGTGACGCTTTTCCCATGCAACGAATGCGCCAAGGCGATTATTCAGTCCGGTATCCGCACGCTGATCTATGCGGATGACAAATACGGCGATACGCCCGCTTTCCGCGCCAGCAAACGGATGCTTGCACGCGCAGGCGTGACCTTTATGCAGTATCAGCCGTCGGGACGCGAGATTACACTGAAGGTGTAATTGCCGCAAAAGGACGCGGGATTTTCGTTACTTGACAAGAAAAGAAAATCAGTGTAGAATATATGCTGTTGTTTTTTGTACAATGAAAATGTAACCGTCCGGCGCCGGATACCGAATGCGGTTCACATCCGCGTTTTTCAGGCAGCGGACGGTTATGAATATCAAGAAGGAGGTACTCCTGTGGGTTCAGTGAGTTTTACCGTGGTCGTTGTCATTATTGCGGCAGCGGTCGTGGCTATCGCTGCCGCATCGGTTATCTTTTTCCGGCTGGGACAGAACCGCCAGAAGATGATCTTCAATGAGAAGGTCGGATCGGCGGAGCAGAAGTCGAGAGAAATCATCGACGAAGCCCTGAAAACAGCGGAGAATACCAAAAGGGAGGCACTTCTCGAGGTCAAGGAGGAATCTCTGCGCCAGAAAAACGAGCTCGATAAGGAGATCCGCGACAGGCGGAGCGAGATCCAGAAAGCCGAGCGCCGTGTTTCGAACAAGGAGGAAGCACTTGACCGCAAAGCCGAAACGATGGAAAAGCGTGAAGCCAATCTTTCGGCGAGAGAAGAAGGGCTGAACAAGAAGTATTCAGAGATTGACCAGAAGACGGCTCAGATAACCAAAGAACTGGAACGTGTTTCAGGCCTTACCTCCGAACAGGCAAAAGAACATCTGCTTAAGTCCCTTGAGGACGATGTGAAGAAGGATGCTGCAAAGCTGGTGCGTGAGCTTGAAAGCCAGGCACGCGACGAAGCAGCCAAAAGAGCCCGTGATATTGTGGTGACGGCGATTCAGCGCTGTGCCGCCGATCATGTGGCAGAAAGCACGATAACTGTTGTACAGATTCCGAGCGACGAGATGAAGGGACGTATCATCGGACGCGAGGGACGGAACATCCGCGCTTTAGAAACCTTAACCGGCGTGGAACTGATCATTGATGATACACCGGATGCTGTGGTGCTTTCCGCGTTCGATCCGGTCAGACGTGAGATTGCGAGAATCGCGCTCGAGAAACTGATTCTTGACGGACGAATTCATCCTGCAAGAATCGAGGAAATGATCGAGAAGGCGAAGAAGGAAGTCGATCAGAAGATCCGCGAGGAAGGCGAGAAAGCCATTCAGGAAGTCGGTGTCCATGGCATTCATCCTGAACTTGTCAAGCTCCTCGGAAGGATGTATTTAAGGACCAGTTACGGCCAGAATGCCTTAAAGCATTCCATCGAGGTTGCGCATTTATCCGGCCTGATGGCTTCGGAACTCGGACTGGATGTCCGTATGGCGAAGCGGGCAGGACTGCTGCACGACATCGGTAAAGCCGTTGACCATGAAATGGAAGGTTCGCACGTTCAGCTTGGTGCTGAACTGTGTAAAAAATATAAGGAATCCGCGGTTGTCATCAATGCGGTCGAGTCGCATCACGGCGATACGGAGCCGACTTCGATGATTTCCTGCATCGTGCAGGCAGCGGATACCATTTCAGCCGCACGTCCCGGTGCGCGGCGCGAGACGATTGAAACCTATATCAACCGTCTGAAACAGCTTGAAGAAATCACAAATTCATATGCAGGTGTTGAAAAGTCCTATGCCGTACAGGCGGGACGCGAAGTTCGGGTAATGGTAATTCCTGAAAAGGTCAGCGATGCTGACATGGTGCTGATGGCGAGAAACATCAGCAAGCAGATTGAAGCCGAGATGCAGTATCCCGGCCAGATAAAGGTCAATGTGATCAGAGAATCACGTGTGACTGATTACGCGAAGTGAATGAAGAGGGCATGCGGTTTTTTCCGTATGCCCTTTTAAGTCCCCTGGATACGGACATCGCTCCCTGTCATTTCCCCTTGCGGACGGAAGTGAATTGTGGTATTATTAATAGTTAGCGGGCTGCCTTTTGCCCGGGATAATCATCTTATCAACGGAGAGGTACATGGATCATATCAAAAGGGTCGGCCGTACGCTGATCCATCACGGCAGGATATTTGATTACTATCAGGACACAATGCTGACTGATGAAGGCCATACCGCTGTATGGGACTGCATTGAGCATAAGGGTGCGGCATGCGTCATCCCCGTCAGGGAGGACGGAAAGATCCTTCTCGTGCGGCAGTTCAGAAACCCGCTCCAGACAGAAAGCCTCGAGCTTCCGGCCGGAAAACGCGACTCCAAAGAGGAGCCGACCTACGCCTGCGCCGTAAGGGAACTTGAGGAGGAGACCGGTTTCAGGTCTGAGGATATTGAACTGATTCTGCCGGGCTTTATCACATGTATCGCCTACAGTTCCGAGCAGATCGACATTTATGTGGCGAGAAATCTGATCCCGACCCGTCAGCATCTGGACGAGGACGAGTTTATTGATGTTGAAGCCTACAGCGTGGATGAGCTGAAGGAAATGATCTTTAACGGGACCATCCAGGACAGCAAAACGGTGGCGGGCATTCTGGCCTACGCCGTAAAATACGGAAAATAAGCTTTGCTTCGCAGACGGTACGGGTACCGCCTGCGAAGAAAGCAGGAAAAATCAGGAGGAGCAGCTTAACATGACAAAAGTGGATGTGATTTCAGGATTCTTGGGCGCCGGCAAGACGACGCTGATCAAGAAGCTTCTTCAGGAAGCGTTAAAGGGTGAAAAGGTGGTGCTGATCGAGAATGAATTCGGCGAGATCGGCATTGACGGCGGATTTTTAAAGGACGCCGGTGTACAGATTACAGAAATGAATTCCGGCTGTATCTGCTGTTCGCTGGTCGGAGACTTCGGCGAAGCGCTGCAGCAGGTGATCCGTGATTACGCGCCGGACCGTGTGATTATCGAGCCTTCGGGCGTCGGAAAGCTTTCGGATGTCATGTCTGCCGTGAAGCGCGTTTCCGAGCAGTGTCAGCTGGAGCTGAACTCTGCGACAACCGTGGCGGACGCATCCAAAGTGAAAATCTACATGAAGAACTTCGGCGAGTTCTACGACAATCAGATTGCCTCCGCCGGAGCGATTGTCCTGTCCCGTTCGCAGAATGTTTCCGATGAGAAGCTGGCTCAGGGAGTGGAAATGCTTCGCGAAAAGAATCCGCGCGCCCGTATCCTGACGACTCCCTGGGATGAACTTCCGGGAGAAAGAATTCTCGAGGTCATCGAGGATGCCCAGGACCTGACGCTCCAGATGATGGACGAAGCGCATCTCATCGCCTTAACGGACGAGGAAGAAGAGAAAGCAAGCGGCCATCATCACCACCATCACCATGATGAGGATGAGCACGAGGAGCACGAGCATCACCATGATCACCATGATCACGACGATGACGACGAAGAGCATGAACATCACCATGATCACCATGATCACGACGATGACGACGAAGAGCACGAGCATCACCATGATCACGACGATGACGATGAAGAGCACGAGCATCATCATGATCACGATGATGACGAACACGATGAGCATGAGCATCATCACCACCATCATCACCATCACCACCACGGTGAGCATGACGCGGATGAGGTCTTCCAGAGCTGGGGCGTGGAAACACCGAAGAAATTTGACCGGGCCGAGCTTGAGTCGATCCTTGAGAAGCTGTCGGAATCCAGCGAGTACGGTGTCATCCTTCGCGCGAAGGGCATGGTAGCGCTGACTGACGGCAGCTGGGGCTATTTTGACCTCACTCCGGAGGAATATGAGATCCGCGACGGCGCTGCGGACTATACGGGCCGTCTGTGCGTCATCGGTTCGGAACTGAAAGAAAAAGAAGTCGCGGCGTTATTCGGACTGTAATCTTATCGGAAAGGCATAGAATATGAGACAGGACCCTACGATTCCGGTCTATCTGATTACCGGTTTTCTCGACGGAGGAAAGACCAACTTCCTGAAGTACACCATGCAGGAGGATTATTTCAATGACGGCTCCAAAACCCTGGTGATTCTCTGCGAGGAAGGAGAAGAGGAATATGAGCCGGCGATGCTGAAGAAATGCAACGCGAAGCTGGAACTCATTGAAGACGAGGAGGAGCTGACCGAAAAGACCATTCAGAAGCTGGCATTAAAGCACCGCCCGGAGCGCGTTATTATCGAGTACAACGGGATGTGGTCCGTGAAACGGATGCTTGATATGAAGCTTCCGAAGTACTGGATGATCTACCAGATCATTACGATTCTGGACGGCGCGAATTTCGGCCTCTATCTGAACAATATCAAGATGACGGCCATGGAAATGCTGACCAATACTGATCTGGTCATTTTCAACCGCTGTAATGAGAAGAGCGATCTGGTTCTTTATCAGCGGACGCTGCGCTCCGTAAACCAGAAATGCGATCTTGTCTTCGAAGACGCAAACGGCGAACCGATGGAGTGCCCGGAGCCCGACCTTCCCTACGATATCACGGGAACGGATATCACCATAAGCGACGAGAATTACGGCACCTTCTACATTGATCTTCCGGAGCATCCGGAACGCTATGAAGGAAAGCACATCCACCTGTGCGCACAGGTCATGCAGTCCAAGGACGCGCCGGATCCGAAGGTCCTGATTGCGGGCCGCCGCGCGATGACCTGCTGTGAAGCCGATATCCGCTTCCTGCCGTATCTTTTCATCTATGACAAGGCAAGAAGCATCGAAAACCGTGCGTTTATCAATGTGGACGCGACACTGAAGTGGGAATATCATGACGCTTATCAGGAAAAGGGACCGGTGTTCTACGTCAATGAACTGAAACTTGCGAACCGCCCGGCAGACGAACTGATTTATTTCTGACGGCGTTTCCCTCTTTGGTACATTTTTGTCAACAAATCACAATTATTGAAGCCTTCCCGGTATTTTTCAGGAAGGCTTCGGTTTTACTGTAAGAAGAAGGTATATATGGGCGAATATCTCTGGCTTTACATTGTTATCGGTGTCATTATTCTGGCAATCCTTATTTTCAGCATCGCCACCTCCAAACGGCGTAAGAAGGCGCGTCTTCTTCAGAAAGTCCGCGCAAATTACGGTATCCTGCCGAAGCGCGAATATACGGAAGAGGAAATGAGGAAAATCCGAAGCTATTACGAACGGGTCAAAAGCGATGCCTATCATGTCGACGACATTACCTGGAACGACCTGGATATGGATTCGATTTTCATCGCGATGAATCACACCTTTTCCTCCGCAGGGGAAGAGGTGCTGTATGACCTTCTGAGGGAGCCGGTGTTCAGTGAAGACGAGCTGAAGGAACGGGAGCGCGTCACACAGTATTTCATCGAGAACGTTCCGGCAAGGGAAGCCTTCCAGATGCGTTACGCGGCGATCGGCAGAACACGGAAATTCTCCCTGGTGGACTTTGTTGACCAGTTTAAGTCGCTGGAACTGAAAGGCGACTTTTACCATATCCGGCACTCGGTGATGCTTCTTATCGGGGTTGCGGCGATCTTCTACAATGTCCTTCTCGGAATTCTGGCGCTTCTGGGTGTGATGATCTATAATATTTACACATATTATAAGGCGAAGTCCGATGTGGAGCCGTATTATATTTCACTTGCCGCAATTGCTTCCCTGATTGACGGAGCGGACGAGATTGGAAGCCAGACGATGAAAGAGCTCGACCCGGTAAAGGATTACATCCGGGAGCTTCACGAACACTGCAATTCCGTCCGCAGCCTGAAGCGCGATATGAAGTGGCTCGGCTCAGGCTCGGTGGCCGGGGCTTCGGGCGATATCGCGCAGCTGGTGCTGGACTACCTCAGAATGATCACGCACCTGGATTTCCTGAAATTCAACCGCATGGTCAGAAAGGTCGTCAATAACGAGGAAGATATCCTGGCGCTGTACAGAACCATGGGCTTTTTGGAGGCCATGATCGCGATTGGGTCCTACCGTGAGACGATTCCGTTCTCCTGCCGCGGCGAATTCTGCAATAACGAGAAGACGCTGGCTGTAAAGGATGAGTATCATCCACTCTTAAAGGAGCCGGTTGCGAACAGCTTCTCTGAAAACCGCTCGCTCCTTCTTACCGGTTCGAATGCATCCGGAAAATCCACTTTCCTTCGTACCACGGCGCTGTCGGTGATCCTTGCACAGAGTGTGAACACGGTACATGCGCACAGCTATAAAGGAGGATTCTTCCGCGTGTACAGCTCGATGGCGCTTAGGGACGACATCGAAAGTGCAGAGAGCTACTTCATCGTGGAGATCAAATCCTTAAAGCGCATCATGGACGCATCCGAACAGGAAGGCGCGCCGGTGCTTGCGTTTGTCGACGAAGTGCTTCGCGGCACGAATACCGTGGAAAGAATCGCCGCCTCCGCGCAGATCCTGAAAAACCTGGCGGGGAAGAATGCCATGCTTGTCACCGCTACCCATGATATCGAGCTTACCGAGCTTCTGAAGGACATTTATTCGAATTATCATTTTGAAGAAGAGGTGGTGGATAACGAGATCCGCTTCAACTACATCCTGCAGAAAGGAAAAGCCACGACAAGAAACGCGATCAAGCTGCTGGCGGTGATGGGCTATGGAGAGGATGTCGTAAAGGCGGCGGAGAAGACCGCTGAGAATTTTGCTGAGACCGGAACCTGGTCGCTTACTTAAAAGGACTCTGATGAAAGAACTTGCGAAAGTGGAATTATACACCGACGGCGCGTGTTCGGGGAATCCCGGGCCGGGCGGCTACGGAGTGATCCTAAGATATACGGGTCCGTCCGGAAAGGTGTATGAAAGAGAGTATTCCGAAGGCTTTCCGGAAACGACGAACAACCGGATGGAGCTTCTGGCAGTATGCGTCGGCCTGGAGGCGCTCACACGTCCGTGCGAGGTCGTGGTATGCTCCGACTCCCAGTATGTCTGCAATGCCGTCAATCAGGGCTGGATTTACGGATGGCTGAAGAAGGATTTCCGCCGGGGAAAAGCCGACGAAGTCAAAAATATCGACCTTTGGGAGCGCCTGATTCAGGATATGAAGCCCCACAGGCTGGAGTTTGTATGGGTGAAGGGACATGCCGGGCATGTGTTCAACGAACGCTGCGACCGTCTGGCAGTCGAGGCGTACAAAGCGCTGGAAGTATAGAAAAGTCAAGACAGAATCTTCTTTTGTGTCCGGCTCCGAATAGTGTAAAAATAACTTTCGATTGATAATTGCCTGAATCTATGATATCATAGTAGGACACAAAAATTATGAGGTTTTTGGAGAATTTCCACTATGAAAGGTATTATTCTGGCCGGCGGATCCGGCACCAGACTTTATCCCCTGACCAAGGTCACCAGCAAGCAGCTTCTGCCGATTTACGACAAGCCGATGATCTATTATCCACTGTCCGTATTGATGATGGCGGGAATCCGGGATATTCTGATTATATCGACCCCGGACGATACTCCGCGCTTTGAAGCGCTTCTCGGCGACGGCGCGCAGTTCGGCGTGAATCTGTCCTATGCGGTGCAGCCGTCCCCGGACGGACTCGGCCAGGCTTTCATTATCGGTGCGGATTTCATTGGGAATGACAGAGCGGCGATGATTCTCGGCGACAACATTTTCCATGGCCACGGACTGAAAAAGCGTGTTCAGGCAGCGGCGCAGAAGGAAGTCGGCGCGACGGTTTTCGGCTACTATGTGGATGATCCCGAGCGTTTCGGCATTGTCGAGTTTGATGAAAATGGCCGGGCGATTTCCATTGAGGAAAAGCCGCAGCATCCGAAGAGCAATTACTGCGTCACAGGACTTTATTTCTATGACAACAAAGTGATCGACTACGCGAAGAATCTGAAGCCTTCGGCACGCGGAGAGCTGGAAATCACGGATCTGAACCGGATTTATCTCGAGAACGGAGAGCTGTCTGTGGAGCTTCTCGGACAGGGCTTCACCTGGCTTGATACCGGGACGCACGAGTCTTTGGTGGATGCCACGAATTTTGTCAAGACGATCGAGACACACCAGCACCGCAAGATCGCCTGCATTGAAGAGATTGCGTATACGAACGGCTGGATGACGAGGGAACAGCTTGAGGAAGTCTACGAGATTCATAAGAAGAATCAGTACGGCGCATACCTGAAAGATATTCTCGACGGGAAATACATAGAGTAAACAATGAGCCAAAGTATGTGATCCCAGGCTTGCCTGAGGATCACAGCCTTTGGCGAATGCAGCCAATGAGGAACGAAGTGCGAAGCACGAGAGTTCCGAATTGGCCGATGGCGGGAGTGCGGAGCACGGAACCATCGGTTTACTCAGGACAGGAAGGCAAGCGCAGCCAATGAGGAACGAAGTGCGAAGCAAGGCCTCATCGCTGCATGAATCAGAAAGGAACCATATTATGAAAATATTAGTCACCGGCGGCGCCGGATTTATCGGGGGAAACTTTGTCCACTATATGGTGAATAAGTACCCGGAGGACGAAATCGTCAATCTGGATCTGCTTACCTACGCAGGAAATCTGGAAACCCTGAAGCCTGTGGAAGACAAACCGAACTACAAGTTTGTGCGCGGCGATATTGCCGACCGTAAATTTGTGTTTGACCTGTTTGAGAAGGAAAAGTTTGACGTCGTCATCAATTTCGCGGCGGAATCCCACGTGGACCGTTCCATTAAGAATCCTGAGATCTTCGTTCAGACGAACGTACTCGGAACGACAACCCTTCTTGATGCGTCCAACGCCTTTAACGTGAAGCGTTATCACCAGGTGTCCACGGACGAGGTGTACGGAGACCTTCCGCTTGACCGTCCGGATCTGTTCTTCACGGAGGAAACCCCGCTTCATACGTCGAGCCCTTATTCTTCATCCAAGGCTTCGGCGGATCTTTTTGTCATGGCTTATCACCGGACCTTCCAGACGCCTGTTACGATCAGCCGCTGCAGCAATAACTACGGCCCGTACATTCCGCTGATTATTTCCAGAGCGCTGAACAACGAGAAGATCCCGGTATACGGCGAAGGCCTCAATGTCCGCGACTGGCTCCATGTATATGACCACTGCGTGGCGATTGACCTGATCGTAAGAAAGGGAAAAGTCGGAGAGGTCTACAATGTCGGCGGGCACAACGAGCGCACCAATATGCAGATCGTCAGCACCGTGCTCGAAGCGCTGGACAAGCCGATGTCCCTCATCGAGCATGTGGAGGACCGGAAAGGGCATGACCGCCGCTATGCGATCGATCCCGCGAAGATTACTCGTGAACTTGGCTGGAACCCGAGCTATACCTTTGAAACGGGGATTCCGATGACCATCCGGTGGTATCTCGATAATAAGTCCTGGTGGGAGAACATTATCAGCGGAGAATACCGCCAGTACTTTGAAAAAATGTACGGAGACAGATTATGAAAGTCTTTGTCACAGGCGCGGGCGGACAGCTCGGGCACGATGTGGTAAATGAACTTGACAGCCGCGGCATCGATGCTGTCGGCTCGGATATTGCCGAGAGCTACAGTGGTCTGCAGGACGGAACCGCGGTCGCAAGACTTCCCTATGTCCGGATGGACATTACCGACAGGGAGATGGTAGAAAAGGTTCTTCGCGATGAGAAGCCGGACGCTGTGATTCACTGTGCGGCCTGGACGGCTGTGGACGCCGCCGAAGACGAAGAAAATCGCGATAAGGTCTACAAAATCAATGCGGAAGGAACGCTTCATATCGCAGAATACTGCAAAGAGGCGGATATCCCGATGCTGTATCTGTCGACCGATTATGTGTTTAACGGCAAAGGCGAAACGCCGTGGGATCCCGACTGCACGGATTATGAACCGCTTTCCTGGTACGGACAGACAAAGCTTCTCGGAGAAAAGGCGGTAAGAAGCCTGGTGCCGAAGCATTTTATCGTCAGAATCGCATGGGTTTTCGGACTGAACGGAAAGAATTTCGTTAAAACGATGCTCCGTGTCGCAGAGAATCATCCGGAAGTCCGTGTCGTTATGGACCAGATCGGTACGCCGACCTATACGCCGGATCTTTCTGTCCTTCTTGTGGATATGATTGTATCCGATAAGTACGGAACTTATCATGCAACCAATGAAGGCGGATACATTTCCTGGTATGATTTCACCTGTGAAATCTACCGGCAGGCAGGGCTTTCGACGAAGGTTACCCCGGTCACTACTGCCGAGTACGGACTTTCGAAAGCTGCGCGGCCGGAGAACTCCAGGCTTGAGAAGAAAAAGCTGACAGAAGCAGGGTTCAATAGGCTTCCGGACTGGAAAGACGCATTATCCAGATACCTTCATGCGATCGGACAGCTGTGAAATTGCAGGATTCAGGAAAGCGGAAAAGCTTTTTAAGAAAGCTGGTTTTCGCAGCGGCGCTTGTGCTCTGGATGGTGCTTATTTTTCTCTTCTCCGCAAAGACCGCAGAGGAGTCTTCCAGACTTTCGGGATCGCTTACGGAGGTACTTGCGCGCTTTTTCTTCAGAGACTGGTTTTTTCCGGAAAACGCGGGAGAGCTTCACGACTATCTGGAGAAGTTTGAGTATCTTTTGCGGAAAGCGGCCCATTTCAGCGAGTATTTCGTTCTCGGCGGATTACTTTCCCTGTTTCTGGGAGAATTTGATTTAAAAGCGGTTTTTCGCTTGATTATCGGTACGTTTACAGGTATACTGTATGCAATGAGTGATGAATTCCACCAGAGTTTTGTCAGCGGACGGGCCATGCAGGGCTTCGACATGCTGATTGATTCCGGCGGCGTCATCCTCGGGGTATTTATTGTATCAGGCATATCAGCCATGATTCTTCTGGAGCGCCTTAAGGAAAGAAAGAAGGCTGCCTGCGGATGATTTTTATATGGCTGGACAAAAGAGTTAATGTTATATGGAGGGAAATCAATTATGGCAAAATTTGTTTGTGGCGTATGCGGCTATGTTTACGAAGGCGATGCACTTCCGGAAGGCTACACCTGTCCGGTATGCAAGGCTCCGGCTTCTAAATTCATCAAGCAGAATGAAGAGAAGGTCTGGGCAGCAGAGCATGTAGTCGGGGTTGCTTCCGACGCTCCGGAAGATATCAAGAAGGATCTTCGCGACATGTTCAACGGCGAGTGCTCGGAAGTCGGTATGTATCTGGCGATGAGCCGCGTGGCGATCCGTGAGGGATATCCGGAAGTCGGCGCTTTCTTTGAGAAGGCAGCGATGGAAGAAGCCTGGCACGCAGCGCATTTCGCCGAGCTTCTCGGTGAAGTTGTAACCGATTCCACAAAGAAGAACCTGGAGCTTCGTGCGGATGCAGAGTACGGCGCGACCCAGGGCAGAGCGGATCTGGCGAAGCGTGCGAAAGCGCTGAACCTCGACGCGATCCATGACATCGTGCATGAAATCGGTAGGGACGAGGCAAGACACGGAAAAGGCTTCGCAGGCCTGCTGAAGAGATACTTCGGCTAAGCTGAAAATGGCTTAAATCAAGCGTTTTGAAGGAGTGGGAGAGATCCTGCTCCTTTTCCGTCTTTTCTGAAAAAGCTTACATGATGAGAAAGGAATCCGAATCATGAGGAACAGGTGTCCTGATCTTCCTCCTTCTGAACTGGACCAGATCCTGACTTGCTCACATACCAAACGGTGTCTGTTGAAAGCGGGAATCTCTACACTGGATCAACTGATGGCTTTATCAGGAGATGATCTGCTGCAGATCAGAGGGATCGGACAGGTGATCGCAAAGGATGTGTTGCGGGTGAAAGAGGAGTATCTGCGCAAGCGGGCGGCGGTTGAGTCCTGACAGCTGGAGCGGGAGAGATCCTGCTCCTTCTTTTTCTTTTCTTAAGAAGGTGTACAAAAGGTGTACTTCTCTGATTCTGCTGTTCAGTCTTTGACACTCCCACCACTGAAGTAGTGGGATTCTTGCTTCAACGACCACAGCATTT